>NZ_JBEZKG010000019.1:0-183488 GCF_040651535.1 Streptomyces sp. NPDC048420
TCTCCTCCAGCGACTTGCCCGTGCCACCCTCCTCCGGCGTCACATGGATGACGGCGAAGTCGTACGGCGCACCGGCCCCGCCGGTCGGACCGCCCCCCGCGATGACCTCCGCCGCCGCCCTTCCGCAGACGCGGGCCGCGCCGTGGGTCGCGATGTGCAGGGTTCCTCGGGCGGGGGCCTGAGGCAGGCCCATCTCGATCACGATCGTGTCGGGGCGGGTCCGCAGCACGGTGTCCAGGGCCGCCCCCATCCAGGGGTGGCGGTGTTCGTCGCGGACCACGGCCACGATGCGGCGGGGGCCGGCCGCGGCCAGGGTGGCGAGACCCGCGTCCGCACCGGCGAAGCTGCCCGTTTCCGTGCCGGGGAGCAGTCGGGTGAGTTCGGCGGCGACGCCCCAGGGTGTTTCGTCGCCGACGGCCACATTGGCGATCGGGGTGAAGGCGGCGACGTAGGGCGCTGTGGTGAGGGGGGTGAAACCGTCCGCGCCGGTGATGCGCAACGCCCTTCGGGCCGCGCGCAGTCCCACCTCCTCGTCGGCCGCCAGCCGGGCCTCGGCCGCGCCGGCCGCCATCCAGTGGGCCAGCGTGCGCACGCGTTCCGCCGCTTGTGCGAGCCGCTCCTCGGGGAGTTCACCCGAGCGGACCGCCGAGACCAGGGCGTCACGCAGGCGCCGTACCGTGTCGTCGTCGGCCAGGCCGCCGCCCACGCAGATCGCGTCGGCACCGGCGGCGATGGCCAGGACGCTGCCGCGTTCGATGCCGTAGGTGCCGGCGATGGCCTGCATCTCCATGCCGTCGGTGACGATGAGGCCGGTGTAGCCGAGTTCGCGGCGCAGCAGGTCGGTCAGCACCCGGTGGGACAGGGTCGCCGGGCGGTCCGGGTCCAGGGCCGGGACCAGGATGTGGGCGGTCATGATGGCGCGGGTGCCGGCGGCGATGGCCGCGCGGAAGGGCCGCAGTTCGCGCTCCAGGAGTACCGACTCGTCCACGTCGATGCGCGGCAGCGCGTGGTGGGAGTCGACCGCCGTGTCGCCGTGGCCCGGGAAGTGCTTGGTGCAGGCGGCCACGCCGGCCGACTGGAGACCGGTGACATAGGCGGCGGTGTGCCGGGCGACCAGCTGCGGGGAGGCCCCGAAGGAGCGGACGCCGATCACCGGATTGGACGCGTTGGAGTTCACGTCGGCCGACGGAGCCCAGTTGAGGTTGACCCCGCAGGCCGCGAGACGGCGGCCGAGTTCCGCGGCCACCTCCCTCGTCAGTGCCACGTCGTCCACCGCGCCGAGGGCGTTGTTGCCCGGGAAGGACGAGCCGGTGCGCACTTCGAGGCGGGTGACGTCGCCGCCCTCCTCGTCGATGGCGACCAGGACGTCGTCGCGTTCGGCGCGCAACTGGGCCGTAAGCGCGCTCAGTTGTTCCGGCGAGGCGATGTTGCGGCCGAACAGGCCGACCGAGGCGAGGCCCTCGCCGAGGCGGCGCAGCAGCCAGTCGGGGGCGGTGGTGCCGGTGAAGCCTGGCTGGAGGACGGTGAGGGCGTCTCTCGTCAAGGTGTCGGTGCCGCTGGCGAATGTCGTCATCGGGGGCGTTATCCCTTCACGGCGCCCGCGGTGAGGCCCGCGGCCATCTTGCGCTGGACGAGGAGGAAGAGGACCACGATCGGCACGGCCATCATGGTGGAACCGGCCATCATCGGGGCGTATTCGGTGCCGTGTTTGGTGGTGAAGTTGCCGAGCCAGACGGTCGCGGTCTGGTTCTTCTGGCTGAGCAGCATGAGGGCGTACAGGTACTCGTTCCAGGCCAGGATGAAGCCGTAGACCGACGTGGCGACCATGCCGGGGGCGAGCAGCGGGAAGACCACGCGGATGAAGGCGCTGGTGCGGGAGCAGCCGTCCACCATCGCCGCCTCCTCCAGTTCCTTCGGGACGTTGACGATGAAGCCGCGCAGCGTCCACACCGTGAAGGGCAGGATGAAGGTCAGGTACGTGATGATCAGGCCCGACAGCCTGTCGTACTGGTCGAGGTCGTTGAGCAGCAGGAAGACCGGGATGATCATCGCGACCAGGGGGACCATCTGGACCGCCAGGATGGCCACGATCACGACCTTGCGGCCGCGGAATTGGAAGCGGGAGATGGCGAGGGCGGCCAGGGTGCCGACCACGACGCCGATCGCCACGACCGAGAGGGAGACGATCAGGCTGCGGCCGACCGGGCCCCAGAAGTCGGCGATGTCCAGCGCGCGGCTGAAGTTGGAGAAGGTGATGCCCGTCGGCAGCAGGCTCGGGTCCGGGTCGATGGCGTCCTTGGCCGGTTTGAACGCCGTGTTGAGCATCCAGTAGACGGGGAAACCGGCGGTGACGAAGACGAGAAGGCCGAGGAGGTTCCAGCCGGCCTTGGACTTCCGGCGGGCCCCGGGAGCGAGCGTGCTCATTCGACCTCTCCGATCTTCAGCATCTGACGCATGTAGACGGCGACGACCCCGAGCAGCAGGAGCACGGTGATGAGGGCGATCGCCGAGCCCTGCGCGTAGTCGTTGACCACGAAGGCGCGGTCGTAGGAGTAGGTCGGCAGGATCTGGAACTCCGGCTCCGGGTGGCCGTTGCGCATGACGAACACCTGGGGGAAGACACCCATGTCCCAGATGACCGAGAGGGTCGTCAGCATCACGATGATCGGCTTGAGGATCGGCAGGGTGACATACCGGAAGACGCCCCAGGCGCCCGCGCCGTCGAGCCGGGCCGCCTCCTCCAGTTCGGCCGGGACCTGGGTGAGCCCGGCGCTGAGGGTGATCACGACGAAGGGCACCGCGCCCCAGACCACCAGGAGCATGATCACGGCCAGACCCTGGGGACCGCTCGCGAACCAGTTGTGGCCGATCATCTCGACCCCGGGCAACTTGCTGAGCAGCGCGTTGAGGATGCCGTAGTCAGCGTCGAACAGCCACTTGAAGACCGTGGTGGCGACGATGATCGGCATGCCCCAGCTGGCCACCAGGGCGATGTTGACAAGGGTCTTCACCCAGCCGGAGACCCGCTGGAGCAGCAGCGCGATCAGCATGCCGGCGACCATCGTGAAGATGACGCAACCGGCCGCGAAGACGATGGTCCGGACGACGACCGCCCAGAACTCGCCGTCGTCCAGCACAGCCGTGAAGTTGTCGAAGCCGACCCACTCGGCGGGCTGGAAGCCCCACAGCTGGGACTGCCCGAACTTCTGGAACGACAGCGTCACCAGGCGGACCAGCGGATAGCCCATGACCAGGCCGAGGATGAGCAGGCAGGGCGCGAGCAGCAGCCAGGGGGTGGCGCCGGAGCTCCGCCTTCTGCGGGGCGCCGCCGGCGGGGAGGGCGGTGGTACCGACATCGGCGGCGGCACCTCGGTGGGGGTGGTCGTGTCTGCGGCACTCATGGCGCGCTCCTCAGCGGTCCTTCTGGTCGTACGAAAGCGAAGCCCGCACGGTCGTACGGGAAGCAGGGCCCCGCCCTGGCCGAGTAGGCGTGCGGGGCCCTGCTGTCAGGTCACTTCGTGTTGATGACCTTGTCGATCGCGGCGTCCGCGTCCTTCGCGGCGGCCTCGACCGACTTCTTGCCGGTGCCGATCTCCTGCAGCATGTTCTGCAGGACCTGCGCCTTCTCGACCTGGCCCCAGCCGGGTGCCATCGGGACGAACCAGTTGGACTCGGCCGCGGTGGCCGGGACCGCGGTCGCCGGGTCGTTCTTCAGGGTGGCGAGGTCGGTCTTGTTGTTGGGCAGGTTGCCCTTGGCCATCAGGCCCTTCTGACCGGAGGGACCGGTGAAGGCGTTGATCCACTCGGCGGCGACGGCCTGCGCCTTGGACTTCACCGGGACGGCGAGGTCCGAACCGCCCAGGAAGACGGGCATGTTCTTGCCGGACGGGCCGGGCATCACGAAGTTCTCGAGGTTGTCCTTGAGCTTGCCGGTCTTGTCGTTCTTCGGGTCGGCGGAGGTCGCACCCTCCCAGGCCGCGCCGAAGATCATGCCGGACTTGCCCTGGCCGTAGACGATGTAACGGTCGGACTCGTCCTTGGTCTTGTCGCCGTGCATGTACTTGTCGACGACGTTCTTGAACTCGGTGAGACCCTTGATCGACTCGGGCGAGGAGAGGTTGCCCTTCCACTGGCCGCCCGACTCGACCGCGATGGAGCCGCCGGCGTCGTAGACGAAGGACATGGCCGCGTACCAGTCACGGGTGGGCTGGTACCAGGCGGAGAACTTGTCGCCCTCCTTCTTCTGGACCTTGTCGAGGGCTGCGGCGAGCTCCGCGTAGGTCTTCGGGGTGGACTTGACGCCGACCGAGGCGAAGAGGTCCTTGCGCCAGTTGCCGACCCGGCCGCCCGCGTAGTACGGGACGCCGTAGGTCTTGCCGTCGTAGGTCACCGAGGCCTTGAGGCCGTCGAGCCAGGCGGACGAGTTGGTGAACTTCGAGGCGTCCAGGGGCGCGAAGGCCCCCTTGACCATGTAGCCCAGCATCTCGGTGTTGCCCATCTCGACCACGTCGGGGGCCTTGTCGGTGGCGAGGACCGCGTCGAGCTTGGTGTTCTTGTCGGGCCAGCCGTAGTACTCGTGGTTGATCTTGATGCCGGGGTGCTTCTTCTGGACCGCGGCGTCCGCGGCCTTCACCAGCTCGGGCCAGTTGTTCTGGGCGTCGACGGTGAGCCAGACGGTCAGCTCCTTGGCGTCCGCACCGCTGTTGTCCGAACTTCCGCTGTCGCTGCCCCCACATGCAGCGACCGCAACCATCATGCCCGCGACACCGATCGCGGCTGCCAGCTTGCGCTTCACGCCACCCTCCTCAGGGATGCCCACACCCCCCTGCCCACGGGCCGGGACCTGGACCAATGGTGTAGACCAGTAGGGGGAGCTTGGACCAGACCACGAAGCCTGTCAAGAGTGTTCGAAAACGCTCTGACCAGCTGTTATGCGAGCTACATATGCAGGAACCATTAGTAAAGAAGCCAGCGAAAACGGCGCGGCCGGAGTAATCTCGTCCGCTATACCACTCACCTCTGTGGACTAGACCAAAAGAGGCGGCGACGGTATACAGAAGGGATCACGAAGTGACCCGCATCCGGAGCCGGGAAGGCAGACCATGAGCAGCGACGTCAGCAGTGCCGAGACCGAGGGCGGGGCAGGCGTCCGTATCGCGCGCGTGCCCAAGTACTACCGCCTGAAGAAGCACCTGCTGGACATGACGGAGACCCAGTCGCCCGGCACCCCGGTACCGCCCGAGCGAACGCTCGCAGCCGAGTTCGACACCTCCCGCACGACCGTGCGCCAGGCCCTCCAGGAGCTGGTGGTCGAGGGGCGGCTGGAGCGCATCCAGGGCAAGGGCACCTTCGTCGCCAAGCCGAAGGTCTCGCAGGCGCTCCAACTCACCTCGTACACCGAGGACATGCGCGCCCAGGGGCTCGAACCCACCTCGCAGCTCCTCGACATCGGCTACATCACCGCCGACGACCGGCTCGCCGAGCTCCTCGACATCACGGCCGGCGGCCGGGTGCTGCGCATCGAACGGCTGCGCATGGCGAACGCCGAGCCGATGGCCATCGAGACGACCCACCTCTCCGCCAAGCGCTTCCCGGCCCTGCGCAGGTCGCTCGTCAAGTACACATCCCTGTACACGGCGCTCGCCGAGGTCTACGACGTCCATCTCGCCGAGGCGGAGGAGACCATCGAGACCTCGCTGGCCACCCCGCGCGAGGCCGGCCTGCTCGGCACCGACGTGGGCCTGCCGATGCTGATGCTGTCCCGGCACTCGGTCGACAGGACGGGCGAGCCGGTGGAGTGGGTGCGGTCGGTGTACCGGGGGGACCGGTACAAGTTCGTGGCCCGGCTCAAGCGGCCCGTGGACTGATGCACACCCTGTAGCGCAACCGCACATCCTGCTCTACGGTCCTCCCGACTCCGACTGGACGGGAGGACCGCCTCGTGCGTAACCGCGAACGTCCGAACCGTCGTCACCTGGACCCTCGCCGCCCTGGTCGGCGCGGCCGGCTGGTCCGTGCTCGCGCTCGCCCGGGGTGAGGACGTCTCGGCCGCCTGGACGGTCGCGGCCGTCTCGGAGATGTTCGAGGCGCTGTTCATCCTGACCGCGCTGGACGCCGGCATGCACGTGGGCCGGTTCATGCTCCAGGACATGCTGGGCAACGTCATCCGGCCCTTCAAGAACATCAGTTGGAAACCGGGCCTGGTCATCACGAGCGGGATCGTCTGCGCCCTGTGGGGCTACTTCCTCTGGGTCGGCGTCCACGAACCCCTCGGCGGGATCAACCAGCTGCTCGCCGCGGTCGCCCTGGCCGTCTACACCACCCTGCTGGTGAAGTCCGGGCGCCTCAAGTGGGCCTGGATCACCGCGATCCCGCTCGCCTGGGACGTTCTCCAGCGACCCCAAGGTGGGCTGCTTCAAACAGCGTTCGGTCTTCCAGGACGCCATCGACGACGGCAAGGTCCTGCCGCCCGCCAACGGCGGTCCTGGCCCTGCTGATCGTCGTGGTGATCGCCGACGCCCTGCGGGTCTGCGTCCGGCACCTACGCCGTCCCGCGCTCTCCACGCTCAGCGAGGCGCCGTACGTCGAGTCGAAGATCGTCGCCCCGGCCGGTCTGGTCCCGACCCGCGAGGAGAAGGAGGAGCTGACCGACGAGTCGGCGTACGACCACTATGTCGCGCACGTGCGAACGTATGCGGACGGAACGCCAGGAAGGGGACCCGCGGCAGAGCTTCCGCTGTTGCTGAGCTGCCCAGGAAGGGGTGCTTCACAGAATCGACATACCGATATGCGGACGAGGTCTTCCACATGCACGACGCCCTCGCCTAGATTGCCTGCGCGTTACACAGGTGATCGGCGAGGGGACGGAGTCGCGGAATGTCGGATGCGCCTGAAGTGAGACCACCGGTGGTGACACCGGCGAGGGTGGTCATCGCCCTCTGTCTCGTCGCCCCGTTCGTGGCGATGCTGTGGGTCGGCTCGTACGCCAAGGTGGACCCGACCTTCATCGGGATCCCCTTCTTCTACTGGTACCAGATGGCGTGGGTGCTGATCTCCACCGCGCTGACGATGATCGCGTACAAGCTCTGGCAGCGTGACCAGCGCGCCCGCCACGGAGGTGCCAAGTGAACGACGGCGTCAATGGCGTGGCACTCACCGTCTTCATCATCTTCTTCCTCGCCGTCACGGTCATGGGCTTCCTGGCCGCGCGCTGGCGAAAGGCGGAGAGCGACAGCCTCGACGAATGGGGTCTGGGCGGCCGCTCGTTCGGCACCTGGATCACCTGGTTCCTGCTGGGCGGTGACCTCTACACGGCGTACACCTTCGTCGCGGTGCCCGCGGCGATCTACGCGGCGGGCGCGGCCGGCTTCTTCGCGGTGCCGTACACCATCCTCATCTACCCGCTGATCTTCACGTTCCTGCCCCGCCTGTGGTCGGTCTCCCACAAGCACGGATACGTCACGACCTCGGACTTCGTGCGCGGCCGGTTCGGCTCCAAGGGCCTGTCGCTGGCGGTGGCGGTCACCGGCATCCTGGCGACCATGCCGTACATCGCGCTCCAACTGGTCGGCATCCAGGCGGTCCTCGACGTCATGGGCGTCGGCGGCGGTGAGGACACCAACTGGTTCGTGAAGGACCTCCCACTGCTGATCGCCTTCGGCGTGCTCGCGGCCTACACGTACTCCTCGGGCCTCAGGGCGCCCGCGCTGATCGCGTTCGTGAAGGACACGCTGATCTACATAGTCATCGCGGTGGCGATCATCTACATCCCGATCAAGCTGGGCGGGTTCGACGACATCTTCGCCAAGGCGGGCGAGGCGTTCAGCCAGACCAACCCGGCGACCGGGAAGCCGCGCGGCGCGCTGGCCCCCGCCGAGCCGGGCCAATGGACGTACGCCACGCTGGCGCTGGGCTCCGCGCTGGCGCTCTTCATGTACCCGCACTCCATCACCGCGACGCTCTCCTCCAAGAGCCGTGAGGTGATCCGCCGCAACACCACGATCCTGCCGCTGTACTCCCTGATGCTGGGCCTGCTGGCCCTGCTCGGCTTCATGGCGATCGCGGCCGGAATCAAGGTCACCAACGGCCAGCTCGCCATCCCCCAGCTGTTCGAGAACATGTTCCCGGCGTGGTTCGCGGGCGTGGCCTTCGCCGCGATCGGCATCGGCGCGCTGGTCCCCGCGGCCATCATGTCCATCGCGGCCGCGAACCTCTTCACCCGCAACATCTACAAGGACTTCATCAAGCCGGACGCCACTCCGGCCCAGGAGACGAAGGTCTCCAAGCTGGTCTCGCTCCTGGTGAAGGTCGGCGCCCTGGTCTTCGTCCTCACCATGGACAAGACGGTGGCCATCAACTTCCAGCTCCTGGGCGGCATCTGGATCCTCCAGACCTTCCCGGCCCTGGTCGGCGGCCTCTTCACCCGCTGGTTCCACCGCTGGGCGCTGCTCGCCGGCTGGGCGGTCGGCATGATCTACGGCACGGTCGCCGCGTACGGCGTCGCCTCCCCGACCCAGAAGCACTTCGGCGGCTCGGCGAAGGAGATCCCGGGCATCGGCGAGATCGGCTACATCGGCCTCACGGCGTTCGTGCTCAACGTCGTCGTCACGGTGATCCTGACCTTCGTCCTGAAGGCGGCGAAGGCTCCCGACGGCATCGACGAGACCAGGCCGGAGGACTACACGGCGGACGCGGGCGACCCGGGGGTTGAGGTAGAACTCCCTCCCGCGACAGCAGGTACCTCGCACTAAGGGCCTTCAGGAGCGCGGGGAACTGCGCGAGCAACCACACACAACCGGCAGCGGGCCACCGAGGAGCAAGACCCTCGGCGGCCCGCTCCTTTCGTGCACACTCACCCCCATGACCATCGTGATCCGCCCCGCCGAACCCACCGACTACGAACCCCTCGGCGACATCACCGCAAAGGCCTACCTGGACGACGGTCTCCTGGCCTTCGGCGACGAGGACGACTGGTACCTGACCGAACTCAAGGACGTGGCCAAGCGAGCGAAAACCGCAGAGGTCCTCGTCGCCACAGCCGACGACAACATCCTCGGCGGAGTCACCTACGTCCCCGACGGCGGCCCCATGTCCGAAATAGCGCGCCCCGGAGAGGCGGAGATCCGCATGCTCGCCGTGTCCCACGCGGCCCGCGGCAGAGGCGTCGGACAAGCCCTCGTACAGGCCTGCGTCGACCGCGCGGCAGCCGCCGGCACCGACCTCGTCCTGTGCACCCAGCCCACCATGCACACGGCCCACCGCATCTACGAGCGCCTGGGCTTCACCCGCGCCCCCGAGCGGGACTGGCACCCCGTTCCGGAGTCCCCCGACTTCACTCTCCTCACCTACGAGTTGACGCTCTGAGACCGACGCGACACAACATCTGGGGGCGTCACCGAAACCCGGCACAAGATGTATGCTCATGCTCGCTGTCGCCGCAGGGGAATCCGGTGCGAATCCGGAACTGTCCCGCAACGGTGTACTCATGCGTGTATCAGCGCACATGAGCGTCAGTCCGAGGACCTGCCGACAGTACGCCCGGCCACCGTGGCCCGGGTGTCATGACGTCCGGGCCTCGTGGAGTGGGCCGGTGGACGCGAGGCCGTGCGCGCTCGTGTGCCGCCCCCTGCCCTCAAGGCCCCGTGCCCAGCGAGGGAGAGCCCCACGTGACCATCGCGCCAGCCGATCCGGCTTCAGCGACCACCTTCGTGGAAGAGCACGGTCCCGGAACCGCGCTCCTGCGGACCCTGACCGCGCTGACCGCCGACCTTCCCGACGCCGACCCCGGCCGGGTCGCCGCCGCCGCGCTCCGTGGCCGGTCCGCACGGGCCGACGAGTCGGAGTTGCGTGAGCTGGCCACCGAGGCGGCGGCCGGCCTCATCTCCGAGGACCCGGCGTACAGCAGGCTGGCCGCCCGGCTGCTGACCATCAGCATCGCCGCCGAGGCCGCCTCGCAGGGCGTCACGTCGTTCACCGGATCGGTCGCGGTCGGGCACCGCGAGGGCCTCATCGCCGACCGTACGGCCGAGTTCGTACGGGTGCACGCCGACCGCCTGGACGCGCTCATCGACCCTCAGGCAGACGACCGCTTCGGCTACTTCGGCCTGCGTACCCTCCACAGCCGCTATCTCCTGCGGCACCCGATCACCCGCAAGGTGATCGAGACGCCCCAGCACTTCATGCTCCGGGTCGCGTCCGGCCTCGCCGAGGACGACACCGCCCGTGCCCTGGACGAGGTCGCCGCGCTCTACGCCCTCATGAGCCGCCTCGACTACCTCCCCTCCTCCCCCACCCTCTTCAACTCCGGCACCCGGCATCCCCAGATGTCGTCCTGCTACCTCCTCGACTCCCCGAAGGACGAGCTCGACTCCATCTACGACCGCTACCACCAGGTCGCCCGGCTCTCGAAGCACGCCGGTGGCATCGGCATCGCGTACTCCCGTATCCGCAGCCGCGGTTCGCTCATCCGCGGCACCAACGGGCACTCCAACGGCATCGTCCCGTTCCTGAAGACGCTGGACGCGAGTGTCGCCGCCGTGAACCAGGGCGGCCGGCGCAAGGGCGCGGCCGCGGTCTACCTGGAGACCTGGCACTCCGACATCGAGGAGTTCCTGGAGCTCAGGGACAACACCGGTGAGGACGCCCGCCGTACGCACAACCTGAACCTCGCGCACTGGATCCCGGACGAGTTCATGCGCCGGGTGAACGCCGACGCCGAGTGGTCCCTCTTCTCCCCCGCCGACGTGCCCGAACTGGTCGACCTGTGGGGCGAGGAGTTCGACACGGCGTACCGGAAGGCCGAGGCGCAGGGGCTCGCGCGCAAGACCATCCCCGCCCGTGATCTCTACGGCCGCATGATGCGCACTCTCGCGCAGACCGGCAACGGCTGGATGACCTTCAAGGACGCCGCCAACCGCACGGCCAACCAGACGGCCCTGCCCGGACACACGGTCCACTCCTCCAACCTCTGCACGGAGATCCTGGAGGTCACGGACGACGGGGAGACGGCGGTCTGCAACCTGGGGTCGGTGAACCTCGGTGCGTTCGTGGACGGAAACGACATCGACTGGGAGCGGCTCGACGCCACCGTCCGCACCGCCGTCACCTTCCTCGACCGGGTCGTCGACATCAACTTCTACCCGACCGAGCAGGCCGGACGGTCCAACGCCAAGTGGCGCCCGGTCGGCCTCGGCGCGATGGGCCTCCAGGACGTCTTCTTCAAGCTGCGTCTGCCCTTCGACTCCCCGGAAGCCAAGGCGCTGTCCACGCGGATCGCCGAGCGCATCATGCTCGCCGCCTACGAGGCCTCCGCCGACCTCGCCGAACGCAACGGCCCGCTGCCGGCCTGGGACAAGACCCGTACCGCGCAGGGGGTCCTGCACCCCGACCACTACGACGTCACGTCGAACTGGCCCGAGCGCTGGGCCGCACTGCGGGAACGTGTGGCCACCACCGGCCTGCGCAACAGTCTGCTGCTGGCCATCGCGCCCACCGCGACCATCGCCTCGATCGCGGGCGTGTACGAGTGCATCGAGCCGCAGGTCTCCAACCTGTTCAAGCGTGAGACGCTGTCCGGCGAGTTCCTCCAGGTCAACTCGTATCTGGTGAACGACCTCAAGGCACTCGGCGTCTGGGACGCCCGCACCCGTGAGGCGCTGCGCGACTCCAACGGCTCGGTGCAGGGCTTCGCCTGGATTCCCGAGGACGTACGGGCGTTGTACCGCACGGCGTGGGAGATCCCGCAGCGCTCTCTGATCGACATGGCGGCGGCGCGGACCCCGTTCCTCGACCAGTCCCAGTCCCTGAACCTCTTCCTGGAGACGCCGACCATCGGCAAGCTCTCCTCGATGTACGCGTACGCCTGGAAGTCCGGGCTGAAGACGACGTACTACCTGCGCTCGCGCCCGGCGACTCGTATCGCCCGTGCCGCCCAGGCGACGGTCCCCGTACAACCAGTGGCCTCTGATGTCGCCTGCTCCCTGGAAAACCCCGAGTCCTGCGAGGCCTGCCAGTAATGCCCACCCGTCGCCCGACCACCGCCCCTGAAGGACAGCGCTTCGCGCCGACTGACATGACTGCCAAGAACCTTCTCGACCCGGGCTTCGAGCTGACCCTCCGCCCCATGCGCTACCCGGACTTCTACGAGCGCTACCGGGACGCCATCAAGAACACCTGGACCGTCGAGGAGGTCGACCTCCACTCGGACGTCTCCGACCTCGCGAAGCTCAGCCCCGCCGAGCAGCACCTGATCGGCCGGCTGGTCGCGTTCTTCGCGACGGGCGACTCGATCGTCGCGAACAACCTGGTGCTGACGCTCTACAAGCACATCAACTCCCCCGAGGCGCGCCTGTACTTGAGCAGGCAGCTCTTCGAGGAGGCCGTGCACGTCCAGTTCTACTTGACACTGCTCGACACCTACCTCCCCGACCCGGAGGACCGGGCGGCGGCCTTCGACGCCGTCGAGAACATCCCCTCCATCCGCGAGAAGGCCGAGTTCTGCTTCAAGTGGATCAACGAGGTGGAGAAGCTGGACCGGCTGGAGTCCCGGGCCGACCGCCGCCGCTTCCTGCTCAACCTGATCTGCTTCGCCGCGTGCATCGAGGGCCTCTTCTTCTACGGCGCCTTCGCGTACGTCTACTGGTTCCGCAGCCGAGGCCTGCTGCACGGCCTCGCGACCGGCACCAACTGGGTGTTCCGCGACGAGACCATGCACATGTCCTTCGCCTTCGACGTGGTCGACACCGTCCGCAAGGAGGAGCCGGAGCTCTTCGACGAGCAACTCCAGCAGGAGGTCACCGACATGCTGGCGGAGGCCGTGGAGGCGGAGCTGCAGTTCGCGCGGGACCTGTGCGGGGACGGGCTGCCGGGCATGAACACCCAGTCGATGCGCCAGTACCTGGAGTGCGTCGCCGACCAGCGCCTCACGCGCCTCGGCTTCGCCCCCGTGTACGGCTCGGAGAACCCGTTCTCCTTCATGGAGCTCCAAGGCGTCCAGGAGCTGACCAACTTCTTCGAGCGGCGGCCTTCGGCGTACCAGGTCGCGGTCGAGGGCACGGTCGACCTCGACGAGGATTTCTGACTCCAAGCGCATGGACGGCCCATGGAGCTTCCATGGGCCGTCCATGAGCCTGCTATGGAGCAGCAAAGATCTCCCTTCGCCGCTTCTCCCGCCTTCCCACACACGGCTAGCTTCGGGCACGTCATGCTCATGACTGCGTGATCTGCCGCCGCTACGCGCGTCACGGGCCTGCCTGTAACCCCACCGATGGAGGCAGTACCCCATGCGTGAAATGCCCCGACGGAGCCTGCGAAGACTCCTGACCACCGCGATATCCGCCCTCGCCCTCGGCCTCACCGGCTTCGCGGCCGCACCGGCGCACGCGACACCGGCGACCACCCACACCTCCCGCGTGACCCAGAACGCCACCGCCCTCACCTCCCCCGGCCGGCAGACCTTCCACACCACCGGCAAGGCCGGCCAGAAGGTGCCGACCACCCACCTGTGCGCCACCCCGGCCGCGGGCCACGCGTCCTGCTTCGCGCAGCGCCGCACGGACATCAAGCAGCGCCTCGCCACCGCGCTCGCCTCCGCCGCCGCGACCCCCTCCGGGCTCAGCCCGGCCAACCTGCACAGCGCCTACAACCTGCCCTCGACGGGCGGCTCCGGCCTGACCGTCGCCGTGGTCGACGCGTACAACGACCCCAACGCCGAGTCGGACCTGGGTACTTACCGCTCGCAGTACGGCCTCTCCGCCTGCACCAAGGCCAACGGCTGTTTCAAGCAGGTCAGTCAGACCGGTTCGACCACCTCGCTGCCCACCAACGACACCGGCTGGGCCGGTGAAGAGGCGCTGGACATCGACATGGTCAGCGCGGTCTGCCCGAACTGCAACATCATCCTGGTGGAGGCCAACTCGGCCAACGACTCCGACCTCGGCATCGCCGAGAACGAGGCCGTGACCCTGGGCGCCAAGTTCGTCTCCAACAGCTGGGGCGGCGACGAGGCCTCGTCCCAGACCAGCGAGGACACCTCGTACTTCAAGCACCCCGGTGTCGCCATCACCGTCTCCGCCGGTGACTCCGCCTACGGCGCCGAGTACCCGGCGACCTCCCAGTACGTGACGGCAGTCGGCGGTACCGCCCTGTCGACGTCCTCCAACTCCCGCGGCTGGACCGAGTCCGTGTGGAAGACCAGCAGCACCGAGGGGACCGGCTCCGGCTGCTCGGCGTACGACCCGAAGCCCACCTGGCAGACCGACACGGGCTGCTCCAAGCGCATGGAGGCCGACGTCTCCGCGGTCGCCGACCCGGCCACCGGCGTCGCGGTCTACGACACCTACGGCGGCTCGGGCTGGGCGGTCTACGGCGGCACCAGCGCCTCCGCGCCGATCATCGCCGGTGTGTACGCCCTCGCCGGCACCCCGGGTTCCAGTGACTACCCGGCGAAGTACCCGTACTCCCACACCGGCAACCTGTACGACGTCACCAGCGGCAACAACGGCTCCTGCTCCCCCTCGTACTTCTGCACCGCGGCCACCGGCTACGACGGCCCGACCGGCTGGGGCACGCCCAACGGCACCACCGCCTTCACCGCCGGCACCACCACCGGCAACACGGTGACCGTCACCAACCCGGGCAGCCAGTCGACCACCACCGGCGGTTCCGCCAGTCTGCAGATCAGCGCGACCGACAGCGCCGGGGCGGCCCTGACCTACAGCGCGAGCGGCCTGCCGACCGGGCTGTCCATCAGCAGCTCCACCGGCAAGATCTCGGGTACGGCGTCCACCGCGGGCACCTACCAGGTCACCGTCACCGCGAAGGACTCGACCGGCGCCTCCGGCTCCGCTTCCTTCACCTGGACGGTCGGTTCCAGCAGCGGCACCTGCACCTCGGCCCAGCTGCTCGGCAACCCCGGCTTCGAGTCGGGCAGCACCACCTGGACCTCCTCCAGCGGGGTCATCACCAACTCCACCGACGAGTCGGCGCACGCCGGCTCCTACTACGCCTGGCTGGACGGCTACGGATCGAGCCACACCGACACGCTCTCCCAGTCGGTGACCGTCCCGAGCGGCTGCAAGGCCACCTTCACCTTCTACCTGCACGTCGACACCGCGGAGACCGGCAGCACCGCCTACGACAAGCTGACGGTCACCGCCGGATCGACCACCCTGGCCACCTACTCCAACCTCAACGCGGCCTCCGGCTACGTCCAGAAGTCCTTCGACCTCTCCTCGTACGCCGGCTCCACCGTCGCCCTGAAGTTCAGCGGCGTGGAGGACTCCTCGCTCCAGACCAGCTTCGTCCTCGACGACACCGCCGTGACGACCAGCTGACCCGGATCCAGGAGTAGGTGTCGTACGTCCAAGGGGGGAGAGGAGATCCCCATGCGCCGTACGACTCACCGCACGACCCTCGCCCTCGCGGCACTGACGCTGCTGCTCGCGGGGTGCGGCACCGAGGCCGGAAGCGAAGGGGGCGGCAGCGACACCGTGTCGCCGCCGCCCTCCTCGTCACCCCCGTCCGGCTCGCCGTCACCCGGCTGTACGGCCGCCTCGGAGCTCGACGCGGCCGACAGCGGCGACACGGTCTGCCTCGCGGTGGGCGACACCATCCGCGTCTCGCTGGACGGGACGAAGAGCCGCCCCTGGAAGCCGGTCACCACCGAGGGCAGTGGGCTGGAGGCCACCAACAGCGGAATCGTTCTGCTGCCCGGCGACGCGAGTTCCGCGTTCAAGGCGGTCTCGGCCGGCCAGGTGCGCCTGAGTTCACAGCGCCCCCTGTGCGCCACCGAGACAGGCAAGGTGTCCTGCAAGGGCATTCAGGAGTGGTGGGTCGCCGTGGAGGTGAAGTAACGCCTCTGCGCCTCCCGGATCTGACGGTCGACCCGCTTGTCGTGGACGATCCCGATCACCGACGGGAGGACCAGGAGGACGAGGATGGCGAAAACAGTCAGCATGGCGATCAGTCCTTCTGTCTGCGCTGAAGTCATGTCACTACTGTCGCGCCGCACACTCCTTACAAACAGTGGCAGGACTGCCGCACACCCTCGATTTACTGCCAACCCTGAGGCACACTGGCAGCATGCTGAAGAACGTGGCCGCCGTCGTCCTGGACGGTGTGAACCCCTTCGAGCTCGGTGTCGTCTGCGAGGTCTTCGGCACCGACCGCAGTGACGACGGACTGCCCGTGTACGACTTCGCGGTCGCCTCCGCCGAGGGCCCGACGCTGGCCTCGCGATCGGGCTTCTCCCTGCATGTCGAGCACGGTCTGGAGCGGCTGGAGTCGGCCGACCTGATCACCGTGCCGGCCTGCGCCCGCTACGAGTCGCGGGACTTTCCGCCCGAGCTGCTCCAGGCCCTGCGCGACGCGGTCGACCGCGGGACGCGGGTGCTCAGCGTGTGCTCCGGCGTCTTCCTGCTCGCCGCGGCCGGACTGCTCGACGGGCGGCGCTGCGCCGTGCACTGGAAGCACGTGGCCGAGCTGACGCGCGCGTACCCGCGGCTGACCGTCGAGCCCGACGTCCTGTACGTCGACGAGGACCCGGTGATCACCTCCGCGGGCACCGCGGCCGGCATCGACGCCTGTCTGCACATCGTGCGCAAGGAACAGGGCACCGAGGTCGCCAACAAGATCGCCCGGCGCATGGTCGTACCGCCCCACCGGGACGGCGGTCAGGCGCAGTACATCGAGCGGCCGCTGCCCCGGTCGAAGTGCGACACCGTCGGCGAGGTGCTCGTGTGGATGGAGGGCCACCTCGACGAGGACGTCACCGTCGAGCAGCTGGCCGAGCGGGCGCTGATGTCCCCGCGCACGTTCGCCCGCCGCTTCCAGCAGGAGACGGGTACGACTCCCTACCGCTGGATCCTGCGCCAGCGGGTGCTGCTGGCCCAGCGGCTGCTGGAGGCGACGGACGAGACGGTGGACGCGATCGCGGGCCGAACGGGGTTCGGTACCGCGGCCGCGCTGCGTCACCAGTTCCTGCGTGCCGTGGGCACCACCCCGAACGCCTACCGGCGCACCTTCCAGGGGCCGGAGGCGGTGGCCTGACCCGTCACCGGAGCAGGGGCCTCACCATGAGCCGGTTCGGGCGCAGGGTGATGCCGGGCCGGGGGGTGTCGTCGGACCCGGCCACCTGCTCGAAGCGGTACTTCCGGGCCAGCGCCGCCGTGAGCAGCGTCAGCTGGGCCATCGAGAAGTGGTCGCTCGGGCACTTCCGGTTGCCGGTGCTGAACGGGCTCATGGCGTGTTTCGGAACCGCCCTGGCCCGTTCCGGACTCCACCGCAGGGGGTCGAACTCCGCGCTGTCGTCGAAGGACTTCGCGTCGCGCTGGATCGCGTACGGACTGTAGACGATGTCGGACCCGGCCGGAATGCGATAGCCACCGAGTTCGGTGTCCCGTACCGCCCGCCGCGTCAATATCCATACCGCGGGCCACAAACGCATGGTCTCGACCACCACATAGTTCGTGTACCTGAGCGACCGTACGTCCTCGAATGCCACAGGACGGCCACCGGTGACCGATTCGACTTCCGCGCACACCTTGTCCGCGTGTTCCGGATGTTCGGCGAGCACCTGAAGCAGCCACATGATCGTGGACGCGACGGTTTCACCGCCCGGGGTGAGTATCGCGACGACCTGGTCGTGGATCTCCTGTTCCCCGATGGGGTCGCCATTCGCGTCCTTCGCCGCCAGCAATGCCGTCAGCAAATCGTCCGGCTTTTGACCGGATGCCCGGCGTTCGGCGACGATCTCGTCGACCACGAGATGCAGATCGGCCAGCGCCCGGTTGAATGCGAGGTTGGCCGGCAGCGGCAGCTTGTACAGCGGTCCCGCGGGTATCACCATCCGCCGGTACATGCCCCGGAAGACGGTCGTGAGCGCTACGCACAGCCGCTCGGCACGCTCGTCCATGTAGTCGCCGCGCAGCAGACAGCGGGCCGCGATGCGCACGGCGACCCGGAAGGACTCCAGGGTGGCGTCGACCGTCTCGCCGGGCTGCCAGCGCTCGGCCAGTGCCTGTGCCTCCTCCGCCATGACCGGCCCGTACGCCGGTATCGCGTCGAGCCGGAACGCGGGCTGGATGGTCCGCCGCTGACGCCGGTGCTGCGGGCCGTTGGCGGTGGCCACCCCCTCCTTGCCGACCAGGCCCTCCAGGGACTCCCAGAGCGGCCCGGCGATGATGAAGTCCGGGTTGAGCGCCACCGCTCCGGTCAGTTCCGGGGTGGTGGGCGCGTACACCGTCTTCGGGCCGAGCTTGAGGCGTACGACATCGCCGTGCCGCCGCAGCCCGGCCAGGAAGCTCAGCGGATCGCGGACCAGACGCCAGCCGTGGCCGAGGACGGGGACGCCCCCGCCCGCGAACCGCGGCTCACCCGCCCCGGGAACCACCGTGGCTTCGGGTTTCACGGATTCGACGGTCATTTCTCACCTGCCGCTTCGTTGTCGACGTACGGGGGTGTGGACCGGTCGTCCCAGCTGTCGACCAGGTAGCGACCGGACTCGTGGTGGAACCAGTAGACGGCGCTGAACCAATTGCGCATGTTCCCGACACAGGACCGCACGGCGGCGCTCAATTCCCTTCCCCGCACGGTGCCGTCGTCGAGGCCGTCGGCGAGACGGAAAGCGTCCCTTTCTGCGACGAGGAACGCGTCCACGCATTTCTCGACGCGCCGCCGCATTTCCCTGATCGCCTCTTCGAGGGTCAGCCCCTCGTGGGTGATGAGACTGATGCCGAGATTGTGGACCTCGTCCCCCGCTATCTCCTTGGGAAGCGAGCAGAGGTCGTTGTACCAGGCGGCGAATTCCTGGCTCAGCAGTGCCGCCCGCCGATACGCCGGCTTCTTCCTTATGGCGTCCGGTAGTTCACAGCCCGCGCTCGCCTCCAGGAGATCCGTCCAGATCCAGTGGGCGAAAGTGAGCCGGCGCAGGGCCAGGTATTCCCCGACCGGCGGGACGATTCCCTCGGTGCGATTGCGGAATTCCCGGTCGTAGGCCTCGATCACCTCGTGGAAGTGCCGTGCGAACCGGGCGTTCCACGTCCGCGGCAGGAGGGAGTACAGCCGCACCACGGTGTCCGCGAAGGCGGCGACCAGCGGATCGTCGTGGTGCAGATGGTCGCGGGGCGAGTCGAGCGCCGCGTGCAAGCGGAACCTGAGCCGCCGCCACGCCGCCGGCCGGCGGTGGACGATGTCACGGTCGTGCCGGTCGTCCCAGACGAAGAACCACGCGCTGTAGTCCGCTATCGCCTGGAGGACCTCGTCGGGGGCACCGAGGTAGTACCCGGCCATCAAGTCCGTATAGCACAGTCCATCGGCATATTCCGCCACCTTGTCCGCCGGCATGAGCCGCTTTTCCAGAAGCCAGGTGCGGGTCTTCTCCTGGAGCCTCGGCCAATACGGATGCAGTTGCCTGGGAAACGCTGCCTCGATCACCGGGAGAGAGAGCGACGGTGGAACCCCGATCGCCGTCGGCGACGGCGCCGACGACGTGATGCCGTGTGGGAAAGCAGGCACGAACAAACCCCTTCCAGCCGCCAGTTGACGCACGCCCCTCGCCGAACCGGGCGTGCGCCGTTGCGTATCCCCGCACTTCCCATTCAGCACCACAACTGACCGTTCTGAGAACGGACCTGCTCCATTCACTACCCCTAGGCGCCTGAATTCTCCCCTTGTGTGACACGAATCAGATCACTGGATGAGCACATCCGATCGAACGTGCGACGCACACGCGAACGGCGCCTGTTCAGAGGGTGCTTCCTGAACAGGCGCCGTGCGTACGGGGGTTGTGGGACGTCAGTCGTTGGCGACCACGGGGTAGCGGGGCTCGTTCTCCGCCATCTGCCGCAGGGCGTCCTTGCGTTCGCGCTTGGAGAGCCGGTCGATGTAGAGATAGCCGTACAGGTGGTCGGTCTCGTGCTGAAGACACCGGGCGAAGTACCCGGTGCCGCGGACCTTGACCGGGTTGCCCTTCTCGTCCTGCCCGGTGACCTCGGCGTAGTCCGGGCGGGCGAGCGGCGCGTACGCGGTGGGCACCGACAGACAGCCCTCGTTGCTCTCGTCCAGCTGGCGCCGGTCGGCGGGCAGGTCCACGAGCTTCGGGTTGCAGACGACACCCACGTGCCGCCGCCCCTCGTCGTCCTGGCAGTCGTACACGAAGACCTTCAGATCGACACCGATCTGGTTGGCGGCGAGACCCACGCCCTCGGCGGTGCGCTGCGAGGCGAACATGTCCGCCACCAACTGCTCCAGCTCCGCGCCGAACTCGGTGACGTCCTTGCACTCCTTGTGCAGTACGGGGTTCCCGACGACGGTGATGGGCCGCGAGGTGCCGCGCTCACGCCAGGCGTTCTCCCGCTCCTCGGTCTCCTCGGTGTCGACGACGAACCCCTCGTCATCGACGGGGAGCACGCCCACGTGCTGCTGATCGGTGTCCTGCTGGGCCATGACCTACGGATGCCTTCCTAAACAAAAACAGGGGGAGCTGCTGATACAGGGTAAGGGGACCGTGCCCCGTAGGGGCGCGGGGAACTGCGCGACCAGCCACAACGGACCCGCGGTCGAAAGCCGTCAGCACACCTCTTCAAGATCGCGCCAGTCCCGGGAATCAGGGCTGTCGGCAACCCACCCGTCCAACAACCCCCGAACCAGCGAGGCAGGCGCAGCCACCCCGCACTCCCGCTCCGGCACCCACAACTGCCCGTCCGTCCGATGCCCCAGCGGCCCGGGATGCCCCGGCTCACTGTGATCGTGCGGATCCAGATGCTCCCCGTCCCCCTCATCGGACGGCATCCGCGACTCGGAGCACATCCGACACAGCAGCCGCACCGAGGAGGACCAGTCCTCCGCCGCGAACCCCGCGTCAGCCGCCAGCTGCTCCAACGCGTCCCGGTCCGCCTCGGTGGCCGCCTCAAGCAGCACCACCCACGTAGGCACAGGCGACGGCGCCCACAGCTCGATCTCGTCGAACACCGGATAGGCGTGGCCCGACGCGGTCGTCCGCTCCCCGTGCGGCACCCCGTCGTGCAGCACGACCTCACCCCACCGCCGCCCCGAGGACGGCAACGGAATCGACAGCACCTCGATGCGCGCGGGGTCCAGCCGCCGCCCCCAGACCACCTCGGCCTCCCCCTCGGGAGACAGCCGCACGGCCGCGCTGCCCAGGTCCATCCCCAGCGGCTCACCCGAGGCCGTGGCGCCCCCGGGCACCCGCAGCCCGTACGCCTGCCAGGCCCGCCGGGCCAGCGGCCAGTCCTGGAGCGCGGTGGCGGCGATGCCGACGTTCCACCAGTCGGGCGCCCCGGTCTCCCGGTCGAGCAGCGCGACGGCCCTGAGGCCCGCGGCCCGCGCCTGCTCCCAGTCGTGCCGGAACTTGTGGAGGAGGGCGAGGTTGAACCAGGACTCGGACAGCCACGGCTCCAGGTCCGCGGCACGTGTCAGCAGCGCGCCCGCGTCCTCGTAGCGACCGTCGCCGATCAGCGTGAACGCGCGGTCCGTGGCCTGCCGCCAGGAGGCGGAGGGCCGGTGCCGTCCCTTGCCGAAGATCCTCACGATTCCCGCCTGCCAGTTACGTCGAGTGGGTTGGCTGTGCCCCCGGACACCCTCTCTCTCGCATCCAACCACGTGTGGTTGGAAGGGCGCTCATTACCCATGGGTTACCCCGTCACGGGGGAGGTCAGACAGTCTCTTGACAGGACCCTGGCCAGCGCCTCCACGACCTCCGGAGCGTAGTCCCCCGCGGTGCCCAGGCGCAGCTCCTCCAGCGCGGTCAGTGGCCCGCCTGGCCCCGCGTCGCGCGCCTTCTCCTCGTACGCGTTCACCGCCCGGACGATCCGCGCGGCGAGCGGCTGCTCCCGGAAGGGGTCCGCCTGCCGTTCGACGACCACGGCGACGGCCGCGTCCACACCCGTCTGCCGTACGACGGCCCCGCCGAGCAGCGCGATGCGGCGCTGTTCGGCGACGGACAGCCCGGCGGTGGCACCGGCGGGCACCGGGTCGACGAGGCTCAGCTGGCCGATGTCGTGCATGAGGGCGGCGTACTCCAGGACGGTGAGTTCGGGCCGGGACAGCCCCAGGTCACGCCCGACCTCCCGGCTGAGCGCGGCGACCCTGCGCGCGTGTCCGGCGGGCGTGTACCCGGCTATCTCGGTGGCACGGGCGAGGGAGGCGATGGTCTGCCGGTTGGTGGCGCGGACGGCGGCGTACCGGCGGACGCAGAGCTGGGTGAGCAGCAGGGGCACCGAGAAGACGGGCAGCGCCCACAGTCCCGCGACGGCGACCGCGAGGGCCATCACGGCCCCGGTGGCCACGACGGCGGACCCGATCCCGAGCAGGGCACGCAGCTCGTCCCTGAGCAGCGGACCGAAGGGCCAGCGGGTGCGGGAGTGGGCCAGGGCGGCCGCGAGCACGGCGTCGCACAGCGCGGTGAGGGAGAGCAGCGCGAGCAGCAGCAGGGCGTACGCGGGCCCGCTCCAGTCGGCGAAGGTGCCCTGGTTGTAGAGGGGTTGGAAGCACACCGCGGCGAATCCGACGGTGAGGACGCGGCGGGCCAGCTGGTCGGCGGTGGGTCCCTGACCGCGTCCGACGTGCGGCACGCTGCCGACGAGGGAGGCGGCGAGGACGACGGTGACGACCTGGGCGGCGCCGTGGTGGGTGGGGGCGCCGGCGTTCTCCCCGAGCAGGGCGTACGACAGCGCCCCGGCGGCACCGAGCGGCGCGGCCTCCCTGACGTGGGGCCCGCTGCGCCGGTTCAGCTCACCCACGGTGATCAGCACCCCGAAGGCGAGGGCGGTGCCGCGCTCCTCGAGACCGGTCCACAGGACGTAGGAGAGGGAGCCGAGGGCGAGGAGGGCGGCGGAGCCGTGGACGAGGGCGAGGAGCGGCGGCCGACAGGGCACCCCGGGCGCGCTCACCGGCGTGCCCCCGGCCGCCCCGCGATGGTCGGCCGGGGACGCGGCACACCGGCCTCGTCCACCTCACCCGCCTCGTCCGCCGTGACCGCCGGGTGCCAGCCGTGCCGGGTCAGCGCGCGGACGAGGGCCGTCACCATCCGCGGGTCGAACTGGCTGCCCGCGCACCGCTCCAGCTCCTCCAGCGCGGCCCCCACCGGCCGGGCCCGCCGGTAGGACCGGGTGGACGTCATCGCGTCGAAGGCGTCGGCGACGGCCACCACCCGTGCCGACTCCGGGATCTGGCCTCCCCTCAGCCCATACGGGTACCCGCTTCCGTCCAGCCGTTCGTGGTGGTGCAGTACGGCGGCCCTGGCCTCCCCGAGGAAGGAGATGCCCCGCACCATCTCGTGCCCGTACTCGGGATGCAGCTCGATGACCCGGCGCTCCTCGGGCGTCAGCGGCCCGTCCTTCCTGAGCAGCCGTGTCGGCACCCCGAGCTTGCCCACGTCGTGCAGGATCCCGGCGAACCGCAGCACCTCGATCCGGGCGTCGTCCATGCCGAGCTCCCGCGCGATCATCATCGACGCCTGCCCGACCCGCTCGCTGTGCCCGCGCGTGTACTCGTCCTTGATGTCGACGGCCTGCACCAGCGCCCGGATGGTGGCCTGGTGCGCGGCCCGCTCCCGGTGGTACTGCGCGAACACCCACCACGACACGCACATCGGCAACAGCACGAGCAACGCGGCGACCGGACCGTAGGGACTGCGCCACAGCACGGCCATCATCAGCCCGGCGAGCCCGTGCACGACGACGGGGGCGAGGGAGCGGAGAAAGAGACCGCGCCAGGCCCGCCGTACGGGAATCCGGTCGGCGAGCGCCAGGATTCCTCCGTCCAGCAGGCTCAGCACCAGGCAGAAGACGAGCACCGCGATGCCGGCCGGGACCAGCGCGTAAGGGAAGTCGCATTCCACGACCGCGTCCCGGCCGCCCGTCGCCCAGTGCACCCGCGCGGCCGCCCACCCGCTCACCGCGAGCTGCGCGGCCCGCCAGATCCGGCGCAGGCCGCGCGGGCGGCGCTCCGCCGGGGACAGCAGCGCCCCCGGCAGCGCCACGAGGGCGGCGGCCGGAGGCGGCAGCAGGAAGGCGCCGGCGAGCAGCACGGGATAGAAGGTGCCCGCGAACCGCCAGCGGGCGGCCACCTGCTCGCATCCGGCATACAACGCGGCGAGCAGGGCAAGCGCCCACCAGGGAGTGCGGACGGTCGGCAGCGGCAGCAGACAGAGCAGTGCGGCTACGGCGACACAGGCGACGTACGCACGCGCGCGTGCCGGCACCGCCTCCATGTCGCCCCTCCAGCCCCAGTCCGCACAGCTGCGAGGAGCCTAGGACGGTGCGGGGAGGCGGCGCGGGGTGATCACCTGCCGATTAGCACGTTCGAGTGACGCGAGCGCGTTCCCTGAGCGGGAGTTCAGGATTCCTGAGGCGAAGCCGTCACGTCGTGGTCGGGCACGGCCTGTCCGGAGCGGATCAGGTCGAGCCGGCCCAGGACCTTGGAGCGCAGGTCGGTCGGCACGTCGTCATGACCGCAGCACCGCTTGACGAGCTTCTTCACGGCCGCTTCCAGGCCGTACTTCTCCAGGCACGGCGAGCACTCCGTGAAGTGCTGCTTGAACTTGGCGCGCTCGGCGTCCGGCACCTCACTGTCGAGGAACTCGTAGAGATGGTCCAGGACTTCAGAGCAGTCCGTCTCGTGCGGCTCTCCGCAGCTCATGAGCCCGAGCCTTTCGCTTCGTTCGACTCTCCGGCACCGGCCGGGACGAGCCCGCGCTCACGGGCGTAGTCCTCGAGCATGCCGCGCAGTTGACGGCGGCCGCGGTGCAGGCGGGACATCACCGTACCGATGGGTGTCCCCATGATGTCCGCGATCTCCTTGTACGCAAAGCCCTCGACATCGGCGAGATAGACGGCGATGCGGAATTCCTCGGGGATCGCCTGGAGTGCTTCCTTCACGTCCGAGTCGGGCAGGTGGTCGAGCGCCTGCGACTCGGCGGAGCGCAGACCGGTCGACATGTGCGACTCGGCGCGGGCGAGCTGCCAGTCCTCGATCTCCTCGGCCGCGGAGCGCTGGGGTTCACGCTGCTTCTTGCGGTACGAGTTGATGAACGTGTTGGTGAGGATCCGGTACAGCCACGCCTTGAGGTTGGTCCCCTCACGGAACTGGTGGAAGGACGCGTACGCCTTGGCATACGTCTCCTGCACCAGGTCCTCGGCGTCGGCCGGGTTGCGCGTCATGCGCAGGGCGGCCGAGTACATCTGGTCGAGGAATTCGAGCGCGTCCCGCTCGAAGCGCGCGCTGCGCTCCGCCGTGGTCTCCGTGCTCGTGCCCTGGCCCTCGGGCTGCTCCGCCTGACCGTTGTCGGTCCCTGCGTCGGTCCCAGTGACCGGACCCACCTCCTCAAGATTCCGGGCAGCACCGAAACCGGTGCCACCGGAATTGGAGGATAGACGACTACCCGCCCCGGCCGCCCCTCGAATAGGGGTGGTCTTGGTCGCGTGCAGCACCGTCCAGTCCAGGTCAGCTCGGCTGCTGCGGCTCGGGCAGAAGGTCGAACCCATGCGGCGGACTTCCTCTCTACGACGGTCGGTGCTGGTTTCTCAGCACTTCTGTCCGCCTCAACAGAGGTCCGCGGCTCAACATTCCCGGGCCTTCACCCCAGTGACCCGGCCCACTTCACGACCGCGTCCGTGATGACCGTCACGGCCTCCTCCTGAGTGATCCCGGCCCGCTTCGGCACCGCGAAGCCGTGATCGCCGTACGGCACCTCGACCAGTTCGAAGGACCCGGCGGGGAACTCCTCCGGCTTCCCGAACGGGTCGTTGCCGCCCTGTACGACCAGGGTGGGCACCCCGGATCCGAGCAGCTCGTCGGCGCGCGACTTCTCCGGCTTGCCGGGCGGGTGCAGCGGGAAGCCGAGGGCGAGCACGGCATGGGCACCCAGCTCCGTCGCCGTACGACAGGCGACGCGGGCCCCGGCGCTGCGGCCGCCGGAGACCACCGGCAGGCCGGGTCGCACGAGGGCGGGCCAGATGCCCCGCCACCCCGTGTCCAGCGTCTTGGGCGCGGGCGCGAGCTTCTTGCCGGCCACCCGCCAGGGCTGCTCCACCAGAGCGACGCTCACGCCATGGCCGGGGAGCACCCGAGCGAGCGCCTGGAGGTCCCGCGCCTCGATGCCACCGCCGGCGCCATGGCTCACGGCCAGCACGAGCCGCGCCTTCTGTCGTGCCGGATGCCAGGTGATGCGGGCGTCCCCCGCCTCGGTGCTGATGATCTCGCTGGTCGTCACGCTAGAAGAGTGTGCCCTCTTCGGGGCCCTCCAGCTCCTTCAGCAGCTCCGGGCCGTTGTTGCGGACGTTGCTGACGGCGGTGGAGACCGGGTAGGCGCGCATGAGTCCCTCCGGCGGGGGCGCGAGCAGCGAGCGCAGGTCCTCCACGTCCGTGCGGGACGGGTCGAGCCAGCTGTCCCAGCGGTCGGGGGTGAGCATGAGCGGCATCCGGGGGTGGATGTCGGCGAGCGCGCGAGGTCCGTCGGCCGGGGAGACGGCCAGCGGGCCGGTCTCCGCCTCGGTGGTGATCACGGAACAGGTCACCCACCAGGCCCCCGGGTGGTCGTCGGGCAGGGTCTTGTCCCGCCAGAACTCGTACAGCCCGGCCATCGCGAAGACCGACCCGTCGGCGGGCAGCACGAAGTACGGCTGCTTGCGTGGCCGCTTCTTCTTCCCCTCGACCTCCAGGTCGCGCTCCTGCGTGCCGGTGACCCACTCGTAGTAGCCGTCGGCCGGGATGATGCAGCGGCGGGTGGAGAAGGCCCTCTTGTACGACGGCTTCTCGTGCACGGTCTCCGCGCGGGCGTTGATCATCCGGGCCCCGCCCTCGGGCGTCTTGGACCAGCTCGGGACCAGTCCCCACTTCAGCTTCCGCAGCTGTCGAACCGGGTGCGGGTCCTCGACGTCCTTGAGAGGGCGGTCGAGGACGGCGTAGACCTCCTTGGTCGGGGCCACGTTGTAGTCGGGCTCCAGGGTCTCCTCGGGTTCCCACTTCTCGATCTCAAAGATTCCTGCGAGATCCTCGGGCCCACGACTCGCTGCATACCGTCCGCACATACGTGCCAGACTGCCAGACTCCGTACGAGGAGAGGGAGCCACCGGGAAACATGGACACCAGCACTGCGACCTCCCTGTGGGACGAGCTCATCGGCACCCAGCCCGACCCCGATCTGTGGGTGGTGCTGGCCACCATGGTGGCGGCCCTCGCCATCGTGGTCCCGCACCCGTTGTGGCGGCTCTCGCGCAACGCGATCACCATCGCCCACGAGGGCGGCCACGGACTGATCGCCCTGTGCACCGGCCGTCAGCTCACCGGCATACGGCTGCACTCCGACACCAGTGGCCTCACGGTCAGCCGGGGCAAGCCGCACGGCATCGGCATGATCCTCACCGCGGCGGCCGGCTACACCGCTCCCCCGCTGCTGGGCCTGGGCGGCGCGGCCCTCCTGGCTGCGGGCCGCATCACCCTGCTCCTGTGGCTGGCCACGGTCCTCCTGGTGGCCATGCTGGTGATGATCCGCAACGCGTACGGGGCCCTGACGGTCGTCCTCACCGGCGGCACCTTCGTGGTGGTCTCCTGGCTCGCCGGCCCCCAGGTCCAGGCGGCCTTCGCCTACGCGGTGGTGTGGTTCCTCCTGCTCGGCGGAGTGCGTCCCGCATTCGAGCTACAGGCGAAGCGGGCGCGGGGCGGCGCGGGAGACTCGGACGCGGACCAGCTGTCCCGCCTGACCCATGTCCCGGCGGGGTTGTGGCTGTTCCTGTTCCACGCGGTGTCGCTGTGTTCGCTCATAGGTGGAGGCCGGTGGCTGCTGGAGGTATGACGCGCCCCGAAGGGGCAGGCGTCAGGGGCGCAGGGAACTGCGCGACCAGCCCCAACGGCGCCGCACCCGATACGCAACCCCCTACTAAAGTGACCCTATGGCTTTGAACCCCGCAGAAACCGCCCTCTGGCCCGCCCCCCAAGCAAGCGGAGCCGTCGACGCAACGGTCCACGTCCCGGGGTCGAAGTCCGTCACCAACCGAGCCCTCGTACTGGCCGCCCTCGCAAGCGAACCAGGCTGGCTCCGCCGCCCCCTCCGCTCCCGCGACACCCTCCTCATGGCGGCGGCCCTCCGCGAGATGGGCGTAGGCATCGAGGAAGGGGTCGGCCCCGACGGCACCGGCGAGACCTGGCGCGTCCTGCCGGCAGGCCTCCGCGGCCCCGCCACCGTCGACGTCGGAAACGCCGGCACCGTCATGCGCTTCCTCCCCCCCGTCGCCGCCCTCGCCGACGGCGAGATCCGCTTCGACGGCGACCCGAGGTCGTACGAGCGCCCCCTGCACGGCGTGATCGACGCCCTGCGCGTCCTCGGTGCCCGGATCGACGACGACGGCCGCGGCGCGCTGCCGCTGACGGTGCACGGCGGGGGCGCGCTGGACGGCGGACCTGTCGAGATCGACGCGTCGAGCTCGTCCCAGTTCGTGAGCGCGCTGCTGCTGTCCGGACCCCGCTTCAACCAGGGCGTGGAGGTCCGCCACATCGGCTCCACCCTCCCCTCCCTCCCGCACATCCGCATGACCGTGGACATGCTGCGCGCGGTCGGCGCCCAGGTGGACACCCCGGAGTCGGGCGGCGAGCCGAACGTCTGGCGGGTCACGCCGGGCGCCCTGCTGGGCCGGGACCTCACCGTCGAGCCCGACCTCTCCAACGCCCAGCCGTTCCTCGCGGCGGCCCTGGTGACGGGCGGCAAGGTCGTGATCCCGGACTGGCCGGCCCGCACCACCCAGCCCGGCGACCGGCTGCGTGAGATCTTCACCGAGATGGGTGGTTCCTGCGAACTCACCGAGTACGGCCTGGTGTTCACCGGTTCGGGTGCGATCCACGGCATCGATGTCGACCTGGGCGAGGTCGGCGAGCTGACCCCTGGCATCGCGGCGGTCGCGGCCCTCGCGGACTCCCCCTCGACCCTGCGCGGGGTGGCTCATCTGCGGCTGCACGAGACGGACCGGCTGGCCGCGCTCACCAAGGAGATCAACGAACTCGGCGGTGACGTCACCGAGACCGCCGACGGTCTGCACATCCGCCCGCGCCCGCTGCACGGCGGGATCTTCCACACCTACGAGGACCACCGCATGGCCACGGCCGGCGCGATCCTCGGCCTCGCGGTGGAGGGCGTGCGGATCGAGAACGTCGCGACGACGGCCAAGACCCTGCCGGACTTCCCGGACATGTGGACCGGGATGCTCGGAAGCGACCGGGCGTAGGGGCACAAGGAGATGCGCCGCTACGGCAAGCACACCGACGAGGACGACATCCGCAGCCGCCCCAACCGCAAGGGCAACCGGCCGCGCACCCACATCCGCCCCAAGCACGAGGACGCGACCTGGGGCATGGTCCTCACCGTCGACCGGGGCCGGCTGACCTGTCTGGTCGACGACCGGGTCGTCATGGCGATGAAGGCCCGCGAACTGGGCCGCAAGGCCGCGGTGGTGGGCGACCGGGTGGCGATCGTCGGCGACCTCTCCGGCCAGAAGGACACCCTCGCGCGGATCGTCCGCATCGAGGAGCGGACGTCGGTCCTGCGCCGTACGGCCGACGACGACGACCCGTACGAGCGCGTGGTCGTCGCCAACGCCGACCAGCTCGCCATCGTCACGGCCCTCGCCGACCCGGAACCCCGCCCGCGTCTGATCGACCGCTGCCTGGTCGCGGCGTTCGACGGCGGCCTGACCCCTCTCCTGGTCCTGACGAAGTCGGATCTGGCCCCGGCGGACAAGCTCCTGGAGCTCTACGGCGACCTCGACATCCCCTACGTCGTCACGAGCCGCGAGGAGCTGGAGAACGGTGACGCGGCGGGCCGGGTGCGCGAGCAACTGGACGGCAAGGTCACGGCGTTCGTCGGTCACTCGGGCGTGGGAAAGACCACTCTCGTGAACGCATTGGTCCCTGAGGACCGCCGCCGGGTGACAGGCCATGTGAACGCGGTGACCGGCCGTGGCCGCCACACCACCACCTCGGCCCTGGCGCTGCCCCTGGCGGGCGACGACGGCTGGGTGATCGACACCCCGGGCCTACGGTCGTTCGGGCTGCACCACGTGGACCCGTCCCGGGTGATCCACGCGTTCCCCGACCTGGAACCGGGAACCGAGGGCTGTCCGCGCGCGTGCAGTCATGATGAGCCGGACTGCGCCCTGGACGAGTGGGTGGCACAGGGGCACGCAGACCCGGCCCGGCTGTACTCCCTGCGCCGGCTGCTCTCGACGCGGGAGCGCACGGAGGGGGACTGACCTCCGGGTTGTTTGGCTGTACGCGAGTTCGGTAAGTGCATAAGCGCACCGAGCCGGACATACGGGAGGACAGCACATGGCGTGGCTGCTGGTGGTGGTGGCCGGGTTGCTCGAGACCGGTTTCGCCGTGTGCCTGAAGCTCTCCCACGGTTTCACCCGGCTGTGGCCGACGATCGCGTTCTGCATCTTCGCGCTCGGCAGCTTCGGCCTGTTGACCCTGTCCCTGAAGAAGCTCGACGTGGGCCCCGCGTACGCGGTGTGGACCGGCATCGGAGCGGCGGGGACCGCGATCTACGGGATGGTCTTCCTCGACGACCTGGTCTCGACCCTGAAGATCGTCTCGATCAGCCTGGTGATCATCGGGGTGATCGGACTGCAGCTGTCGGGCTCGCAGCACTAGGGCCTGTCCGGCGGATCAGGCCGGCTCCAAGGAACGGCGCCTTGTCAGTGCAGGTGAGCGGGGTCTGGTGTGTGCAGCTGCAAGGCGGAGGAGGGAGTCGACGCGGAGCGTCGGCGAGTGACGACAACGCGGCAGGTGTGCGTGCCAGGCCCCGCGCCGCCGGCATGATCCGCCGGACAGGCCCTAGACCGCTTCAGACGGCTCGGGGTCACACCGGCTGTCGGTGCAGCGCGCTGCGCACCAGGTCCGCGACCCCGCCCTCACCCGGTGGCGCCGCCACGCAGGACAGGGCGAGCCGGACGGCCAGTTCGCAGGAGCGGGCGAGGTCGGCGGCGTCCGACTTGTGCACCCCGGGCCCGGCGATGACGGTCACGGCCCGGTCGCGCACCAGCGCCACGAAGTCACCGGGCGACGGCAGCGCTCCGTCGGCCCGGCGCTGTGCCGGTACGGCGGAGGAGGACGGCACCGCGGAGAGCGTCGGGGAGGGCAGCCGCTCGCTCCAGCAGCCGGTGAGCATGGCCCGTACGAGCGCGTTCTCCCGGGCGGACGCGGTGGTCCACTCGGCGGTCGCGGTCAGCCGCTCCCGGGCGTCGCCGTGCGCGGTGAGCGCCCGCTCCACGCCGACGAGATACCCGTCGGCCTCTCTCCTGACGAGAGCGCGAGCCAGCCCGTCCTTGCTCCCGAACTCGTTGTACAGCGTCTGCCGGGACACTCCGGCCGTCGCCGCGACATCCACCATCCTCACGGCGGACCACGGCCGACGCGCCAACGCCGCGTAAGCGGCATCCAGCAGGGATTCCCGCGCAGCAGGCATCATCGCCTCCCAGGGAGCGGCTAGCTCTGCGCCCAGATTTGACGCGCACGAGGGCACTGTCAAGGGTTCGCGAGAGCATGGGGGAGCGCGCGAATTCCGTAGGCGCCTCAGCTGCACACACCTTCTTGGGGGCGCGGGGAACTGCGCGACAAGCCACGACGCACCCGCAGCCGCCACCCCACCCGCCCCGGCACCCCCTGAGGCGTCCACACTCCGACCCCTATAGCACCGTACCGACGTCGGCAGATACCGTTCGCCACATGCCGGACTACCTCGACGACCTCCGCCTCGCCCACGTCCTCGCCGACGCGGCCGACGCGACCACCATGGACCGCTTCAAGGCACTGGACCTCAAGGTCGAGACGAAGCCCGACATGACCCCGGTGAGCGAGGCGGACAAGGCGGCGGAAGAACTCATCCGCGGCCACCTCCAACGCGCCCGCCCGCGGGACGCCATCCTCGGCGAGGAGTACGGGGTACAGGGCACCGGCCCCCGCCGCTGGGTCATCGACCCGATCGACGGCACGAAGAACTACGTGCGGGGCGTCCCCGTCTGGGCCACCCTGATCTCCCTGACGGAGGCGTCGGAGGGCGGCTACCAGCCCGTCGTCGGCCTGGTCTCCGCCCCCGCCCTCGGCCGCCGCTGGTGGGCCGCGAAGGGGCACGGCGCCTTCACCGGCCGCAGCCTCTCCTCCGCCTCCCGCCTGCGCGTCTCCCAGGTCGGCAAGCTCTCGGACGCCTCCTTCGCGTACTCCTCGCTGACCGGCTGGGAGGACCAGGGCCGCCTCGGCGGTTTCCTGGACCTGACCCGCGAGGTCTGGCGCACGCGCGCATACGGCGACTTCTGGCCGTACATGATGGTCGCCGAGGGCTCGATCGACATCTGCGCCGAGCCGGAACTCTCCCTCTGGGACATGGCCGCGAACGCGATCGTCGTCACGGAGGCGGGCGGCACCTTCACCGGCCTCGACGGCCGCCCCGGCCCGCACAGCGGCAACGCGGCCGCCTCCAACGGACTGCTCCACGACGAACTGCTGGGTTATCTCAACGAGCGCTACTAGAGCCGAGCAGGGCTCGGGGAGCACATCTGAGCGCGCACGCCCTCAATCGGCGACGCGCGCCCTCTTGTTGACCCTCGCTTTACCTGCGACTCTGAGAGGACCCTCATTTGTGAACTTGTGAACCGATGAACTAACTCATCGGCTCCCAGGAGGTGACTGCGAACCCATGCTCGTCCGCGACGCCATGAGCACGGTGGTCCTCACCATCGGCCCCACCCACACCCTCCGCCAGGCCGCCACCCTGATGTCCGCCCGCAGAGTGGGCGCGGCCGTGGTCCTCGATCCCGACGGCACCGGCATCGGCATTCTGACCGAGCGCGACATCCTCAACTCCGTGGGCCTGGGCCAGAGCCCGGACACCGAGTACGCCCACGCCCACACCACCACCGACGTCGTCTTCGCCGCCCCGACCTGGACCCTGGAGGAGGCCGGGCAGGCGATGGCCCACGGCGGCTTCCGGCACCTCATCGTCCTCGACGGCGGCGAACCCGCGGGCATCGTCTCGGTCCGCGACATCATCCGCTGCTGGGCACCGATGCGACAGCGCGTACCGGCCCGCTCCTAGACTGGACTCAATCCAAGTCAAGCAGGCATCCAAACTCACACCCATTCGGATTCTGGTCGCTTACTGTTAGGCTGGGACCCATGAGCGACCTTTTGGAACGACTGCGCGGCCGCGGATGGCGGATGACCGCGCAGCGGCGCGTCGTGGCCGAGGTCCTCGACGGCGAACACGTCCACCTGACGGCCGACGAGGTCCACGCACGCGCCGTGGCCAAGCTGCCCGAGATCTCCCGGGCGACCGTCTACAACACGCTGGGTGAGCTGGTCTCCCTCGGCGAGGTGCTCGAAGTCGCCACGGACAAGCGCGCCAAGAGGTACGACCCCAACGCCCACCAGCCGCACCACCACCTGGTCTGCGCCCAGTGCGGCGCCATCCGGGACGTCCACCCCACGGGCAACCCGCTCGCCGACCTCCCCGACTCGGAGCGCTTCGGCTTCGCCGTCTCGGACGTCGAGGTGACGTACCGGGGCGTGTGCCCGAACTGCGCGGCGGCATAACGGCCTTCACGAAAGCCCCGGCCCCCTTCACGGGTGCCGGGGCTTTGTACTGCCCGCGGGGTTCCTGAATCTGACGGTCCGTCATATCGTCGTGCGGCCACCTCTCCGTACCGAACTCCTGACTCAGGGAGCAACCGTGGGAGATCCGCACCCCAAACTCCACGCCACCGGCCTGACCCGCACCTTCGGCCGCCCGCCCCGCTCGGTCGAGGCCCTCGGCCCCCTCGACCTGACCGTCGCCCCCGGTGAGTTCGTCTGCCTGGTCGGCCCCTCGGGCTGCGGCAAGTCGACGCTCCTGCGCATCGCCGCGGGCCTGCTCCGACCGAGCACGGGCACCCTGGAGATCCGCACTTCCTCACCCCGCCCGGCCGCCATGATCTTCCAGGACTACGGCATCTACGACTGGAAGTCCGTCCGCGCGAACGTCCGCTTCGGGCTGGACATCCAGCGCGTCCCGCGCCGCGAGGCGAACAGACGGGCCGCCGAGTGGCTGGCCCGCATGGGCCTCACGGAGTTCGCCGACGCCTACCCGGCCACCCTCTCCGGCGGCATGCGTCAGCGCGTGGCGATCGCCCGCGCCCTCGCCGTGGAGCCCGAACTCCTCCTGATGGACGAGCCCTTCGCCGCCCTGGACGCCCAACTCCGCATGATCCTCCAGGACGATCACGCAGACCCTGCGCACCACCACCCTGTTCATCACCCACAGCCTGGAGGAGGCGATCGTCCTCGGCGACCGCGTCCTGGTGATGTCCGCCCGCCCGGGCCGCCTGATCGCCGAGCACCGCCCGCCGTTCCCCCGCCCCCGCACCGGCGACATCCGCGCGGCCCGCGAATTCACTTCCCTGAAGAGCGAGTTGTGGGACCTGCTGCGCAAGGAGGCGGTGCCGGCATGACGACCGTGGCTCCCGGCAGGGAATCAGTCCTCGTCCGCCGCCCGGGCCCGCAGGAGTTGCACCCCGTACGCAGCCACCGCCGCAGACGCGCCCTGGAGTTGACCCTGGCGGTGACCGTCCCCCTGCTCCTGGTCCTCCTGTGGCAACTGGCCGCCGCCCAGGCCTGGATCGACGACCGCGTCTACCCGGCCCCCTCCACGATCCTGGAGGACGGCTGGAACCGGGCCGCGGCAGGCGATCTGTGGCCGGACGTGTGGGCGACCCTGAAACGCGTCCTGGCGGGCTACGCGATCGGCACCGCCGCCGGCTACGCGCTGGGCCTCCTGATGGGCTCACTGTCCCTGGTGAGAGCGGCCCTGGAACCCCTCCTGGACGCCCTGTACGTCGTCCCGAAACTGGCCCTGCTCCCCGTCTTCCTGAACATGTTCGGCCTGGGCGAGGGCCCCCAGGTCGCTCTGGTCGCGGCGACGGTCTTCTTCTTCGTCTGGATCCAGACGATGTCGGCGGTCGTGTCGATCCCCTCCGGCCACCGCGACGCGGGCCAGGTCTTCGGCGCCTCACCGTGGCAGATGTTCCGCCACGTCCTGCTCCCCGCCTCCCTCCCCGCGGTCCTGGTCGGCGCGCGCATCGCCGCGGGCGTGGCGGTTCTGGTCATCGTCGCCTCGGAACAGATCGCCGCGACGAACGGCCTGGGCCACCTGATCTTCGACTCACGCGCCCTGTTCCAGAACGACGTGATGTTCGTCGGCATCGTCTGCGTGGCCGTCCTCGGAGTCGTCTTCTCCGAACTGGTCCGCATCCTGGGCCGCCTGCTCACCCCCTGGGCACCAAGGGACCGCGGAAGAGGCCAATCATGAAAACACGGCTGTACGGCGCAGTGGTGGCCGCAGGAGTCCTGCTGACGTCGGCCTCCTGCGCGGCGCCCCAGGACTCGGGAAGCCCGGAGTCGAAGGCGAGCGGGGGTGGGACACGGACCGTCCGTCCGGTGGCGGGCTGCGGCGCGGACTCCTGGACCGACCCGTCGGACCTCTCCCTCACCCGCACCCCGGCCCGCTGCGCCACGGGCGCCCCCGCCCCCCCGGGCCCTGACGAAGCCGCGCAGGCTGACGATCGCGACGGGCACCCTGAGCGCGGAGTACGTGGCACCCCTCCAAGTGGCACTGGACAAGGGCGAGTTCAAGAAGGAGGGCCTGGATGTCACCCTGAAGGTGCTGCCGACCCCGGACTCACTGCCGTTGCTCGCCAAGGGCGACATCGACGCGCTCTGGGCGGCCCCCGAGGCGGCGGTGATGAACGGCATCCGGGGCGGCTTCGACATCCGCTGGGTCGCGGCGAACTTCTCCCCCGACCCGAGGTCGAAGAGCGGCCTGTGGGTGAGGCTGAAGGACGGGGAGACCGCGAACGACGTGACCATGGCCGGCCGCAGGATGGGCACGATGATCGGCAAGGGTTCGGTGATCGCGTACCCCATGGAGAAGACCCTCGAGAAGCACGGCGGCGGCCTCGACCGGATCCAGTACCAGCAACTCGGCTCGGCGGACGTCCTCACGGCCCTCCAGAACGGCGGCGTCGACTCGGCCTGGCTCCTCGACCCGGTGTGGCGCAGAGTCGACGACAACCCCGGCTACGCCTTTCTCGGCGGCCAGCCCCTCGGCGAGCCCCTGGGCGGCATGCTCTACGGCCCCGGCCTGCTGAACGACGACGTGGACGCGGGAGTCGCCCTGCTCCGGGCGTACATCCGCACGGTGAACACCTACTTCGCGGCTGACTACAAGTCGGATGCGACCTTCGTCACCTACCTCGCGAAACTCCTGAAGACCGACGAGGAGATCCTGAAATCCACCCCGCCCCTCCGCATGGACTGGGAGATCCGCGCCGGCACGACGGACCGGCTGCAGGCGGCGTACAAGACCCAGGGAGTGTCGGAGTCCGCCCCGCTCCCGGAATCCCGGACGGTGAACCGCGCCCTGTACGAGGAGGCGGTGGGCCACACCCCCTGAAAACACCGAGGGCCGGAATCCTTGATCGGATTCCGGCCCTCGGCCTTCAGTAGCGGGGACAGGATTTGAACCTGCGACCTCTGGGTTATGAGCCCAGCGAGCTACCGAGCTGCTCCACCCCGCGGCGATGAATGCAACGTTACGTGAAGGGGGAGACCAGAAGCAAATCGCTTAGCTGCACCTACCCAGGGGCGCGGGGAACTGCGCGACCAGCCCCCCACCGGCCCGGAGCCGCCGCACGACCTGTCACGGCACCCCCCGCGGAGCGCTACGCGGACAGTTCCTCCCGCAGAGCGTCCCGCAGCCGAGCCGCCCGCTCGGAAACCTCCGCCGGCCCAGCAGTCACCGCCAGGTCAGCCCACCGCTGCCCCTCCGCCAGCTCCCCCCGACGCGCGTAGACCAGGGCAAGCCGCAACGCCGCCCGCCCATGCCCCGCATCCGCCGCCCGGGTCCACCACACGGCGGCCTCCGGCTCACTCCCCTCCCGAGCGAGCAGCAGCCCCAGGTTGAAGGCTCCGTTCCGAGACCCCGCCTCGGCGGCCTCCCGGTACCACCGAGCCGCCTCCACGACATCACCCCGCGAAGCGGCCAGCATCCCCACCCGCACCTGCGCACGCCGATGCCCCTGAGAAGCCGCCCGCTCGTACCACTCCTCGCACTCGCTCTTCTCCAGATGCACAGGCTCCCCGAGCGAGTGCGCGGGCGTCGGCGGCCGCCGGGCGTCGAGCACGGTCGCCAGCCGGTACGCGGCCTCCGCGCTGCCACCCCCCGCCGCACACCGCAGATGCCGCTCGGCGGTGCTCTCGTCCCCGTCCCGCAGCCGCGCGATGCCGACCTGCAGCGCCGCCTCGGTGTGCCCGGCGGCGGCCGCCCGCTCGTACCAGCGCAGCGCGACGGACTCCTCGCCCCGCCCCGCGAACAGGATCCCGAGGTTGAACGCGGCGTCCACGCTCCCGGCCTCCGCGGCCTTGGAGAACCACGGCTCGGCACCGGCCGTGTCGCCGCCCTGCAGCAGCAGGATGGCCAGCGCGTTGGCCGCCTCCCGGTGCCCCGCGTACGCGGCCCGCCGGTACCACTGCTCGGCCTGCGCGGTCCGACCCTGCTCGGCGCAGAGCAGCCCGAGGTTGTACGCGCCGTTGTCGTCGCCGGCGTCCATCGCCGCCCTGTACCAGCGCTCGGCGGTCTGCGGCTCCCCGCGCTCGGCATGCAGCGCGCCCAGCGCGTTGGCCGCGTTGCCGTCCCCGTCCTGGGCGGCGCGCAGCCACCACACGGCCGCGCTCTCGGTGTCGCCGGCGTCCCGCAGCAGGAAGCCGAGGGCGCAGGCGGCCCGCGCCTCGCCGTCCTTGGCGGAGGTCAGATACCAGCGCCCGGCCTCCTTGAGGGCACCGCGCCGCTCCAGGATCGCCCCCAGATGCAGGGCAGCCCGCCGGTGCCCGCGCGCGGCGGCCTGCCGGTACCACTGCTCGGCCTCGGCCCCGGCGCCGTGGTCGTCGCCGACGTCCCCCTCGGGCGCCAACCGGCGGTCGAGCGCGCGGGCCAGCCGGTAGGCGGCCTCCCGGTGTCCCCGCTCGGCGGCGGTCCGCATCCACCGCTCGGCACCCGCGTCCCCGCGGTGCTCCAGCAGGTCGGCGAGTGCGTAGGCGCCCAGCGCGTGTCCCTGCTCGGCGGACTGGCGCAGCCAGTACTCGGCGGCGGGTTCGTCGCCCCGCTCGCGGTGGTGGCGGCCCAGCGCGTGCGCGGCCGCGGCGGACCCGGCGACGGCGGCGATCCGCCACCAGCCGGCCGCGTCGTCGGCGTATCCGCGCTGGTGCAGCAGGACGCCCAGGTTGTTGGCGGCGGCCCGGTCGCCCGCGGCGGTGGCGGCACGCAGATGGGGTTCGGCTCCGTCGAGATCGCCGCGGCGCAGCAGCAGGGCGCCGAGGACGCTCATCGCCTCGACGTCACCGGTCTCCGCGGCCAGACGCCGGCGCGCCTCCTCGGCAGCCTCACCGGTTTCGTCCCGGTCCATGGGCTGCGACAAGTCGCCCGTCGACTCCGAAAAATCGGCAGGCTGCACAAAACGCCCTGTCTCCAACAGAGTTGCCTTGTCCCCCATAACGTCCATCGTCGCACCACCTGCAACCTGGGTACACCTGGTATACCGCAGCCATTGAGGTCACTTCAGCGTTTTGTCGACATGCCCACAGAGAGACAAGTCAAACACAGGTCCCCCAACTCCCCGAGGCGGCGCGACCTTCCGGTGGGCCGGTACATGCGTTCGCACATCACGAAGGCCCGGATCCTCTTGAGGATCCGGGCCTTCGTTTCCAGTAGCGGGGACAGGATTTGAACCTGCGACCTCTGGGTTATGAGCCCAGCGAGCTACCGAGCTGCTCCACCCCGCGCCGTTGTGTCGCAACCGTATCACGGCGTGGGGGTGGGCATTTGACCAGCGGCTGATCAGCCGCTGGGACTGCCACTCGGACTGCTTCTCGGACTCGGGCTGCCACTGGCGCTCGGACTGCTGCCGGGCTTCGCGCTGCTGCCCTTCTTGTCCGCCGCGGCCTGCGCGTCCTCGGCCCGCTTGAGCGCGTCCTGCAGATCATCCTGGGCCCGGCCGTACGCCTCCCAGTCGCCCTTCTTCAGGGCTTCCTGGCCGGCGTCGAAGGCCTTCTGGGCGTCCTGCAGTGCCTGTTGGACCGTCGGATCACTGGATGTCGGCGGCGGTGTGGTGGTGTCCCCGCCGTCATCCTCCGGTGGCGGGGTGGTCGAGGCGTCCGCTCCGAAGACCTTGTTGAGGGCCTCGTCGAGGGTGTCCTCGAAGGCGGTGTTGCCTCCGTAGGTCACCAACACCTTCCGCAGCAGTGGGTACTTGAGTCCACCACCGCGTACGTAGACCGGCTCCACGTAGAGCAGTCCGCCGTCGAGCGGCACCGTCAGGAGATTGCCGTACTCCACGTTGGAATCGCCTCTGTTGAGGAGGCTGATGGTCTCGGCGATGTCCTGTTCGGAGTTGAACTGGCTCTGCACCTGTTTGGGCCCGTTGACCGTCGTGTTGGTCGGCAGTTTCAGGATTCTGATCTTGCCGTAGTCAGGGGTGCCCGCCTCGGCGTCGACCGACATGAACGCACTGAGGTTGTCCCGGCCGTTGGGTGTGAACGTCGTCGTGAGCGAGAAGGCCTGCGACGACTGGTCGGGCATCTTCATGCTCAGGTAGTACGGCGGCACCGCGTCGCCCGACTTGTTGGTCGGGTCGTCCGGCACCTGCCACACCTCGCTGCCGCTGAGGAAGGTGTCCGCGTCCTCGACGTGGTAGCGGGCCAGCAGTTCACGCTGGACCTTGAACAGGTCCTGCGGGTACCGCAGATGGTCCATGAGGTCGGTGGAGATGTCCTTCTTCGGCTCCACCGTGCCCGGGAACGCCTTCATCCAGGTCTTGAGGACCGGGTCCTTGGTGTCCCACTGGTAGAGCTTGACCTCGCCGGTGTACGCGTCGACGGTCGCCTTCACCGAGTTGCGGATGTAGTTGACCTGGTTCTGCTGGGCCACCACCGCGCGCTGGTTGTTCGTCGCGGTCAGCGAGTCGGCCGTGGTGTCACCGAGGGTCGTACGCGAGGAGTACGGATAGCCGTTCGTCGTCGTGTACGCGTCGACGATCCACTGGATCTTTCCCTTCACCACCGCCGGATAGGCGTCGCCGTCGATGGTCAGCCAGGGGGCGACCGCCTCCACGCGCTGCTTGGGCGTGCGGTTGTACAGGATCCGCGAGCCCTCGCCGATCGCTCCGGAGTAGAGGATCTGCGGCTCGCTGAACGCCACCGCGTACGCGGCCCGGTTGACCGGGTTGGAGAGGTTGACCCCGCTCTTGGCCTTGTAGCTGTAGGTCTTCTCGCCGTCGTCGTCGGAGTAGTCGATCTCCTTCTGGGGACCGCCGACGATCGAGTACTCGGTCGTCTTCTCGCCGTAGTAGACACGCTGCTGGTACGTCCCGAGGTCGCCCTGGGACGGCAGGTTGGACTCGGTGAAGACCGGGCGGCCCTCACTGTCGGCCTCGGTGCCCTTGGCGGCGACCACGCCGTAGCCGTGCGTGTAGCGGAAGTGGTCGTTGATCCAGTTGTTCTTCGGGATACCGGCCAGGTTCAGCTCACGCAGACCGATGACCGTGTCTTGATCCCCAGCGTTCTTGCCGCCCTTGCTGTACCGGTCGACGTCCAGGTTGGTCGGGAACGCGTAGTAGTTCCGCATCTGCTGGAGCTGCTGGAACGTCGGCGAGACCACGTTGGGGTCCACGACCCGGATGCTCGCCGTGGCGTCGACGTCGTCGCGCAGCTTGGTCTTGTCCGTGGTGGTGGGCTTGCCGTCGTACTCGGTCACCGAGGCGTCGTCGATGCCGTACGCCTCACGCGTCGCCCTGAGGTTCTTGTCGACGTACGGCGCTTCCTTGGCCTGCTCGTTCGGCTGGACCTGGAACTTCTGGACGATGGCCGGGTAGAGGCCGCCGATCAGGATCGCCGAGAGGACCATCAGGCCGAAGCCGATCACGGGCAGCTGCCAGGTGCGCCGCCACAGAGTGGCGAAGAACAGCAGTGCGCAGATGACGGCGATGCAGAACAGGATCGTCTTGGCCGGCAGGTAGGCGTTCGCGTCGACGTACCTGAGGCCGGTCCAGCTGTCGGTCGCCTTGAAGTCGCTGGACTTGACCGCGAGGCCGTACCGGTCGAGCCAGTAGGCGACTGCCTTCAGGGCGACGAAGACGCCGAGCAGCACCGAGAGGTGTCCGGTCGCGGCGGCCGTGGCCCGCGCTCCCGGGGAGGTGATCCTGAGACCGCCGTACAGGTAGTGGGTCAGCGCGGCGGCGATCACGGAGAGGATCGCGGCGGCGAAGCCGAAGCCGAGCAGGAACCGGTACCAGGGCAGGTCGAAGGTGTAGAAGGAGATGTCGAGGTGGAACTGCGGGTCCTTCTGGCCGAAGGAGACGCCGTTGACCCACATCAGCCAGGTCCGCCACTGGCTGGAGGCGGACGCACCGGCGATCAGGCCCACCAGGGAGACGATCCCCAGCAGCAGCCACTTCTTGTAGGGCGCGATGCCCATCCGGTAGCGGTCGAGGTTCTGCTGCTCCATCGACATGGCGCTCAGCGGCGGGCGCAGCCGGTGGGCCAGCCAGATGTTGAATCCGACCGCGAGGGCCATGAGCAGACCGAAGACGAAGAACAGCCCGATCTTGGTCCACAGGGTGGTGGTGAACACGGAGGAGTAGTTCACCGAGCGGTACCAGAGCCAGTCCGTCCAGAAGCCCGCGAACATGGTGAACGCCATGCCGAGGACGGCAAGGACGCCCAGCGTCATGAGCAGGGTCCTGGCACGCCGGGACGGGCGGCCCACTCTCATCCGCGGCCCCGTGGGGCCTCCGCCGCGGTCCGGCATCTGGAAAGCCAAGGTGCGCACCTCGAAGTTCGCTGTCGATCCGTCAGGCCCTCGTGTTCGCGGGCCCCTGGGTGGCCCCCCGTGATCGCGGGCCCACACCTATGCAACTTACTCACCGTTTACTCGGTTCCCGATTCCGGTGACTAACGAGGCAGGATTGTGACCATGTCCAACACTCCCATGGCGGCGAGCCCGCTCACCCGGGCCGTACTCGAGATCGACGAGTACGCCTCCGGCCTCGGCTGGGACCAGCCCGCTCGCCTCTTCGCCCTCGTAGACACCGCACGGCTGCGCGTCCAGGAACCCGCTCTCGCGAGCCAGCTCGGTCTGGAGGACGCGCAGGAGTCCTCGGGCCTGACCCCCATCGAGCAGGACGAGATTCCCGCGGGCAAGGCGCTCGACGAGTTCCTCGGCACCATCGCCTGGCCCGACGCGGTCGTCGGCTGCGCGCTCACCGTGGAGCGCCTGATGCTGCCGCCGTCCGCCGAGGCGTCCGTCCCGCAGGGGCTGAGCGAGGCCAAGCTGGCGAAGTGGGTCGCCGAGCACCCGGACCGCCAGGAGGTCCGCATGACGGTGGCGGTGCTGCGCGACGGCGCCCGTGACTCGGCCCTGCGGCTGCGTGAGAAGGACTCCCCCACGGAGGTCCTCACGGGCGGCGACCTGGTGCCGGGCCTGGCGGAGGCGCTGGCGGCGACGTTCGAGGAGTAGCCCTCGCGGCTATCCCTTCGTGCACTTCGGCAGGTCGGACGTCTTGCCCTCGCGGATGTCCTTGAGCGCGCCGAGGGCGTCGTCGATGGTGCTCACCTTGACCAGGGTGAGCCCGTCGGGGGTGTCCTTGGCGGCGGCCGCGCAGTTGTCGGCGGGCGTCAGGAAGTACTGCGCGCCCTTGTCGCGCGCGCCGACCGTCTTCATCTCGATGCCGCCGATCGGACCGACCTTGCCGTCGTCGTCGATCGTCCCGGTACCGGCGACGAACTTGCCGCCGGTCAGGTCGCCCGGGGTGAGCTTGTCGTAGATGCCGAGCGCGAACATGAGGCCGGCGCTCGGCCCGCCGACGTCGGCGAGCTTGATGTCGATGGTGAACGGGAAGGTGTGGTCGGTCCCGGCGGCGATCCCGACGATGGCCCGCTTCTCGCCCTCGTCGTGCGAGGTCTTCGTCGTGATCGTGATCTTCTCGGTCTTCGTCGCCGTCTTGTGGGCCTTCTCGGCGGCCGCCTGCTCCTTGGCGGGCACGACGGTGAAGACGACGTCCTCGCCGGGCTTGTGCTTCGTCACCAGTTTCGCGACATCGTCCGGCGCCTTCACCGTCGTACCGTCGACGGCCTTGATGACGTCACCGGCATGCAGCCTGCCCTCGGCCGGCGAGTCCTTGACGACGGTCGAGACGATCACCCAGGACTGCACCGGGACCTTGAGCTCCTTCAGGGCGGCGACCTTGGCGCTCTCCTGGGACTGGCTGAACTCCTCGGCGTTCTCCTGGGTCGACTGCTCCTCGGTCTTGCCGTCCGGGTAGAGGGTGTCGTGCGGCACGATCTTGCTGTCGTGCGCGAGCCAGCCGTACACGGCCTGGACGAGGTTCATCTTGAAGTCGGCGCTGGTGACCCGGACGGTGGTCATGTTCAGGTGGCCGCTCGCCGGATACGTCTTGCGTCCGGAGATCTGCAGCACCGGCTCGCCGCCGTGGTCCCCGAGGGTGTTCACCGTGGGGCCCGGTGACATCTCGGAATAGGGCACGTTGATGAAGACTCCCGCGCACAGGAGCGCGATCAGCATCAGGGTGGAGGCGAGCATCGTCGCGGTGCGGCGTGGCATGGCACGACAGTACGGGACGCTCCTGTCAGACCATCGTCAGGTACCGGAATGCGACTTCTCCATGGCGGCGCGGAAACGGGCGTATCCGTCGAGCTCGGGGCCGTCGCTGCGCACCTTGCGGGTGCGGTTGGCCCAACTGCCCCACAGCCCGGCGGCGACCGCGGCCACGAACGGAATCAACAACCAGATGAGCGCCCCCATGCCGACCTCCGACCCCACACCGAGCGACCACTGAAGCGACCGCGAAAAACTGACAGATCAGCAGATTAACCATCCGCACTGACAACGCTCGGGCCAGGGGTGCGGTTACGCAACCGGAGGGGTGAAGGAAGGGTTCAGCAGGCGCCGACCCATTCCTCCGTACCGTCAGAAAACGTCTGGTGCTTCCAGATCGGCACCTCGTGCTTGAGATCGTCGATCAGCTTCCGGCAGGCCTCGAAAGCCTCACCACGGTGCGGACACGACACGGCGACGACGACGGCGAGATCCCCGACCCCGAGATCCCCGACCCGGTGCACGGCGGCAAGCGCCCGCACCGGAAACTCCGCCACGACCTTCTCGGCGACCCGCCGCATCTCGGCCTCGGCACTGGGATGACAGGAATACCCGAGCTTGTCGACATCGGCTCCCCCGTCGTGATTCCGCACGGTCCCGACAAACAGCGCGGTCCCCCCGGCCGCGTGGTCCCCTACGGCCCGGAAGACCTCGTCGAGGGAGAGCGGGGTGTCCCGGACGCCGATGAGCTTGATCGGTTCGTCAGCGGCCAGTTCACCGGGGTGATCGTCAGTGGGTGCCATGCCTCCATCGTGCCGCACGGCTCGGACAACCCGGAATAGAGCTTTCGTACAGGCGTGCATGTTCTGTCGCAGGCGCTTGCACCAACCCAGGGGCGCGCGGAACTGCGCGACCAGCCCCCACCGGCCCGCAGCCGCCATACGAGCGTCAAATGCGTCGCCGCGCCTTCCGGGCCCGCCGTACAACCGCCGCCGCGCCCAACAACGCCACCGTGGCGCCCGCCGCCCCCGCAGCCGTCGCATCCTTCCGCCCCAGCCGCCGCCCGGCCACCGTGTGCCGCCCCGCGACCTCCTCCAGCAGCTCCGCGAGCACCTCCTCGTTGCTCCACCGCGGCCGCCACCCGGCGTCATGGAGCCGGCTCCCGCTCACCACCCAGGGATACATCGTGTACGCGAGATCCCCCGCGGGAGACGGCGTCAGCCCGATCCGGTGCAGCCGAGCCGCCGCGCCGAGCGCGACCGCCGACGGCAGCTCCATCCGCCGGATCCCGCTGAGCTCCTCGATCTCCTCCTGCTCCAGCCACCCGTCACACCCGACGGCGAGCTCGCCGTCGGCCTTCTCCAGGACGGCGTACTCCAGAGCGCTGCACAGGTCCTCGACATGGCAGAACTGCCAGGCGGGCCGGGACCCGGCCACCACCAGCAGCCGCGGCGACTCGAAGTACCGGGTCAGAGCGGTGTCCGTGCCGCCGCCCACCAGCACGGCGGGCCGTACGACGGTGACGTTGAGTCCGGGGTGCGCCCTAGGGGCCCGCCGCGCGAGCCGCTCGATCTCCAGCAGGTCCCCGACCCCGGTCGCCTCCGCGGTGGCCCGCAGCTCGGCGTCCTCGGACAGTGGCAGTTCGTTGTCCGGGAGCGCGCCGTAGACCATGGCGGAGGTGCAGAGCACGACCCGGTGGATACCGGCGGCCGCCGCGGCGGTCAGCACGGTCTGCGTCCCGCGCACGTTGTACGCCGTACGGGCCGCGGGGTCCGTCTCCAGATCGAGGTCGAGCGCCAGATGGACCACGACGTCGGCCCCGCGCAGCTTCTCCGCGATGGCCGGATCTCGTACGTCCAGGATGTGCCACTGCGCCTCCGCGCACTCACCGCGCCGCTCGTCCAGCGCGATGACCTGCTTGATCTCCTCCGAGGCGGCGAGCCGCTCGGTGAGCAGCGCGCCGATGCCGGACGCGGCGCCGGTGATCGCGACGACTGGCCCGCGCGTGGCGGGATTGGTTGACTGGTTTCGCGCTGCGCGAACCTGCGGATCAGGGGAACTCACCGGGCGTCTCCAGCGGTTGTCTTCAGTAGGAACGCGAGTGACGCGTACGTACCAGGTGGCATCCATCCTGCCGCAGGCGGAGAGTCGGCGGAGCACCGAGGCCCGAACGGCCGTCGGTGTCTACGCTGGGTGGTGTTATCGGGCAGCCGCGCCGCCGGAGGGAAACCGGCGGCCTTACCAGCCGAGGAATCCCGTGAGTGACACCCCATTCGGATTCGGCCTTCCGCCGGAGGAGCCGGACGACGGCGACGAGGGCAAGAAGAAGGACCAGCAGAGCGGTGGTGGTCAGGGCCCGGCCAACCCGTTCGGTTTTGGCGGGCTGCCCGGCGCCGGAGGCTTTGGCGGCCCTGGTGCCGACAATCCGCTCGCAGCCATGTTCGGATCACTGAACCCCACCGACCTGGGCGCCGCCTTCCAGCAGCTCGGCCAGATGCTCTCCTACGAGGGCGGCCCGGTGAACTGGGACATGGCCAAGCAGATCGCCCGCCAGACGGTGTCCCAGGGCACCTCTGACGGCACCAAGGACGCGAGCGTCGGCCCGGCCGAGCGCAGCGCGGTCGAGGAGGCCGTACGCCTGGCGGACCTGTGGCTCGACGACGCGACGTCGCTGCCGTCCGGCGCGGGCTCCGCGGTGGCGTGGTCGCGCGCGGAGTGGGTCGAGGCGACCCTGCCCGCGTGGAAGGAGCTCGTCGACCCGGTCGCCGAGCGGGTCGGCGCCGCGATGGGCGATGTCCTGCCGGAGGAGATGCAGGCCATGGCGGGCCCGCTGATCGGCATGATGCGCTCGATGGGCGGCGCCATGTTCGGCACCCAGATCGGGCAGGCCGTCGGGGTTCTCGCGGGCGAGGTCGTCGGTTCCACCGACATCGGCCTGCCGCTCGGCCCGGCCGGCAAGGCCGCGCTGCTGCCGGTGAACATCGAGGCGTTCGGCAAGGACCTGGGCGTGCCCAAGGAGGAGGTGCGGCTGTATCTCGCCCTGCGCGAGGCCGCCCACCAGCGCCTCTTCGCGCACGTGCCGTGGCTGCGCTCGCACCTGTACGGCGCGGTCGACGGCTACGCGCGCGGGATCAAGGTCGACACCGCCAAGCTGGAGGACGTGGTCGGCCAGTTCGATCCGCAGAACCCCGAGCAGCTCCAGGACGCCCTCCAGCAGGGCATGTTCCAGCCTGAGGACACCCCGGAGCAGAAGGCGGCCCTGGCTCGTCTGGAGACGGCCCTGGCGCTCGTGGAGGGCTGGGTGGACGCGGTGGTCCACGCGGCCGCGAAGCCGCGCCTCACGTCCGCCGACGCGCTGCGCGAGACCCTGCGCCGTCGGCGCGCCTCGGGTGGCCCGGCCGAGCAGACGTTCGCCACGCTGATCGGCCTGGAGCTGCGTCCGCGCCGGCTGCGCGACGCCTCCCGCCTGTGGGCCTCGCTCACGGACGCACGCGGTGTCGACGGCAGGGACGGCCTGTGGGCCCACCCGGACATGCTGCCGACCGCCTCCGACCTGGACGACCCGGACGGCTTCGTGCACCGCGAGCAGCTGGACTTCTCCGAGCTGGACAAGATGCTCGGGGAGGCGGCGGACAAGCCCGACCTGAAGAAGAAGGACGACGACACCGAGTGAGCCTGTACGACGACGCGGTCCTGGTTCTCAAGGACTACGAGGACCAGGCAGATCTTCGCCAGGCCTACCTGGACCATCTCGCGGCGCATCCGGACGGCATGTGGAAGGCCTGCGAGGCGGGGCACATCACGGCGAGCGCGCTGGTGATCGACCCGTCACGGGGGCAGGTCCTGCTCACCCTGCACAAGAAGTTGCGGATGTGGCTCCAGATGGGCGGCCACTGCGAGCCGCAGGACGTCTCCCTGGAGGAGGCGGCTCTGCGCGAGGCGACGGAGGAGTCCGGCGTCGCCGGTCTGACCCTGCTTCCCGGCGGCCCGGTCCGCCTCGACCGGCACCCCATCCCGGCCCCCTGCAACTGGCACCTCGACGTCCAGTACGCGGCACTCGCTCCGTCCGGCGCCGTGGAGACGATCAGCGCGGAGTCCCTCGACGTGCGCTGGTTCGCCTACGACGAGGTGGCGGAGGTCGCCGACGAGTCCGTCGTACGACTGCTGGAAGCGACCCGCGCGAGGCTGTGAGCTTCTTCTCGCACAGGTGTAAGGGGCGCCCCGCAACAGTGGGCGCCCCTTACGCGTGCCTAGCTGTTGCTGCCCCCGAGGGAGTTGCCGCGCATGCCGAACTGGCCGAGCACCCCGCCGTTGCGCATGCCCTGCGGCGGCAGGAGCTCGCTGGGCTGGACCAGGACGTGTCCGGTGCCGCCGAAATGCATCTCCCAGCCCTCGCCCGTGGTGCCCCTGCGGCGCCAGACTCCGGAGGTGGAGGTGGGTGCCTGGAGCTGGGTGCGCAGGGACGTGGACCAGGCGATGACGGCGTCGGAGTCGACGCAGACGTTCTTGTCCGGTCCGACCTCCAGCACCAGCGGCTCGCCCGAGGTCATCAGGACGACCTGCCCGGAGCCGGACAGCTCCAGGTTGTAGGCGCCGGCGGAGGCCACCTCGACTGCGCTGTCCACCGCGACGATGCCGACGCCGAGGGAGCCGTCGAAGGCGAGGATGTAGGAACTGTCGACGGTGATGCCGCGGCCGACCTCCATGATGTGCAGGTGCTGGGCGACGTTGGCCAGGTAGACGATGCCGTTGCCCTTGCAGCGCATGAGGTCGAGGCCCTCGCCGGTCATCCGCTCGACGTTGCGCCAGCTGCGGTTGCGGTACTGGCTGTCGAACTCGACCTGCCCCTCGAAGGCCACCATGGCGCCCTGGCGGGCGAGCACCGGGCTGCTGCCCTGGGCGACGTCGGTCTTCAGGAGCTGCGGGTTCTGCAGGGTGTAGCGCCCGGTCGACTCGACCGGGACGTGTGCGAAGAGTGTGCTGTGCATGATGTGCCTGGTGCTCCCCTCAGCCCCGGATCTTGAATCGGTCGCCGGTGTCCTCGCTCGGCTGCACGACGACGAAGCCCTGCCCCTTGAAGCCGATCTGGAAGGCCTCGCCACTGCCCCGGCCGATGAGGGCGCCCGCCTTGATGGTGCGGCGGGCCTTCATCTCCAGGCCGGTCGTCCAGGCGACGAGCGCGTCCGGGTCGACGTACGTCTCGCGTTCGGCGCAGTCCAGGGCCATCGGGATGCCCCGGCTGACCAGGGCGACCCAGCCGGTGCCCTTGATGACGAGGTTGGTCAGTCCCGAGCCGGACAGCTTGGCGAGGCCCTTGACCGGTTCGATGGCCAGTTCCAGCGAGGCGTCGCACGCGAGGAGCGTGGCACCGTTGACCGACAATGCCTCACCGTTGAGGTGGAGGACGAGGATGTCGCCGCCGTAGTCGGCCAGGTAGAGGTCGCCGTCGCCGCGGGCCAGCATCAGCCGGCCGCCCTCACCGGTGACCATCTCCTCCGCGGCACGGCGCACACTGGCGGGCGCCCCGTCGAACTGCACATAGCCGTCGTAGGCGATCATCGAGCCGGCCTTGGCGATCAGGTCCTGGCCGGTGACCATGGTGACCTTGAGCGTCTTGGAGCTGTGCACACTCATGCGGAGGCCGGTCGGAGCGGCCCGGTGCGCGGTCAGTGTCTGGGAGTCCATGTCCTCACACCTCGAAGGGCTGTACGACGACGAAGTTGCCGGGGGCGCCGCGGAACTGGAGGTTCACGGCCTCGGTGGTCCGCCGGGCGTACCCGGAGCGGCGCAGCCTGAGCGAGGTCGTGGTGACCGCCTGGGCACCGGCGGACCAGGCGATGACGGCGTTGCCGTCGACATAGGTGGCCGCACCGACGGGGAGGACCACGGGCACCCCGCGCGTCTTGACGACGACCGCGCCGGTGCCGGAGAAGAGCATGCTGAAGAAGCCCCCGCCGGGCAGTCCCGCGCCCTCGATGCGGCGGACCTCGGTCTCCAGGGACTCGTCGAACGCGAGCACGCCCTGGGCGCTGGTGTAGAGCTGCTCGCCCTGGAGGCGGATCACGAAGACCCGGCTGGCCTCGTCGGCGAGGAACACCTCTCCGTTGCCGGTGCAGCGCATCAGGGACATGCCCTGGCCGGTGAGCGCCCCGGTGAGCTTGCCGAGGAGTCCCGAGCCCTTGTGGGCGAAGTCGATGTCGCCCTGGTAGGCCACCATGCTGCCCTGCTTGGCGAGGATGGGCGCGTCCTTGGTGAGGGTGGCCCGCACCAGGTTGGCGTTCTGCTCCGTCCAGCGGTCGCCGACGGGGGCTTCGGCGTACTTCGTCAGCACGACACGGACGTTCGCCTCCGGCGGCACGGGGGCGAACTGTGTACCGCCGCCGAAGGGCTGCGCCTGGCCGGGGAAGGCTCCGGGAGCGCCGGGGGGCGCGAACTGACCGGCGACGGCGCCCGGAGGCGTGAACTGACCAGCGGGCGCGCCGGGGGGCGCGAACTGACCCGCCGGAGGTGCGCCGGGCGGCGTGAAGGTCTGACCCGGAGGAGTGAACGTCTGCGGGCTCGTCGGCGCGGCGGGTGCGGACGGAGGCTGAGCGGGGGCGGGCGCGGGGGCCGGCGGCGCGCCGAACGAAGGCGCCGGTGCGGGCGCGGGCGGTGCCGCGGCCTGTGGGGGCGGGGCGAAGGCCGGCGCCTGGGACTGGGCCGGGACCGCGGCCTGCGGCTCGGGCTCCTCCTCGGCGACCTCGCCGCCGAAGTTCTTCAGCAGCGCGTCCAGCCCGCCGTCGAAACCCTGGCCGACCGCGGCGAACCGCCAGACGTCCTTCAGGTACAGGTCACCGACCATCACGGCACGTTCGGTGGAGAACTCACTGCCGTCGAACGAGTACCGGGCGACTTCCTCGCCGCCGGCGACGATACGGAGATAGCCGGGGGCGATCTGCGACATCTGGCCGTCGCCGTCGATGGTCGCCGTGAACGACAGCTTCTGGATCTGCGACGGGATCTGATCGAGCGTGACCCGGAACGACTCCGTGTCCCCCGACTGGGCGCCCAGGAGCTGGATGGAGTCCTCGGGCGACTTCGGCTGGTTGAAGAAGATGAAGTACCGGTCGTCAGAGAGCCGTTCCTCGGCGTCGAGGCCGAAGCAGCTGATGTCGAAGGTCAGTCCGGGGCCGGAGATCTGTACGCCCACGTACAGGTCCGTGCCCGCGGTCAGGTCACTGATCTTGGCCTTGTGGCCGCGTTGGAATTCCCTGGCCATGCGTAACGACCGTCCCCCATCCCGAAAGCGAGTGCGTCGCGACAGGCTAACGGCAAACTCGGACACCGGTGGAGGTCGGTACAGATCCGGTACAAAAACCCGTTCGACCCGGCGGTCACTCTCCGCGGGTGGCCGGCGGATGCGGCAACCGCTCCGCGGCAACCACGCCTTCGAGGTAGCCCTTGGCCCGCTCGGTGCGCGGATAGGCCTCCAGCAACCGCCAGAAACGCGGCCCGTGGCCGGGCACGAGCAGATGCGCGAGCTCATGGAGCAGGACGTAGTCGACGACGTACTCCGGCATGCCCTGCAGCCGGTGCGACAACCGGATGCTGCCCTCGGACGGGGTGCACGAGCCCCAGCGCGTGTTCTGGTTGGTGACCCAGCGGACCGAGGCCGGCCGCGCCCGCCCGTCGAAGTACTGGGCCGACAGCCGCTGGGCCCGCTCGGAGAGCTCGGCGTCACCGAGGACCCGTTTGCTCTCCTGGGCGGCCAGCTTGTCGAGCATGACGCTCACCCAGCGCTGCTCCTCGGCCTCGGACATCCGGGCAGGGATGAGCACGACGGTGCGATCGCCCTCGCGGTACGCGGAGACCGTCCGACGGCGACGGCTGCTCCTGCGCACCTCGATCGCGCTCGCCCCCGAGCCGCTCGGCGGCTGGCTCGTCGTGCTGCGCTGTGGCGTTCCGGCGCTGTGCAGTGGGTCGGCGGGCACGCCCTGACGTTACCCGCTGCACACGGGGGAAGTCCCGACTCCGGGACGGTTCGGTTCCGATCGCCCACCATGCGTCTGATTTGTACGACGAATAGCCCTCACCTGTGGACAACTTTCGGCACGTGACGGCCGGGTCCGGGCATGCTGGCATCGCCACCGGAACCGCGACCGACCATCGCCCGGCTCCGGCGGCGGACGGGGACGTTCTACGAGGTCTACGGGGGCCTGTCATGCAAACTTCGGTTCCGCTCGCACCCACCATGGTTCCGCTGGTGAAGCCCGCGCTCCGGCGCGGCTGGCGCGATCTCAACACCGTCCAGTTCGGGATGACCCCGGCGCACGCGCTGACGCTGGGTCCGATGGACACGGCGACGGGCAGTTTCCTCGACCTGATCAACGGCACGCGCGGTCTCGCGCTGCTGCGGGAGGAGGGACACCGTATGGATCTGCCGGAGGGCCATGTCGACACGCTGGTGGGGCGGCTGGCCCGGGCGGGGCTCGTCGACGACGCGAGAGGCGGCGGACCGGCCGCGGACGCGCTGCGCGGGAAGAAAGAGGTCCTCGACCGGTTGGCACCCGACCTGGAGTCCCTTTCCCTGACCACGTCCGAGCCGGGTGACGCGATCAGGCTTCTCGCCGCCCGCCGCGCGCTGCGCGTGCAGGTCAGGGGCGCGGGCCGGGTGGGCTCGGTGCTGGCCGCGCTGCTCTCGGGTGCCGGGGTCGGGGAGGTCGACGTGCGGGACTGCGGCCGTGTCGAACCGGGTGACGTGACCCCGGGAGGGCTGCCCGCCACCTCCGTCGGAGACCGCAGGGACACAGCCGCGCGCCGGGCGGTGTCCGCGGCGGCTCCCGGCCGCCTGCCGCGCCGCGCCTCCCGGGCCTCGGCCGGGGAGGACGATCCCGGCTTCTCCCTGGTGATCCTCGCCCCACGGGACGACGTCGACGTGCACGCGCCCGCCCCGGCCACCGCGGAACCGCTGGTCCAATCCGGGACACCCCATCTGTACGCGGGCGTGGTCGAGGCGACGGGCGTGGTCGGCCCCTTCGTGCTGCCGGGCGGGACGGGCTGCGCCGGCTGTCTGCATGAGACCCGGACCGACCGGGACCGGGCCTGGCCCCGGCTGGTCGCCCAATGGCGCTCGGGGCGCCGACCGCACCAGGCGCGGCCCTGTGACCTGGCACTGGCCACCACGGTCGCGGGCTTGGCCGCCGCTCACGCGCTCGCCTTCCTGGACGGTCGCCTCCCGTCGAGCGCGGGCGCCCGCTGGGAGGTCTCGCTTCCCGGCCTGAACTGGCACACGCGGCCGGTCTGGCCGCATCCCGCATGCCGGTGCGGCGCCGCGGAGAAAGGTAAGGGAGAACACACCTCCAAGGACGAGGATGCGCACGAGACAATGACGGAGCAACGGTCGTCGTAGGAGTTGTCCCGTAAGGCAACCGCGCCACGGCCGGCTGGGACCTGGAGGGCGCATGTCTGATCTTCCCCGGAAGGCGGTCACCCGTACCGCCAAGCTCGCCGCGCTCCCGCTCGGCTTCGCCGGACGGGCCACCTGGGGACTCGGCAAGCGGATCGTGGGCGAGTCCGCGGAGATCGTCGGCCGAGAGCTGCAACAGCGCACCGCCGACCAGCTGTTCAAGGTGCTCGGCGAGCTCAAGGGCGGTGCCATGAAGTTCGGCCAGGCCCTGTCCGTCTTCGAATCGGCGCTCCCCGAGGAGGTCGCCGGCCCCTATCGCGCGGCCCTGACGAAACTGCAGGAGGCCGCGCCCCCCATGCCGACCCGCACCGTGCACACGGTGCTGGGGGAGCGTCTGGGCGAGGACTGGCGGGAACTGTTCGCCGAGTTCGACGACAAGCCCTCCGCGGCGGCGTCGATCGGGCAGGTGCACCGGGCCGTGTGGCACGACGGGCGTGAGGTGGCCGTCAAGGTCCAGTACCCGGGAGCCGGCGAGGCCCTGTTGTCCGACCTGAACCAACTGGGCCGCTTCGCCCGCCTGCTGGGGCCCCTCGTCCCCGGCATCGACATCAAGCCCCTCATCGCCGAACTGCGCGACCGGGTCTCGGAGGAACTCGACTACGGCCTGGAGGCGCAGGCCCAGCAGGCCCATGCCGAGGAGTTCGCGGACGATCCGGACGTCGTGGTGCCGGGGGTGGTCCACCAGAGCGACCAGGTCCTGATCACGGAGTGGATCGACGGCGTCCCTCTGTCGGAGGTGATCTCCGAGGGCACACAGGAGCAGCGTGACCGCGCCGGGCAGCTCCTGGCCCGGTTCCTCTTCTCCGGCCCTGCCCGCACCGGCCTGCTGCACGCGGACCCGCACCCCGGCAACTTCCGCCTCCTGCCGGGCGGCCCCGACGGCGAGGACGACTGGCGCCTGGGCGTCCTGGACTTCGGCACGGTCGACCGGCTCTCGGGCGGGCTGCCGGACACCATCGGCACCTCCCTGCGCATGACGCTGGACGGCGAGGCTGAGGCCGTCTACGAGCTCCTGTGCGCGGAGGGTTTCGTCAAGGCGTCCATCGAACTGGATCCCGACGCCGTCCTCGACTACCTTCTGCCGATCATCGAACCGGCCGAGGTCGACGAGTTCACCTTCACCCGCGGCTGGATGCGCAGCCAGGCCGCCCGGATCGCCGATCCCCGCTCCCCCGCCCATCAGCTGGGCAAGCAGCTCAACCTGCCGCCGGCCTACCTCCTGATACACCGGGTGACGCTGAGCACGATCGGCGTGCTGTGCCAGCTGGGCGCGACGGTCCGGCTGCGCGAGGAACTGGAGGAGTGGCTGCCGGGGTTCGTGCCGGAGTGGGACGGGGACGAGGAGGAGTCGGCCGCGGAGGCGTGACGCGGATCGGTCTACCACCAGGCCGAGTCGAGCCTTCCCTCGATGGCCCTGAGGTTCTCCCGGGAGCAGGTGTCGCAGAAGTACTGGCGGACGCCGTTCTCCACGGAGCAGGTCCATGTGGGCCGCGGGCCCTCGGTCCGTGTACCGCAGCGGGCGCACACGAGGGGCTCCGCCTCAAGGTCGCGGTTGTCACTGTCTCCGGGAAGACTCGTCACTCGCCGACGATAACGCCGGGGCCTACGGTTCGCCGTGCACAACGCACCGTGGGGGCCGGTCCGTTCGCACGGACGGGCCCCCACGGGGTACTACCGGGTCGGATTACTGCATGACGGCCATGGCGAGCGCGCGGCGGGCACGCCTGGAGGCGCGCTCGGCCCGGCGCTGCATCCGGCGGGCGTTCACCAGGCGGATCGCCTGACGTTCCTGCTCGGCCTCACGCAGCCGGTCGTGCATATGCGCACGAGCCAGGGCTTCTGGGATGAGTTGCATCTCGCGGGTCCTGTTCTGACGCGAGTCGATCGCGCCGGTGGTGGTGAAGTCTGGGATCGCGGAGCCTGCGGGCTCGCTGGTGGACGGCTTCATCGGGGCCTGCTTCTTGGGGTCGTTCGTGAGGGGGCGGTCGATCGTTCCTGCGATGGTGTTCATGCCATGACCGGGTTCTTGCGCGGGCGGCCACGCGGCCGCTTCCGGGCGACGACGACGCCCTGGACGAACAGCTCGCCACCCCAGACGCCCCAGGGCTCACGCCGCTCCTTGGCGCCGGCGAGGCAGGCCTCCATCAGCGGGCAGGTACGGCAGAGGGACTTGGCGTACTCGACGTCGGCCGGCGACTCGGCGAAGAAGACCTCCGGGTCGTAGGAACGGCAGGGGACGGGTACGCCGAGGTTCTCGATGGCGTCGTCGAGCGCGGTGAGCGCAGTGAGCGGGATCAAGGTGGAGTCCTCCGTGGGGCCGGGCGGGGGGATCGTTTCGGAAGGCGGTACGGACGGGGCGTGCGCTTCGAGTTGCACGGTTCGTCTTCCTCGTCTGTCGGTCCGGCCCTGTTGGGCCGGTAGTCGGCTTGGTACCGGGTTCTTTTCTTGTCCCGAGGCCCCTTCGCTCCGCTCTCCCGGTTCGGGGAAAACAGAAGGGCCGCGGATCCCGGATGGGGTTCCGCGGCCCTGAAGGCGCCGGCCTGAGTCGATCAGGCTGGATCACTCCAGGGTTCTGGCCCACGGAAGGCCCACATCTGGTGGTGCTGCGTCGTCTGCTTCCGGAATCCGGCACCGGCCGCCGCAAAGGCATAGGTCTTCGCCTGTGCCACTACTGCTTCCAGTGCCTTGGTCGGTCGCTCATTGCGCTCACGGACGGGAAGGCCCGCGAGAGACAGGGAGGACGCCGGACGCACGGCAGGAATGCCGGACACACCGGTGCCCAGGTTCGAAACGCCGAGCATGCACGTGGAGACGACCGAAAGATCGGTCATTTTGGCGGTGCTGACGGTCTTGCTGTTGATGCTGATCACTTCAATCGCCTCCTCTCGGCGTCTCTGGGGACCGCGGCGCGAGCCGCTGTCCGACGGATATGCAAGTAGAACACGGAATCGGGGCCTCCGAGAAGGCCTCCGTCCCCGTGGCTAAGAACCTATGGGGATTGCTGGGGCATGCGCAAACTATTTTTTCGACGAGTTGGGATCAGTCCTCGTCCTCTTCTTCCGCGACCTCTTGGCCTGCGCAGATGGCCAGGACATCGGCTCCGTAGCGGTTGAGCTTGCGCATGCCGACGCCTGGGATCCGCGCCAGCTCGTGCTCCTCGTCGGGGACGGCCTCCGCGATCGCCATCAGGGTCTTGTCGGTGAAGACGCAGAAGGCGGGCTGTCCGCTGCGCTGAGCCTGCACGGCACGCCAGTCGCGCAATCGCTCGTAGAGACCCTCGTCCATGTCGGAGGGACAGTCCTCGCAACGCATGAGCTTCATCTCGCCCGCGTCGGTGAGCGTGCACCCGCAGACCCGGCAGCGCGCCGGGGTGCGCTGGGTGCGTCGGGGGACGGCGCCCGCGGGGGTCGTGTAGCCGCGCTCGACACCGCCGGGGCCGCCCCCGGCGGCCCGCCCCACGGTGGCGGTGGAGCCGGGGCGCAGTCCGTCCAGGAATCGGCTGGGACGGCGGTTGGGCCGGCCGCCGGGCGCACGGGAGAGCGACCAGGAGACATGGAGGCGCTCCCGTGCGCGGGTGACTCCGACATAGAGGAGCCGGCGCTCCTCCTCGATCTGCTCGTCCGTCCTGGCGTAGGTGATCGGCATCATGCCCTCGGCGACGCCGACCAGGAAGACGGCGTCCCACTCCAGGCCCTTGGCGGAGTGCAGGGAGGCGAGGGTGACGCCCTCGACGGTCGGGGCGTGCTGGGCACTGGCCCGTTCGTCGAGCTCGGCCACGAGGTCGTTCAGGGTGGCGCCGGCTCTCGCGGCGGCGAAGTCCTGCGCGAGGTTCACCAGGGCGGCCAGCGACTCCCAGCGCTCTCTGACGGCCCCGGAACCGGCCGGCGGTTCAGTGGTCCAGCCCTCGCCCGAGAGGACGGCCCGCACCTGGGAGGGGAGGTCCACTGCTTCGTCGAGCCGCGAGTCGTTGCCGCCGAAGCGGGCCGCGCCCCGGAGGTTGACGATGGCCCTGCGCACTTCGGGCCGGTCGAAGAACCGCTCGGCACCGCGCAGTTGGTAGGGCACTCCGGCGTCGGCGAGGGCCTGTTCGTAGGTCTCGGACTGGGAGTTGGTGCGGAACAGGACGGCGATCTCGCTGGCCCGGACGCCCGCGTCGATGAGGTCGCGGATGCGGCGGGCGGCGCCCTCGGCCTCGGCGGGCTCGTCGGTGTACTCGGTGTAGACGGGTTCGGGGCCCGGCCGGCGCTGGGAGATCAGTTCCAGCCGGTGGTCGGCGGCGCGGCCGCTGGCCTGGGCGAGCAGGCCGTTGGCGAGATGGACGACCTGGGGGGTGGAGCGGTAGTCGCGGACCAGCTTGACGACGGTGGCGCCGGGGTGGCGGGTGCGGAAGTCGAGCAGATGGTCGGGAGTTGCGCCTGTGAACGAGTAGATGGTCTGGCTGGCGTCGCCGACGACGCACAGGTTGTCCCGCTGCCCCAGCCAGAGTTCCAGCAGGCGCTGCTGGAGGGGGCTGACGTCCTGGTATTCGTCGACGACGAAGTGCTGGTACTGGGAACGGACCTGGTCGGCGATGTCGTGCCGGTCCTGGAGGATGGCGACGGTCAGCAGCAGCACGTCCTCGAAGTCGATGACGGCACGGTCGCGCTTGAGGTCTTCGTAGGCGGCGTAGAGCTGGGCGATCTCGGCCGCGGCGCGGGGGGTCTCGCGGCCGGCCTTCGCGGCTGCGAGGGCGTAGTCGGCGGGCACGGTCTGGGTGACCTTGGACCACTCGATCTCACCGGTGACGTCCCGCAGCTCGCCGCGGTCGAGGCGGATGCGGCAGGCGGCGGCCGCGTCGGCGACGAGCTGGATCTTGCGGTCGACGAGCCGGGGCAGGGAGCCGCCGACGGCTTTCGGCCAGAAGTACTGGAGCTGGCGCAGGGCGGCCGAGTGGAACGTACGCGCCTGGACGCCCGCCGCGCCGAGCTGGCGCAGTCGCCCGCGCATCTCTCCGGCGGCGCGGTTGGTGAAGGTGACGGCGAGCACGCTGGAGGGCTGGAGGATTCCGGCCCGCACCCCGTAGGCGATGCGGTGGGTGATCGCCCGGGTCTTGCCGGTGCCCGCACCCGCCAGCACGCACACCGGCCCGTGCAGGGCGGTGGCGACCTCGCGCTGCTCAGGGTCGAGCCCTTCGAGCACCGCGTCGGCACCACCCGACGAAGCCGCGTACGGGGAACCGTCGGGGTCGCGGGGGAAGAGCGTGGAGTGCGTTGCTGCTGTCACACGGCCATGCTGCCAGGTCGACGGAGACGGGTGAGCCGGTTGTCCACAGGCAGCCGGCCGCAGTCGTACTAATGCGGCAGGCGTCACGCGGCCGGGAATGGTGGCCCGCCCGCATACGTTCCGTCATCGGACGACCTCTTCCCCGAGCCCCCAGAGGAGCGCGCGAGACATGCAGGGCACTGTGACGATGTACAGCACCACGTGGTGCGGTTATTGCCAGCGGCTGAAGAAGCAGATGGACCGCGAGGGCATCGCGTACACCGAGATCAACATCGAGCAGGACCCGGCGTCCGCGGCGTTCGTGGAGAAGGCGAACGGCGGGAACCAGACGGTTCCGACTGTGCTGTTCGGAGACGGTTCTACGCTGACGAACCCGTCGCTGGCGCAGGTCAAGCAGAAGATCGGCGCGTAAGCGCTGCGAGACACGGGCGGTTCCTGGGGCAGCTCAGGAACCGCCTTCTTGTGTCAGACGAAGCTCCTCGTCGGCAGCGGCTTGCCGTACCAGAGCTCGATCAGCCGGGCCGCGATCGAGATGCCGTACGGCGGGAGGACCTCACCGGACTCGAAGGCGGCGCCCAGTTCGTCGCGGGAGAACCAGCGGGCCTCGTGGATCTCGTCGCCGTCGACGTCGATCTCGGTGGAGGTCGCACGGGCCATGAAGCCGAGCATCAGGCTGGAGGGGAACGGCCAGGGCTGGCTGGCGACGTACTCGACCTGGCCGACGGTGATGCCGGCCTCCTCGAAGACCTCGCGGCGCACCGACTGCTCGATGGACTCGCCGGGCTCGACGAAGCCGGCGAGGGTCGAGAAGCGGCCCTCCGGCCAGTGCACCTGGCGGCCGAGCAGAATGCGGTCCTGGTCGTCCGTGACAGCCATGATCACGGCCGGGTCGGTGCGCGGGTAGTGCTCGGCGCCGCAGGCCTGGCAGCGGCGGATGTGACCGGCCGCGGCGATGACCGTGCGCTCGCCGCAGCGGGAGCAGAAGCGGTGGGTGCGTTGCCAGTTCTCCAGGCCGACCGCGTGCACCATCAGCCCCACGTCGCGTGCGGACAGCAGCAGCCCGGCCTCGCGCAGGCCCGCAGGGCGAGCGGACTGGTCGATCCGGCCGGGCAGGGCGTCCTTCTGGAGGGCGAAGTAGCGCACCCCCTCCTCGTCGATGCCGAGGAAGTAGCGGTGGGCCTCGGTGAGCGGGGCTTCGAAGGACGGCGTCATGACGAGTTCGGTACGGCCGTCCGCCGTCTCGTCGATGAGGACCTGGCCGCCGGAGACCACGAAGCAGCGGGTCGTGGGGTGACTCCACGCCGCCGCGAGCCAGGCCTCGTCGAGCCGGTGGTGCGCGGCGCGGTCGATGCCACCAGGAGCGGTGAGCGAGATGGGACGGTCGGCGGTGTGGTCGGTCCAGGTGGTCACGGGTGCTTCCAACTCCCCCGGTGCAGCGGATTGTTTCGGCGGGACGTATGTCGTGGGGCGAGCGGGCCCGGCGGGGCTTCGCAGTGCGAGCGGCGCGGGCGGCGCCGGTGGTCAGGGGGCGTGGCTCCAGTGCTCGGCGAGATCACCCCACAGGTACGCGGAGGTCTCGACGCCCTTGAGGAGCAGGTCGAGCTCGACCTTCTCGTTCGGTGCGTGCCAGCCGTCGGAGGGGACGGAGATGCCGAGGAACAGCACGGGCGCGCCGAGGACTTCCTGGAGGTCGGCGGCGGGGCCGGAACCGCCCTCACGGGTGAAGCGGACCGGCTTGTCGAAAGCGCGGCCCATGGCCCGTACGACGGACTGCAGGGCCGGGTGGTCCAGCGGGGTCAGGCACGGGCGCGTGGCCGCGCCGAAGGTGATCTCCTGCCGGATCCCGGCGGGCACCTGGTCGGCGGCCCAGGCGCGGACCGCCTTCTCGATGTGGTCGGGGTCCTGGCCGGCCACCAGCCGGAAGGAGAGCTTCACCATCGCGGAGGACGGGACGATCGTCTTGCTGCCGGGACCCTGGTAGCCACCGCCGATGCCGTTGACCTCGGCGGTGGGGCGGGCCCAGACGCGCTCCAGGGTGGTGTGTCCGGCCTCGCCGTGGGTGGCACGCGACTTGGCGGTGCGCAGCCACTGCTCCTCGTCGAAAGGCAGCTCGGCGAAGAGCTCCCGCTCGCGGTCGGTCAGTTCGACGATGCCGTCGTAGAAGCCGGGGACCGCCACGCGCGCGTGCTCGTCGTGCAGGGCGGCGACCAGGCGGGCGACGGCCGTGGCCGGGTTGGGGACGGCGCCGCCGAAGGACCCGGAGTGGATGTCCTGGTCGGGGCCGTACAGCCGGATCTCGCACTCGGCGAGGCCCCGCATGCCGGTGCACACGGTGGGGGTGTCCTCGGACCACATGCCGGTGTCGGAGACGATCACGGCGTCGGCGCCGAGCCTGTCCGCGTGCTCCTCGACGAGAACCCGGAAGTGCGGGGAGCCGGACTCCTCCTCGCCCTCGATCAGCAGCTTCAGATGCACCGCGGGTGCGGTGCGGCCGGTGGCGGCGAGGTGCGCTCGGACGCCGAGGGTGTGGAAGAAGACCTGGCCCTTGTCGTCGGCCGCCCCGCGCGCGTAGAGGCGGTTCTCGAGGACGACCGGCTCGAAGGGGTCGCTGTCCCAGCCGTCCTCGCGGGCCGCGGGCTGCACGTCGTGGTGGCCGTAGACAAGGATCGTGGGCGCCGCGGGGTCCTCGGCGGGCCACTCGGCGAAGACGGCGGGCGCACCCGGGGTCTCCCAGACCTCGGCCGTGGGAAAGCCGGTCTCCTTGAGCCTGGCGGCGAGCCAGTCGGCACTGCGGCGGACATCGGGTCCGTGGTCGGGCTGGGCCGAGACGGACGGGATGCGCAGCCATTCGGCGAGGTCGTCGAGGAAGGCGGCGCGGTGCTGCTCGATGTACGTGCGGACGGCGCTGACGGCACTGTCAACGGGATGGCTCATGGTCATGAGCCTATCGGCCCGCACCGACATCCTCGTTGGGCGGTTCCTCACAGTTTGCTTGCGCGGAACTGTCCTCCAGCCCGCCCGGTTCCCGTGTGAGCAGCCGCTCCAGGGCCGCTCTGTCAGGCAGATTCCTGGGTCGTACGACCTCTCCGGTGCGGACGTAAAGGAACGTGGCCGTGACCGATTCCACAGGCACACCCTGCCGCTCGGCCCACGCGAGCCGGTACACGGCGAGCTGGAGGGGGTCGGCGGTGCGGGTGCGACTGGTCTTCCAGTCGACGATCTCGTACGTCGTCTCGCCCCCGTCCGTGTGCCGGTAGACGGCGTCGATACGGCCGCGGACCACGCGCCCCGCGATGGCGAGCTGGAAGGGCGTCTCCAGGCGGTAGGGGGTGCGGTGGGCGTACTCGGTGCGCTCGAAGGCGTCCTTGAGGGCTTCCAGGTCGCGCTCGTCGGCGATCTCGGCGTCGCTGCCCGGTAGGTCGTCCGGCTCCAGCATGGGCAGGGTCAGCGCCTCGAAGCGGGCTTCGACCCAGGCGTGGAACCGGGTGCCCTGACGTGCGGCGGGTTGCGGGGGGCGCGGCATGGGGCGCGCGAGCTCCTTCGCGAGCCCGTCCGGGTCCGAGGCCAGGAGGATCACCTGGGACGCGGTGAGCGACGCGGGCAGCGGCACGTCGGTGACTGCCTCCCGCGCGCGCAGGAGTTCCCCGGTGAGGGCGTCGAGGTCACGGTCCCAGGAGTCGACGGTGCGGGCTTCCTCGGGGGTGAGGGGCTCGGGTTCGGGTTCCGTGGGGTGGGGGCGGGCCGGAGCGGCGGGGGTTTCCGGCGACGCCGCCTGGTGGGGGACGGCCGGGCGGTCCGTCGTCCAGGTGTCCCAGTCCTCGGCGGAGGGCTCTTCGGCGTACGGCGGCTCCTCGTCGTCCGGCGGTGGCGGCCACTCGGGGTCGTCGTAGGCGTCCGGGTCGTGTACGGCGGCGGGGTGGGCGTCCGTGTGGGAGGCGAGCCGTTCGAGGTGGGCCAGGACGGTCTCGGCGGCCGCCCGGCGTCGGGCCAGAGCCAGGTCGTCGAGGGGCAGGGGCCAGACCTGGTCGGCGGTCTGGCTGTGGAGTGCCGGGTTCTCCTCGTCCTCGGCGGGTTCGTCGGCCCAGGCCTCGATCTCGCCGTGGCCGGAGGTGCAGTGGTCGTGGAGGGCCTGGAGGAAGTCGGACGGCCCCCGGGGCTTCTTCTGCGTGGGGCCCCACCAGTGGCCGGAGCCGAGGAGGAGGGAGCGGGGGCGGGTGAAGGTGACGTAGCCGAGGCGGAGTTCCTCGGTGTGCTGGTGGTCCTTCATGGCCTCGTGGAAGGCCTTCATGCCGCGGGAGTCCCAGGAGGCGATGTCGGGGAGTGTGTCGGCGTCGCCGCGGAGCGCGTGTGGCAAAACCTTGCCCTGGGCGGTCCACTTCTCGCGCCCCTGGCTGCTCGGGAAGGTTCCGGTGACCAGGCCGGGGACGGCGACGACGTCCCACTCCAGGCCCTTGGACTTGTGCGCGGTGAGCACCTTGACGGTGTTCTCGCCGCCCGGCAGGGCGTTGTCGAGGCCCTTCTCGTACTGGGCGGCGGTGCGCAGGAAGGCAAGGAACGCGAGCAGGCTCGCCTCGTTGTCGCCGGCCGCGAAGGCGGCGGCGATGTCGAGGAAGTTGGACAGGGTCTCGCGGCGGCGGGCGGCCAACGCGTGCGGGGACGACGACAGTTCGACCTCCAGGCCGGTGACGGCGAGGACGCGGTGCAGGACGTCCATCAGGGGGTCGGCGAGCGAGCGGCGCAGATCCCGCAGTTCGGCGGCCAGGCGGGCGAACCGCACACGCGCGTCCGGCGAGAAGGGCAGCCCGTCGTCGTCCTCGTCGTCACCGAAGAGAGGCGTCTCCAGGAAGGTCTCCAGGGCGTCCGCGAGCGATATCACCTCGGCCGGGTCGACCCCCTCGACGGCTTCGGCGAGCCGGCGGTCGCGGTCCTCGTCGCCCTCCACGCGCGCGTGGGACACCAGACGCCGGGCACGCCGACCGAGGAGGGCGAGGTCGCGCGGGCCGATGCGCCAGCGCGGGCCGGTCAGCAGGCGGACCAGGGAGGCGTTGGCGCCGGGGTCCTGGAGGACCTCGCAGACGGCGACGAGGTCGGCGACCTCGGGCAGGTGCAGCAGGCCGGAGAGGCCCACCACCTCCACCGGGACGTCCCTCTCGACCAACGCTCCCTGGATCTCCGCGAAGTCGGTCGCGGTGCGGCACAGGACGGCGATCTCGCCGGGCGCCTTCCCGGTCCGCACGAGATGGGCGATGGAGTCCGCAAGCCAGCCGATCTCCTCGGCGTGGGTGGACAGGAGGGCGCAGCGCACCATGCCGTCGCGTTCGGCGCCGGGGGCCGGGCGGAGGGCCTCCACGCCCGCGTGCATGGCGCGCAGGGGCTCGGCGAGGCCGTTGGCGAGGTCGAGGAGGCGGCCGCCGCTGCGGCGGTTCTCGCTGAGCGCCTGGCGGGTGGCCGGGCGCCCGTCGGGGTGGGCGAAGTGCTCGGGGAAGTCGTCGAGGTTGGCGACGGAGGCACCGCGCCAGCCGTAGATGGCCTGGCAGGGGTCACCGACGGCGGTGACCGGGTGGCCGGTGCCGTCACCGAACAGGCCTGCCAGCAGGACGCGTTGGGCGACCGAGGTGTCCTGGTACTCGTCGAGGAGCACCACCCGGAACTCGTCGCGCAGGATGCGGCCCACCTCGGAGATCCCAGCGAGCCGCGCGGACAGGGCGATCTGGTCGCCGAAGTCCAGCAGGTCGCGCTCGCGTTTGGCGGCGCGGTAGCGGACCACCAGATCGGCGAGTTCACGCCGGGCCGCGGCCGCCTCGGGGACCTTCCGCAGGGCGTCGTTGGTGAGCTTGGCGCCCTGGAGGGTCAGCAGCAGTTCGGCGTCGTGGGCTCGCACCTGCTCGGGGCGGACCAGGTGCTCGGCGAGTTCGGCGTCGAGGGTCAGGAGGTCGCTGACCAGGTCGGCGAAGGAGCGGGTCAGGGCCGGGTAGGGGCCGGGGGCCTCGCGCAGCACGCGCGCGGCCAGCTGGTAGCGGGTGGCGTCAGCGAGCAGCCTGGACGTCGGTTCGAGGCCGATGCGCAGTCCGTGGTCGGCCAGCAGGCGGCCCGCGAAGGCGTGGTAGGTGGAGATCACGGGCTCGCCCGGGGGGTTGTCCGGGTCGATGACGTCGGGGTCGGTGACGCCCGCCTTGATGAGCGCCTTGCGGACGCGCTCGGCGAGTTCACCGGCGGCCTTGTTGGTGAAGGTGAGGCCGAGGACCTGTTCGGGGGCGACCTGGCCGGTGCCGACCAGCCAGACCACGCGGGCCGCCATCACCGTCGTCTTGCCCGAGCCCGCGCCCGCCACGATCACCTGCGGGGCGGGCGGCGCGGTGATGCAGGCCGTCTGCTCCGGGGTGAACGGGATGCCGAGGAGCTCCTTGAGCTGATCGGGATCGGTGATACGGGCGGCCATGTCGGAGAGGCTAGCGGCGCGCACTGACAACGGAGGACGAATCGCCCCTCGGGTCGCCTCTCGGGCCGGAAGAAGCGCTGGTCAGCACGTGGGGTGCGACCGATCACACCGGTGTGCCCCGCTCACTCCACCACGTGCCGGCCTTCCGGCTGGGCGCTGCACGAAGCCCGGAAAGCGCAGTGGGAGCAGTGCTGCCCGGCGTTCGGTGTGAACCGTTCGTCGAGGACCTTGCCGGCCGCGGTGGCGAGCAGGTCGCCGACCCACTCCCCCTCCAGCGGCTCCTGGGCCTGCACCTTGGGCAGGGTCTCGCCGCCGTCCCGCTTGGGGGCACCCTGACGCAGCTGGACGAGTTCGGCGCCGCCCGGCTCGGGCCGTACGCCGTCGAAGGCCTCGTCCACGGCGCCCTCGCGGACGGCGAGCTGGTAGACGGCGAGCTGGGGGTGGTGTTCCACCTCGGCGGAACTCACCGGCTGCTTACCGGTCTTGAAGTCGACGACGTACGCGCGGCCCTCGCCGTCGGCCTCCACGCGGTCCATCTGGCCGCGGATGCGCACCTCGACCTCGCCGGCCTCCAGGGTGACGTCGAAGTCGTGCTCGCTGGCCACCGGGGTGCGGCCGGTGCGGTCCATGACGTGCCACTTCAGGAAGCGTTCGAGCGCCACGCGCGCGTTCTCCTTCTCCTGCGCCGACTTCCAGGGCGCGTCGAAGGCGAGCGCGTTCCACACGGAGTCGAGACGCTCCATGAGGACGGCGAGGTCGGCCGGGGTGTGTCCGGAGGCGACCTCGTCGGCGAGGACGTGCACGACGTTGCCGAAGCCCTGGGCGGCCGTCGCGGGCGCGTCGGCCTTCACCTCGCGGCCCAGGAACCACTGCAGGGCGCAGGTGTTGGCGAGCTGGTCGAGGGCGCTTCCGGAGAGCACGACGGGCTGGTCGCGGTTGCGCAGCGGCACCTTGGACTCGGTCGGCTCGAACATGCCCCACCAGCGGTAGGGATGGGCCGACGGGACGAGCGGGCGGCCGTCCTCGTCGGCGAGGGCGGCGAGCCTGGCAAGGCGGCGGGCGGCGGCCTCCCTGAGGGTGTCGGAGACGCGCGGGTCGACCGTGGTGGCGCGGAGTTCGGCGACCAGGGCGGCGACGGACAGGGGGCGGCGCGGGCGGCCCGTCACGTCCTTGGGTTCTACGCCGAGTTCGGTCAGGAAGCGGGAGGGCTGATCGCCGTCGTCGGCCGGCGCCTTCACCGCGGTGACGACCAGGCGCTCACGCGCGCGTGTGGCGGCGACGTAGAACAGGCGGCGCTCCTCGGCGAGCAGGGCGCCCGGGGTGAGCGGTTCGGCGAGACCGTCGCGGCCGATGCGGTCGGCCTCCAGGAGGGAGCCGCGGCGGCGCAGATCGGGCCACAGGCCCTCCTGGACGCCCGCTACGACGACCAGGCGCCACTCCAGCCCCTTGGAGCGGTGCGCGGTCATCAGACGGACGGCGTCGGGGCGTACGGCACGCCGGGTGAGGGTGTCGGCGGCGATGTCCTCGGCATCGATCTCCTCCAGGAAGTTCAGGGCGCCGCGGCCTCCGGTGCGCTCCTCGGCGCGCGCGGCGGTCGCGAACAGCGCGCACACGGCGTCGAGATCACGGTCCGCGTTGCGTCCCGCCGCACCGCCGCGCCGGGCGGCCCGCTCCAGGCGCCCGGGCCACGGGGTGTCCTCCCACAGGTCCCACAGCGCCTCCTCGGCGCTGCCGCCGCCTGCCAGACGCTCACGCGCCTTCTTGAGCAGCGCACCGAGCCGCTGGGCCCCGCGCGCGTACGCGGGGTCGTGCACAGCCAGCCGCTCGGGCTCGGCCAGGGCCCGCGCGAGCAGCTCGTCCGAGGGCGGCGGGAGGGCGTTGCCTGCGGCCCGTTCTTCGTCCCGCAGGGCACGTCCGAGACGCCGCAGGTCGGCGGCGTCCATAGCGGCGAGGGGCGAGGCGAGGAGGGTGAGGGCGGTCTCGGTGTCGAGCCAGGAGGTGGCCGACTGCGGCTCTTCGGAGACCTCCTGCGGCGGGCCGTCGGAGACCTGTTGCGGCTCGTCGGACACCGGCTGCGGCTCGTCATCGGCGGCAGCGCCGTCCTCAGTCCGTACGACATCCCCCGCCGCCTCCGCCGCGGCCACCGCCCGGAGCGCGGTCAACAGCGGCGCGACCGCCGGTTCGTGCCGCAGCGGCAGATCGTCGCCGTCGATGTCGAGGGGCACTCCGGCCGCCGTGAGAGCGCGTCGGACCGTCGGGATCGTGAGCGAGCCCGCGCGCACCAGGACCGCCATCTCGCCCCAGGGCACGCCGTCCTCCAGGTGTGCCCGGCGCAGGATGTCCGCGATGTTGTCCAGTTCGGTGCCGGACGTCGGGTACGTGTACACCTCGACGTGCCCCCCGTCCCGGGCCGGGGCGAGTTCACGGTGGGCGCGGACCTTCTCGGACGGCAGCCGGGTCAGCGGCATGCGCTGGGTCACCAGCCGGGTCGCGGCCAGCAAGGAGGCTCCGGAGCGGCGGGAGGTGCGCAGGACCTCGACGGGGGCGGTCCGGCCGTCCGCGCGCGGGAAGGCGTCCGGGAAGTCGAGGATGCCGTTCACGTCCGCGCCGCGGAAGGCGTAGATCGACTGGTCGGGGTCGCCGAAGGCGACGAGGGTGCGGCCGCCGCCCGCGAGGGCCTGCAGCAGCCGCACCTGGGCCGGGTCGGTGTCCTGGTACTCGTCGACGAACACGGCGTCGTACTGGGCGGCGAGTTGTGCGGCGGCCTCGGGGCGGCGGGCGAGGAGCACCGCGCGGTGGACCAGTTCGGCGTAGTCGAGGACGCCCTGGAGGTCGAGGACGTCGAGGTACTCGGCGAGGAAGGCGGCCGCGGCCCGCCAGTCGGGGCGGCCGATGCGGCGGGCGAAGGCGTCCAGGGCGCCGGGTCCGAGGCCCAGTTCGCGGCTGCGGGCGAGGACCGCGCGGACCTCGTCGGCGAAGCCTCGGGTGGTCAGGCAGGCGCGCAGTTCGTCCGGCCAGCGCACATGGGCGAGGCCGAGCCGCTCCAGGTCGGGCTGGCCGGCCAGCAGTTCGCGCACGGTGACGTCCTGCTCGGGTCCCGACAGCAGCCGCAGCGGTTCCACGAACAGGTCGCTGTCCTGGTGGGCGCGGACCAGGGCGTAGCAGAACGAGTGGAAGGTGGTCGCCTGGGGCGCTCGGGCGGCCCCGATGCGCAGGGCCATGCGATCACGCAGTTCGACGGCCGCCTTGCGGCTGAACGTCAGCACGAGCACGCGCGCGGGGTCCCCTCCGCGGGCGATTCGTGACGCCACCGACTCGACGAGCGTGGTGGTCTTCCCGGTGCCCGGACCTGCAAGAACGAGCAAAGGGCCGGTCCGGTGCTCAACCACCGCGCGCTGTGCGGCGTCCAGACGAGGGGGATCCACGCGGGCCGGCTGGGTACGCACCAGTCGATAAGCGCCACGGGCCCCCTGTCGCACCTGGGAGTGCGACAGACGCCTGGTGGAGGAAGAGGAGCTCACGTGGTTCGCCGGTCCTGGTGGGTGTGCTGTTGGGCGGCCCCCCGCGCGTGGAGGGCGGTGGGCGGGGGATGAGGGGGACGCGTGCAGCCGACGCTACGCCGACGCAGAGTGCGGAAGCAGGGCTTCCTCTTCTTCCCGCGCGGCCCACACGACGCTCGCGACCCGTACGTCCCTCGCCCCACGAACGTACGGCATGCCACGGACGTGCCCCGTTTCCCCCGTCCGGGCCTCAGGGTGCCCCTGGGGCCGCGCGATGGCGGAAGCTGTCAGGTGTGACCCTCCGCCCGCTCGCCGCCGTCCCAGCGCGCCCGCCGCATGTCCAGGCGCGGCAGATGGCCCTCGGCGGCCCTGCTCGCCTCCTTCAGGGGTGTGCCCTCGGTGCGGTAGTGGTCGAGCGCCCGCAGTTCGTGCCCCGGGAGCAGGGCGCCGTCCGCGCGAACGACACGCCACCACGGTACGGCGCCGCCGTACAGGGCCATGACCCGGCCGACCTGGCGGGGCCCGCCCTCCTCGAGCCACTCGGCGACGTCGCCGTACGTCATGACGCGCCCGGGCGGGATGCGTTCGGCCACGTCGAGGACCCGCTCGGCGTACTCCGGCAGTGCGTCCGCGTACTCCGGGTGGGGGTCCTGAGGAAGGCTCTGCTCGCTCATCCGCCCCATCCTGCCCCACCCCACCGACAATGTGACGGGCCCGCGACCGTGCGTATCCCTCGCCCGGGAACGGCGCTTCAGGCAGACTGTGCGCCCCCGCTTGTGCACCCTGACACCCCCGTGTGTCGGTGGGGCATGCCACCATCGTGCGGGCGGTGACTGGTGATACGAGATCAAGAAGAGACGATGAAGCCACAGGGTGTGCACCCGGAGGACGCCGAGAGCACCTCTGACGCTTCCTCGCGCCCCGGCACCGCCGACGCGGCCGGCAAGGACACCGACGACTGCGCCGAGGAAGTGCCCGTCGACGAGGTCGAGGGCGACGAGCCGCTGCTCCCCGCGCGCGTGCACCGGCCCTCCGACCTGATGCGGCTGCTGGTCGGTGTGCTGGCCGTCGTCATCCTGCTCGCCATCGCCGCGTTCGCGCACGGCACCACCTCCGGGCTCGAACAGGACATCAACAAGGGCACCGGGCAGGCGCCCGACCTGCTCATCAAGATCGCCGGTCTCGCCTCCAGCATCGCGATCCTCCTGGTCCCGGTCGCCTTCGCGATCGAACGCCTGATCAAGCGCGACGGGCTGCGGATCGCCGACGGTGTGCTCGCCGCGGTCCTCGCCCACGGTGTGACCCTCGCCACCGACCTGTGGGTCGCCAAGGCCGCCCCGGACTCGATCCAGGAGGCGCTCACCCAGCCCTCCCCCGGCGACATCCACGCCCTCACCGACCCCGTGCACGGCTATCTGGCGCCCGTCATCGCCTATATGACGGCCGTCGGCATGTCCCGCAGGCCGCGCTGGCGGGCGGTGCTGTGGATCGTGCTGATGCTCGACGCGTTCTCGATGCTCGTCACCGGCTACACCACCCCGTTCTCGATCATCCTGACGGTGCTGATCGGCTGGACGGTGGCCTACGGCACGCTGTACGCGGTCGGCTCGCCCAATGTCCGCCCCACCGGGCAGACGCTGATGGCGGGACTCAGGACCGTCGGCTTCCACCCGGTCGGCGCGGCTCGCGAGGAGTCCCTGGAGTCCGCGGAGAACGGCGACCGCGGCCGGCGTTACTACGTCACCCTGGAAGACGGCCCGCCGCTGGACGTGACGGTCGTCGACCGGGAACAGCAGGCTCAGGGCTTCTTCTACCGGGTGTGGCGCAACCTCACCTTGCGCGGCTTCGCGACCCGCAGCAGTCTCCAGTCGCTGCGGCAGGCCCTGGAGCAGGAGGCTCTGCTCGCCTACGCGGCCATCGCGGCCGGCGCCAACGCGCCCAAGCTGATCGCCACCTCCGAACTCGGCCCCGACGCCGTGATGCTCGTCTACGAGCACACCGGCGGGCGCACGCTCGAATCCCTGACCGAGGACGAGATCACCGACGACCTGCTGCGCAACACCTGGCGTCAGGTGCAGGCGCTCCAGTCGCGGCGCATCGCGCACCGCAGGCTCGCGGGTGACGCGATCTTGGTGGATCGTTCCGGCGCGGTGGTCCTCACCGACCTGCGCGGCGGTGAGATCGCGGCCAGCACCCTGCTGCTGCGCATGGACGTCGCCCAGCTGGTGACCACCCTGGGGCTGCTGACGGGCGCGGAGCGCGCGGTGGCCTCGGCGGTCAGCGTCCTCGGCCCGGACGCCGTGGCGGACTGTCTGCCGATGCTCCAGCCCATCGCGCTGACGCGTTCCACGCGCGCGACGCTGCGCAGACTCGCCCGGGAGCGGGCCCAGCGCGAGCGCGAGGCGGTCCTGGAGGCCTCCCAGCAGGCCAGGCAGGCCCGTCTGGAGGAGGTGCCGGAGGACGCGAGGCCGGTACTGGAAAAGCCCGACAAGAAGGCCGTGCGCGCGGAGGCGCGGGCCGAGAAGCGGGCCATCGACGAGGCCCTGGAGGAGGCGCGCGAGGAGGACCTGCTGACGCAGATCCGCCACCAGGTGCTGCTGATCAGGCCACAGGCACCGGTCGAGCCGGCCCGTCTGGAACGGGTGAAGCCGCGCACGCTGATCAGCTTCATCGCCGGTGCCATCGGCGCGTACTTCCTGCTGACACAGCTCACCCACATCGAGTTCGGACCGCTCATCGAGAACGCCGAGTGGGGCTGGGTCGCGGCGGCCGTGCTGTTCTCGGCGTGCAGCTATTTCGCGGCGGCCATGGCGCTGCTGGGCTTCGTGCCCGAACGGGTGGGGTTCCTGCGGACGGTGGCGGCCCAGGTCGCCGGGTCGTTCGTGAAGATCGTCGCGCCGGCCGCGGTGGGCGGGGTGGCTCTCAACACGCGCTTCCTGCAACGCCAGGGGGTGCGACCGGGGCTCGCGGTGGCGAGTGTCGGCGCCTCGCAGTTGTTCGGGCTCGGCTGCCACATCCTGATGCTGCTGTCCTTCGGCTATCTGACCGGCACCGAGAAGACGCCCTCGCTGTCGCCGTCCCGCACGGTCATCGCGGGTCTGCTGACGGTCGCGGTGTTCGTGCTCGTGGTCACCTCGGTGCCGTTCCTCAGGAAATTCGTCGTCACGCGCGTGAGGTCGCTGTTCGCGGGTGTCGTCCCGCGCATGCTGGACGTGCTCCAGCGGCCGCAGAAGCTGGTCACCGGCATCGGCGGCATGCTGTTGCTGACGGCCTGCTTCGTGATGTGCCTGGACGCCTCGATCCGCGCCTTCGGCCAGGAGGGCACGTCGCTCAGCATCGCCAGCGTCGCCGTCGTCTTCCTCGCCGGCAACGCGCTCGGTTCGGCGGCCCCGACGCCCGGTGGCGTGGGCGCCGTGGAAGCCACCTTGACGGTCGGTCTGATCGCCGTGGGGCTCCCCAAGGAGGTCGCCGCCCCGGCCGTCCTGCTGTTCCGTCTGCTGACGCTGTGGCTGCCCGTGCTGCCGGGCTGGCTGGCCTTCAACCACCTGTCCAGGAAGGGCGCGCTGTAGCGCCCGCAGCCTGATCCACGGCACGTACCTCGTACGGCTCGCGCCCCGAGCGCACCCACGCGCGCGACCACAGGATGGGATCATGCCGAACCCCCCTCGCCTGCGCGTCGCGGCCCTGACCGTCACCGCCCTCCTGCTGGCCTCCGTGCTGGCGGGCTGCGGCGACGAATCGCAGGACGAGGACCTCTCGGCCCAGAAGCTGAACTGGAAGGACTGCCCGGCCCCGTCCCGGGCCGAGGGCGGCGGCGACGCCCCTTCCCCACTGCCGGGCGGCGACGAGTGGCAGTGCGCCACGCTCAAGGCCCCCCTGGACTGGGCGAAGCCCAAGGGGGACACGATCGGCCTCGCGCTGATCCGGGCGAAGGCCAGTGGCACCGAGGGCCGGCGCATCGGCTCGCTCGTCTTCAACTTCGGCGGCCCCGGCGGCTCGGGCGTCACCACGCTGCCCGCCTTCGCCGCGGACTACGCGAAACTGCGCACCCGCTACGACCTGGTGAGCTTCGACCCGCGCGGAGTCGGCCGCAGCGCGCCGGTGGAGTGCCTGAACGACCTTCAGCTCGACGTCTACTTCCAGCAGGACGGGACCCCGGACGACTCGGCCGAGCGCACCGCCCTACTGGCCAACACCAAGGAGTTCAACGCGGCCTGCGAGGACAACTCCAAGAAGATGCTGGCGCATGTGCGCACCACCGACGCGGCCCGCGACATGGACCTGATGCGCCAGGTCCTCGGCGACGACAAGCTGTACTACTTCGGCATCTCGTACGGCACCGAACTCGGCGGCGTCTACGCCCACCTGTTCCCGGAGAACGTGGGGCGCGCGGTCTTCGACGCGGTCGTGGACCCGACGCAGAACAGCGAGCAGGGTTCGCTCGGACAGGCCGAGGGCTTCCAGCTCGCGCTGGACAACTTCGCCGAGGACTGCACCTCCAAGACAGAGGAATGCCCCGTCGGAGACACCGCGCAGGACGTCAAGGACCGTATCGCCACACTGCTCACGGACCTCGACAAGAAGCCGATCCCCGGCATCGGCCAACGCGTGCTGACGCAGACCGCGGCGACCAACGGCATCGCGCAGGCGCTGTACTCGAAGGACTTCTGGGAGTACCTCGTCTCGGGCCTGGAGCAGGCGTACGACGGCGACGGCAGGGTCCTGATGCTGCTGTCCGACCTGATGAACGGGCGCAGCGACAACGGCGAGTACAACAACCTCACCGCTGCCAACATCTCCATCGACTGCGCCGACGACAAGCCCCGGTACACCGCCGCCGACGTCGAGCGGAAGCTGCCCGAGTTCCGTGCCGCGTCTCCCCTCTTCGGCGACTTCATGGCCTGGTCGATGGTGAACTGCACCGACTGGGCCGTGGCGGGCGCCGCCGACCATCCCGACGTGAGCGCCCCCGGCTCGGCACCGATCCTCGTCGTGGGCAACACCGGCGACCCGGCCACCCCCTACGAGGGAGCACGGAAGATGGTCGAGGCGCTCGGTGCGGGCGTCGGGGTCGAGCTCACCTACAAGGGACAGGGCCACGGGGCGTACGACAGCAAGAACAAGTGCGTGCAGGACGCGGTGAACGGCTATCTCCTGACCGGGAAGGCGCCGGCCGCGGGGACCGTCTGCTCCTAGCACCACCCTACGGAGAACCCTTGAAATCTGCTGGTCAGAAGGTTATCCACAGGCCCCGACGGGTGTCTCGTGATCGGCCTACCATGGCCGCAACGCCATCCGCTGCTCGGTGCGGACGGCTTGGGAGGGGGATTGCGATGGGGCGTTTCGTACGGTGGGCGGCCGCGACCGCCGCGACCGCACTGCTGGCGGCGGGATGCAGCGGCGGCTCGTCCGGCAATGAGGGGGACGACCCGTCCGGCAGCACCGGATCCACCACCAGGGACGCGAAGGCCCTGCCCGCCGCACTGACCTCGCAGAGACTCGACTGGGAACGCTGCAAGGCCACCGCGGGCAACTCCCCGCCCGGCCGCGACTGGCAGTGCGCGACGCTGAAGGTACCCCTGGACTGGTCGAAGCCGGAGGGTGAGACGATCGGCCTCGCGCTGATCCGCGCCAAGGCCCGCGGTGACGACCGCATCGGCTCGCTCCTGTTCAACTTCGGCGGCCCCGGCCTGACGGGGGTGGGCACGATGCCCGCCTACGCCGCCACCGCCTCCCTCCTGCGCGAGCACTACGACCTGGTGAGCTGGGACCCGCGCGGGGTCGGTGCCAGCGAGGGTGTCCGCTGCCGGGGTGACAAGGAGATCCAGGCCGCCGAAGCCGTGGACGCCACTCCGGACACCCCAGCCGAGGAGCGGGCGTATCTCCGGGACGCCGCCGACTTCGCCCGGGGCTGCGAGAAGGACGCGGGCCGGCTGCTGGCGCACGTCTCGACCACCGACACGGCCCGCGACATGGACCTGATGCGCCAGGTCCTCGGCGACAGCGAGATGCACTACTTCGGCATCTCGTACGGCACCCAGCTCGGCGGCGTCTACGCCCACCTGTTCCCGGAGAAGGTGGGGCGGCTGGTGCTCGACGCGGTCGTCGACCCGAGCGCCGACATGGTGGGACATCGCGAGAACCAGGCCCGGGGCTTCCAGCGCGCGCTCGACAACTACCTGAAGTCCACCGGCCAGGACCCCGCAGAGGGCACACGCAGGATCGCGGACCTGCTGGACCGGATCGACGCCGACCCGCTGGACACGTTCTCCGGGCGGAAACTGACCCAGGTGCTCGCGTTCACGGGCATCGTCCTGCCGCTGTACAGCAAGGACAGCTGGCCCTCGCTGACCAGCGCCCTCCAGACCGCCGAGCAGGGGGACGGCTCCGAACTGCTGGCGCTCGCCGACGACTACAACGAGCGTGACGCCTCGGGCCACTACGGCCTGCTGCCGCACTCGCAACGGGTCATATCGTGCTTGGACGACAAGCAGCGGCCCACACTCGCGGAGGCGAAGAGGCTGCTGCCGGAGTTCGAGAGGGTCTCGCCCGTCTTCGGCCCCTTCCTGGGCTGGGACTCGGCCGGCTGGTGCCACGACTGGCCGGTGTCCGGGCAGTCCGAGACACCGGAGGTGAGCGCATCCGGTGCGGCACCGGTGCTGGTGGTCGGCAACACGGGCGACCCGGCGACGCCGTACGAGGGTGCCCGCAGGATGGCGGACGAACTGGGCAAGGGGGTCGGTGTGGAGCTCACCTGGAAGGGCCAGGGACATACGGCGTACGGGAACGGGAGCGACTGCGTGGACTCCACGGTGAACGCGTATCTGCTGAAGGGCACGGTGCCGAAGGACGGCAAGGTCTGTGCCTGACAGCGGAAAGGGGCCCTGCACACCAGGTGCCGAGCCCCTCCCAGGAAATCGTTGGCCTAGTACACCGGCTTGTGCGGCTCGATCTGGTTGACCCAGCCGACCACACCGCCGCCGACGTGCACGGCGTCGGAGAAGCCGGCGGACTTCAGGACCGCGAGGACTTCCGCACTGCGGACACCCGTCTTGCAGTGCAGGACGATCTTCTTGTCCTGCGGGAGGCCCTCCAGGGCGGTGCCCATGAGGAACTCGTTCTTCGGGATCAGCTTGGCGCCCGGGATGGAGACGATCTCGTACTCGTTGATCTCTCGGACGTCGATGATCTCGATGTTCTCGCCGTCGTCGATCCACTCCTTGAGCTGCTTGGGAGTGATCGTCGAGCCGGCGGCCGCCTCCTGGGCCTCCTCGGAGACGACGCCGCAGAAGGCCTCGTAGTCGATGAGCTCGGTGACGGTCGGGTTCTCACCGCAGACCGCGCAGTTCGGGTCCTTGCGGACCTTGACCTGGCGGTACTGCATCTCCAGGGCGTCGTAGATCATCAGGCGGCCGACGAGGGGCTCGCCGGTGCCGGTGAGGACCTTGATGGCCTCGGTGACCTGGATGGAGCCGATGGACGCGCACAGCACGCCCAGGACGCCACCCTCGGCGCAGGAGGGGACCATGCCGGGGGGCGGGGGCTCCGGGTAGAGGCAGCGGTAGCAGGGACCGTGCTCGGACCAGAAGACGGAGGCCTGGCCGTCGAAGCGGTAGATCGAGCCCCAGACGTACGGCTTGTTGAGCAGCACGCACGCGTCGTTGACCAGGTAGCGGGTCGCGAAGTTGTCGGTGCCGTCGACGATCAGGTCGTACTGGCTGAAGATGTCCATCACGTTCTCGGCCTCGAGCCGCTCTTCGTGAAGGATCACGTTCACGTACGGGTTGATGCCGAGGACGGAGTCACGGGCGGACTCGGCCTTGGAGCGGCCGATGTCGGCCTGGCTGTGGATGATCTGGCGCTGCAGGTTCGACTCGTCGACCTCGTCGAACTCCACGATGCCGAGCGTGCCGACGCCCGCCGCGGCCAGGTACATCAGCGCCGGCGAGCCCAGGCCGCCGGCGCCCACACACAGCACCTTGGCGTTCTTCAGCCGCTTCTGCCCGTCCATCCCCACGTCGGGGATGATCAGGTGGCGGGAGTACCTGCGGACCTCGTCTACGGTGAGCTCGGCGGCCGGCTCGACCAGGGGTGGCAGCGACACGGGGACTCCGTTGGTCGGTCAATCACTACAGTTGTTCTCCTCGTAACACTGCCATGGGCTTCTTCATTCCGAGACACCCGTTCCGATCCGCGAGACGATTTCGTCCCAGTAGCCGGGCATGGTCTCCCAGGGGTCGACGCGGCCGACGCGCTCCGTGCGGTCGGTGAACCAGATCGTGGAGGCGCCCTGCCAGCGGGCGATCCGCAGGGCCTCGTCGAGGTGCGGGCCGGGCAGGCCGTGGACGAGGTGGCAGAAGGTCTCGGGCGGGTAGTCGGCGGTCCACTCGGCCACCTGCGACCAGCGGTAGTCGCTCCAGGGGCCGGAGAAGGTGATCAACTGGTCGGCGTTCTCGGCGTACCCGGGGTAGGGGTGGGTGCCGTGGCCGAGGACGATGTGGGCATCGTCACGGATCGCGCGGAACGCGGTGACGGCGCGGCGGACCTCGGGCAGCGCGGCGCGTCCGGTCGGACAGCGGTCCAGGAGGAAGCCGTCGACCCGGTACCAGTCGATGTAGCGGTGGGCTTCGGAGATCAGCTCGCCGAAGGTACGGGCCCCGTAGGCGGTGTCGAGATGGCCGAGAACGCGGACGCCCGCGTTGCGCAGCCGGCCGCACGATGCGAGGCAGTGCGGGTCCGGCCGGGCTCCGGGGCCGTCGGCGACGTTGAGGACGGCCCAGTGCAGGGGGGTGCCCGGGCAGGTGAGTTCGGCCCATTCGGCGGGGGCGACCAGGGGGTGGGCGAAGCCGGGGACACCGAAGCCGGTATGCAGTTCGGTGCTCGACGTGCTGGTCTTCGTACTGGTCAGATGCGGCATGCCGCCTCCATCCAGATGTCGGCGAGGGACTCTTCGAGGTTGATCCGGGGGCGCCAGCCGAGCCGGTCGCGTGCGGTGCGCACATCGGCCTGCTGCCAGCTGCCGCAGCCGTCGGGGTACGGGTACGCGACCGGCGCCGCGTGGTCCGGTTCGGGACGGGGGTGGCCGATGGACGCCCGCAGCGGGCCGGGAGGGCCGTCGAGTTCGTGGAGGGCGCCGCCGTATCCGGCGACCCGGGCCAGTACGGCGGCGGCGTCGCGGAGACGGACGGCACGGCCTGAGCCGATGTTGATGACGCCCTGTGCGGCGGAGAGCGAGGCCGCGTGGACGGCGCGGGCCACGTCGCGGACGTCGACGAAGTCGCGCTGGGCGCCGAGACCGCCGAGCTTCAGTTCGCCGTCGCCCGACTGCATGGCCCTGCGCATGGCCTCGGCGAGCCGGCCCAGCGGGGAGCCCGCGGGAGTGCCCGGGCCCGCCGGGGAGAAGACACGCAGGACGACCGCGTCCAGGCCGGAGCCCAGCACCAGTTCGGTGGCGGCGAGTTTGCTGACGCCGTACGGGCCGCCGGGGCGGGGGACGGCGTCCTCGGCCGTGGAGGAACCGGGTTGGCTGGGGCCGTACTCCGCGCCGCAGCCGATCTGCACCAGCCGGGCCCCGCAGCCGCTGCGCCGCAGCGCCTCGCAGACGGTGGCGACCGCGACCGTGTTGTGGCGGGTGAGATCACGGGCACCGCCGCGGGTGGCACCGGCGCAGTTGACGACGACGCCCGGGTGGACGGCGTCGAGGAACCGGGTGAGGGCTCCGGGGCTGCCGGACGCGAGGTCGAAGCGGACGTCGGCGTCGTCACCACGGCCGAGGGCGGTGAGCTGGACGGCGGGGTCGGCGAGCAGGCGGTCGGCGACGAAGCGGCCGAGGTAGCCGTTGGCTCCGATCAGCAGGACTCTCATCGGGCTGCTCCCGGGGCCTTGGGGGCGGGTCGGGAGGTGGTCATGCGGGTTCTCCTTCGGGAGGGGCGGTACGTGTGCCTTCGGCGCTGGGCCGGGGTGCCTGCGGCGGCCTGTGGGGGTTCGGCGGAGCGGGCGGACTCGACTGCGGCGGGTGGGTGCTGCGACGACGGCTGGTCGGCGGTACGCCACGGGGGTACGCGCGCCGGTGGTACGCCGACCGCGTGTCGGCGGTGCGTCCACGGCTGGTCGGCGGTGCGCCCACAGCTGGGTGGTCGCACCTACGGCGGGTGTGTGCGGCGGGGCCGGGTCAGCATGGCTTCTCCGCCCAGGAGTGGGCCGACGCCCGCGTCAGCTTGCGGATCGCGTGGATCAGCAGGGCCAGGGCGCCGGTCCCGCAGGACAGGGTCTGGATGCCGCCCGGCCCCCAGAGGTCCACGAGGGCCTCCACCGGCGTGGCCAGGAAGGCGCAGCCCGGCAGGCGGGCGGCGAAGGAAGCGGCCAGGGCCGTCCCCTGGGCCGTCGCGGCGGCGGTGAGGACCACCACGGGGGCGTGGGTGAAGCGGTGGACGGTGAGCAGGCGGGCGAGGAAGAGGAGGGCGCCCAGCGTGATGACCTGCGGACAGGCGACGGGTTCGGCCAGGACGGCGCCGGACAGGGCCGCGAGGGCCGTCAGGGCGCACAGGTACAGGGCGAACGTGCCGAGCAGCAGGGGCCGTACGGAGGCCGCGAAGTCCTCCAGGCCGCGACTGACCGTCAGTTTGCGGCGGGCGCGGGCCCCGAAGAGGTGGGCGGCCCAGGCGGCCGGGGCGCAGGACAGGGCAAGGGCGAGGAGGGGTGCCGTGGCCACGGGCCAGGGGGCGTCGGCGGCGCCGGTGGGCAGCGCGTCGGGGCCACCGGTCACGGCCGCCGCGAGCAGGCCGTCGCCGAGTGCGGCATAGGCGAGGAGCCAGTAGGCCCAGGTGGAGGTGGAGGGGGTGGGGGCGCGGTCGGGGGTGGCGAGAGGCCCTCGGGACAGGGCCGCGCGTACGGCGAAGGAGACGGCCAGGGCGCCCACCAGTGCGGCGACGAGCCGGGACTGGCCGTCGGTGAGGCGGATGCCGGCCACTGTGGCCGCGCACATCGCGCCGGGGAGGAGCGTGAGCAGGGCCCAGTCGGCACGGGCCCCGGGTGCCTTCTCGGCCGTGGGAGGCGGGGGTGTCTCGCCGTCCCTCGGGACGCGGGCGTACATCTCCTCGGCGAGCGAGAAGACGTCCCGGTGCCGGAAGCGGACGGCGGTGCGGTCGGTGACGCCGTGGGCTTCCAGGCCCGCCGCGATCTCCAGGGGGTCGACGGCCCGTTCGCACAGCTCGCGGTGACGGTGCATCAGGGCCTTCACCGGGTCGGCTGCGGTACGGCGGACCGAGCTGGGGGTGGGGGTGGACTTGCGGCCGGTGGAGCCCTCGGGGGCATCGGAGGTGGGCGCCGGCAGGGTGCGCGACGCACCGTTTCCGGTCCCGTCCGGCGCGCCGCCGCCCGCGTCCTGTTCGTCCCGTACGGCCGGCTCACCCGCCGGCCACTCCTCCGCGTCCGTGTCCCAGGCACCGGGGCCGGCCGGGGTGCCGGGGCGGTCGAGTCCCAGGTCGCTCATCCGGCCGCTCCTTCCGTGGCAGCGAAGGGGGGTGTCGCGCGGACCGGGGGCCCCGCGGCCCAGCCGGGCCCACCGCGGGCGACGACGCGGGTGGCGTGCTCGGTCCAGCGGCCGGGGACATGGGCCTCGGCGGGGGCGGCGAACGGCAGGGGTTCGCCGGCGCCGTCGAGGACGACCCTGCGGACCGGGGTGCGCGAGACGATCTCCAGGTAAATGCCGTGAAATGCCGTGATGTTCTGTTCCACGGTGAACAGTTCGAGCGCCCGGGCGCGTGCGGCGGCGCCCAGGCGCTCCCGGCGCTCGGGGTCGCGCAGCAACGTCACGCACGCCTCGGCGAGCGCCTTCGGGTTGCGCGGCGGGACGACGAGCCCCGTGCCCCCGATGACCTCCACGACCGCGCCGACATCGGTGGACACGGTGACCCGGGCGCAGAACATGGACTCGACCAGGCTGATCGGGAAGCCCTCGACCACACTGGACAGGACGGTGACGGCGCCGGAGGCGTACGCGTCGGCGAGGGTCGGCACCTCGGGGCCGCCGATCTCCTCGAAGGAGACGGGGTTGTCGCCGACGGCGTGCAGCCCGTCCGCCTCGTCGGGGAAGAGCTGCGCGGCCAGCGCCCTGCAGTGCCCGAGGTAATCGGCGCCCTCGGGGCCGGTGGGCGCGCCGATGATCCTCAGACGGGTCTTGGGCTCCTCCTTGCGGATCTCCGCGAAGGCGTGGAGCAGGGAGATGAGGTCCTTGGCAGGTTCGACGCGGCCGACCCAGACCAGCGTGTCCGGGTCCACGCACGCCGCCGACTCCCCCACCTCGGAGAAGCGGGTGGCGTCCATGCCCGGGTAGACCGTGCGCAGCTTCTCGCGGTCGGCACCGCAGCGCTCCTGCCAGCGGCGGGCGTGGGTGTTGCCAGGTGTGACGACGGCGGCCCGCCGGTAGGTCTCGGTGGCGAGCCGGCCGTGGAAGGCGGCCAGCAGGGCTCGTACGGCGGGCGAGGACTCGGTGTCGGCCAGGTAGTACGTGCGCAGCCGCACGCCGTACTCGGTCACCAGCAGCGGGATGCCGCAGAAGTGGTGCGCGAGGAGCCCGGGCAGGGCGGCCGGGCCGCCGGAGGCCGCGTGGCACAGGTCGACCGCGCCGAGGCCGTCATCCTCGTACCAGTCGAGCGAGAGGGGGCGCAGCGCGCGCTCCAGGTGCGCGGCCACCGCGAGCAGATCGGGTACGCGCGCCTCGCGCGCCGCCTGCCGGGCGCCGGGCGCACGACAGGCGCGCTCCAGGGCGCGTACGGCGGTCTCGGAGCGGAGCGCGCCCACCAGCCCGCCCTCGTCACGGGCGAGTTCGGCGAGGCCGTACAGGGCGCTGGCGAAACGGTCCGCCTCAGCGGCCGACGACTCCGTGGTGCCCTCCGCCACGACCCCTTCGCACAGTGCGGCCGCCAACTCGCCGTAGCACTCGGCGAACCGACGGCGCGCACGCCTGCCGTACACGACCCCGTCGTCCTCGGCGGTCCACAGCGGCGCCGTGATGACCCTGTCGACCTGCGGTGGCAGCTGGACCCAGCCCTCGTCCTCCTGGCGCTCGCTGCGGCTGAGCGCGTAGATGTCGAACTCGTGCTGCTCGAGCCCGCGCACGAGCCGGTCGCACCAGAGCCTGGCGTCACCGCTCACATACGGATAGCCACCCTCCGTAAGCAGTCCTATGCGCACGAGTGCGCCCCCGATCTCCCGTGTGGAGAGCCGCCGTTGGCCCGGCGGCTCGCAGCGGGACGAACGTATGCGGACAAGGCGGTGGTGCGATGGACGGTTGTCCATCGCACCACCAAAAGGGGTGAACGGTCGTAACTTTCCCGTGCGGGTCGCGTTCGGTCGCGCTAAGAGATCATGCGGACACGGAACGTCAGGTCACGGCCACTTCCCGGCGCTCCGCCCTGCGCCGGGCCGCGATCCGCGGATCGAGCGCCGGTACGGCGGCCAGGAGTTGCTTGGTGTACGGGTCCCGGGGGCTGTCGTACACCTCGTCGGCGGGCCCGGACTCCACGATCCGCCCCTGCCGCATCACGGCGACCCGATCGCTGACCTGGCGTACGACGGCGAGGTCGTGCGCGACGAAGACCAGCGCGAGTCCGAGCTCCCGCTGCAACTCGCCGAGCAGGGCGACCACCTGGGCCTGTGTGGTGACGTCGAGCGCGGAGACGGGCTCGTCGCAGACGATGACGCGCGGGTCGGCCGCGAGCGCCCGCGCGATGCCCACGCGCTGACGCTGGCCCCCGCTGAACTCGTGCGGGTAGCGGTCGTAGTGCGCCCCTTCGAGTCCCACGCGCTCCAGGAGTTCCGTCACGCGCCCCCTGATTCGCCTCGCGTCCCGCTCGCCACGAGCGCGGAGCGGGTCGGCGATGGACTCGCCCACGCTGCGGCGGGGGTTGAGGGAGGAGACGGGGTCCTGGAAGACCATCTGCACGGCCGGGTTCACACCCACACGCGTGTGGCCCTCGTGACGGACCTCGCCCGCGGTGGGCTCCAGCAGCCCGACCAGCATCCGTCCCAAGGTCGTCTTGCCGCTGCCGCTCTCGCCGACGACGCCGAGGGTCTCGCCCCGGCGGACGGTCAGCGAGACGTCGTCGACGGCCGCGAAGGCCTTCCTGCCGCGGCCGAACTCGCGCCGCAGCCCCTTCGCTTCGAGGACCACCTCGCCGGAAGCCTGGGAGGGTGCCCGGGGGGCGTCCACGCGCGGGACCGCGGCGAGCAGGTCGCGTGTGTACGTCTCCGCGGGCGCGCCGAGCACCGTGCCGACCGGGCCGTGCTCGACCGCCGTCCCGTGCCGCATGACGAGCACGTCGTCGACGCTCTCGGCGGCGACACCCACGTCGTGTGTGACGAGCAGCAGGCCCATGCCGGTCTCCTGGCGCAGGGTGTGCAGCAGGTCGAGGATCTGGGCCTGCACGGTCACGTCGAGCGCGGTCGTCGGCTCGTCGGCGATCAGCAGGTCGGGCTCACAGACCAGCGCCATCGCGATGAGCGCGCGCTGACGCATGCCACCGCTGAACTCGTGCGGCCGGGACCGGGACCGCCGTACAGCGTCCGGAATTCCAACTCTCTCCAGCACCTCCACCGCACGCGCGCGTGCCGCCCGTCGCGCCACACGCGCGTGCACGCGGTACACCTCGGCGATCTGGTCGCCGATCGCGTAGTACGGGTCCAGGGACGACAGCGGGTCCTGGAAGACCATCGCGGCCTTCGCGCCCCGCAGCCGCCGCAGTTCGTCGTCCGACGCCCGCTGTACGTCCACTCCTGCGACCTCGACCGAGCCGCCCACGCGTGCGCCTGTGCCGCGGTGCAGCCCGAGCAGGGCCGAGGCGACGGTGGACTTGCCGGAGCCGGACTCGCCGACCAGGGCGAGGGCGGCACCCCGGTCGAGGCGGAAGGAGAGGCCGTCGACGGCGCGCAGGTCGCCGAACTCGACCGTCAGGTCCGTGACGTCCACGAGGCTCATGCGAGCACCACCCGTCGGTCGGCCACCGCGTACAGGACGTCCGCGAGGGCGTTGGCGAGAACCACGAAGAAGCCGATGACCAGGACCATGCCGACGACGACCGGGAGGTCGACGACATTGACGGCGTGGACCAGTTCCTGGCCGATGCCTGGGAGGCCGAAGAGGGTCTCGGTGAGGACCGCGCCGCCGATCGCCGAGCCGACGTTGTTGGCGTTCAGGGCGATGACCGGCGCGAACGCCCCGCGCAGGGCATGACGTCCGACGATCTTCCGCTCACTGACGCCGTAGGCGCGGAAGGTGCGGATGTGGTCCTCGGCCAGTGTCTCCAGCATCGACGCCCTGGTCAGCCGCGCGAACGCGGCGGCCTCGACGAGGGCCAGCGAGAGCCAGGGCAGCAGGAGGTTCCACGCCCACTGCTCGGGGTCGTCGGTGAGGTTCACGTACTGCGGGAACGGCAGCAGTTGCAGTTCGCCGCAGACGACGATCATCAGGACCAGGCCGATGACGAAGACCGGGGTGGCCCAGCCCGCCAGGGTGAGGGCGGTCAGCGCCCGCTCGGTGAGCCGGCCGCGGCGCCAGGCGGAGAGCACTCCGGTGCCGACGCCGAGGACCAGCCAGAGCACCATCGCGCCGAACACGAGCGAGAGGCTGACCGGGAGCTTGGTCAGGATGATGCTCAGGACCTGCTGGTCGGTCTGGTACGACAGCCCGAGGCAGGGCGCCGAGCAGTGCTCCACCGAGGTGCCGGTCGAGTAGTCCTGGCCGGCGATCAGGCCTTCCAGGAAGTGCCAGTAGCGCACCCACAGCGGGTCGTCGAGCTTGAGTTGCTGGGCCACCTGGTGCACCTGCTCCGGGGAGCAGCGCGGGCCGCAGGTGATCTGGGCGACGTTGCCGGGGGTGGCGTAGAAGACGACGTAGACGATCACCGAGATGGCCAGCAGCGTGATCACGGTGCCGACGGCACGACGCAGCAGGAAGCCTCCGAAGCCGCTCATGACGTCTCCTCCTTACCGGCTCTGGCCTCGCGCTTTCGGCCGGTGCCGACGCTCAGCCGGGAGGCCGCGCGCGGGTCGAGGGCGGTGCGGACACCGTCGCCGAGGACGGTGAGGGCGAGGACGGTCACGAACAGCGCGCCCGCGGGCAGCAGCAGGTACTGCGGGGCCGCCTGGTACCAGACGTCCGCGGAGGTGAGCATCTGGCCCCAGGACGGGGTCGGCGGCTTCACCCCGACGCCGAGGAACGACAGGGCGGCCTCGACGCTGATGTTGACCGGCATGAGGATCGCCGCGTACGTGATGACGGGTGCGGCAAGACCGGGCAGCAGTTCCCTGCGGGCGATCCGCCAGGTGCCCCACCCGCTGAGCCGGGCGGCCGAGACGTAGTCGAGCCCCTTCAGGGTCAGTGTCTGAGCCCGCACGATCTTCGCGATGCTGCCCCAGGCGATGAACCCGATGACGAGGGTGACCAGAACGGTGCGCGGGAAGCTGGACGGGACGATCGCGAGCAGCGCCAGCGACATGATCATCAACGGCATGGCGACGAAGATGTCGGTGATCCGGCTCAACAGTTGATCAACCCATCCACTGCCCAGCGCGGCGCCGACGCCCATCACCACCCCCACGACGACCTGGATCACGGTCGCCGCCAGCGCGACGCCCAGCGAGACCCGGGCCCCGTAGGCAAGGCGTGCGAACAGATCACGCCCCGTCTGCGGTTCGACGCCGAGCCAGTGGTCCCCGCTGACGCCTCCGAAGGACCCGATGGGCACGCCCCCGCGCGCGGAGTCGATGAGTGACGGGTGGTAGGTGGTGGGGTCCTGGCCCTCGATCGCGGTGAGGAGCGGCGCCGCGAGCGCGACCAGGACGAGCAGTGCGACGACGCCGACCGCGACCATGGCGGCGCGCTGCGCCCGCAGCCGCCGCCAGAACTGACGGGCCCCCGAGACCCCCGGGACGGTTGCCCCGGGGACCTCGGCGGCGACAATTGCCTCGCTCATCGGGTTACTTGACCGCGACCTGCGAGATGTCCAGAACACCGGTCCAGTCGCTGATCACGACGTTCTTGATGTCCTTGCCGTACAGGCGCTTGTAGACCGGGTGGAACAGCGGCACGGTCAGCGCCTGCTCGCCGATCTTCTTGTCCAGTGCGCCCCACCTCTTGGCGGCAGCGTCAAGATCGGTCAACTTGTTGATCGCGTCAATCTCGTCATTGACCGACTTGTCGTTGAGCAGGCCCGTGTTGAAGTTCGCGCCGTCCTTGACGATCTGCCGGCCGTCGAAGATCGGGGCGAGGAAGGGACCGCCGGAGGGCCAGTCGGCACCCCAGTGGGCGAGGAAGAAACCGGGCTCGGTCTTCACGCTGTGGATCGTGTCCGAGTAGTCGTTCTCCTCCAGGCCCTGGAGCTTGACCGTGATGCCGGCCTTCTTGAGCGCGTCCTGGACGGCGGTCGCGATCTCGGGGCTGGTCTCGAAGTCCTTGGCATTGGAGTGCGTCAGCGTGACGGTGAGCCCGTTCGGGTGACCGGCCTCCTTGAGCAACTCCTTGGCCTTCGCCGCGTTGCCCGTCGCGCCCGCCGGGAAGAGGTCGTACGGCTCGTAGCCGAAGGACTTCTGGTTCGGCAGGAAGGTGGTGGCGGCCTCGGCGAGCGCGCTGCCGCCGGCCGCGTTCACCACGGAGGACCGGTCGATCGCGTACGAGATCGCCTGCCGCACCTTGACGTTGTCGAACGGCTTGACCGTCGGGTTGAACGCTATGTAGTTCGTGTAGCCGAAGTGCCCCGTCCCGACGCGGGAGGCGAGTTCCTTGTCGCCGGTCACCTTGGCGAGTTCGGCCGGGCCGAGGTTCGTGTCCGTGGTGACCGCGGCCGCGTCCGCCCCCTGGGACGCCGACAGCCGCTGGTTGATCACCGACGAGTCCAGCCCGGACTTGACCTCGATCTTGTCCGGGTACGCCTTGCGCTCGGCGTCCGTGGAGGCGGACCAGTACTTGTTGCGCTCCAGGCCGATGGTCTCGCCGTCGTTCGAGTTCGTGACGACCTTGTACGGGCCGGACGAGACCGGGTGCTCCTCGTACTTCGTACCGGTGTCCTTGGCCTTCGGGACGGGCGTGAACTGCGTCTGCGTGGCCAGGTACGGGAACTCGCCCTCGGGCTTGTTCAGATGGAAGACGATCGTGCGGTCGTCCGGCGTCTCGATCGCCGACAGGCCCTTCTTGTCCTTGTACGGCCCCTGGTAGTCGGCCGCGCCGACCAGCCAGTCCCGCAGGTAGGGGGCGCCGCCGGACAGCTCGGGCGCGAAGGAGCGCTCGACGCCGTACTTGATGTCGGCCGAGGTGATCGCGGTGCCGTCCTCGTACTTGAGGCCCTTCTTCAGGGTGTACGTCCACACGGTCGCGTCCTTGTTGGGGCGTCCGGTGTCGGTGGCGAGGTCGGGGACGACCTTGGCGCCGGCGGCCCCGTTCTCGCGGTTGCGGGTGGTGAGGGTGCGGAAGACGAGGGAGGGCACGTTGCCGCCGCCGGAGGTGTACAGGCGGGCCGGGTCGAAGTCCTGCTGCGGATTGGAGTTCAGGACCGTGAGGGTGCCGCCCTTGTGGGGCGTGGAGTCGCCACCGGAGCTCTTGGCATCGTTGTCCTCAGGGCCGCAGGCGGCGGCGCCCGCTGCCAGAACCAGGCTTACGGATACCGCGGCCACACGGCGCGCTGTGAGGGACGGTTGACGCATCGGAGACGACCTCTCGAAATGACGAGTCTCGAATGGCGAGACGGATTGACGAAGGGTGAGACGAAAGTGGACGGACGTCTGCCCCGGCGTCGGGTCGTCGAAATGCCGTGATCCAGGTCACGGAGAAATGCGGGATTCGCGACGCGCGCGCCTGAGGGCGGGCGTCAGCGACAGAGAATGTCGGACACGCAGAGCGTGGTCACACCGATGAGCGCCAGCTCGATGGCGGCGCTGTTCTCGACGGCATGACTAGACCACATGCGCAGCAATATGTATGACCGAATCAACCCATGTCAATGTGACATGGGCGCCATCCGTCAACTCCCCGGATACGGCCAGGGGTTGGCCCGGCAGTGGATCCCGTCGTGGTCGAGGAACTTGGTCTGCTGCTGCATCACCGGTGCGAGCTCGCCGTCCTTGTCGCACGTCACGTGGGAGTACCCCAGCCGGTGGCCGACTTCATGGTTGATCAACATTTGGCGGTACGCATGGATCCGATCACCGTATGTGGTTGATCCCTGCGCCCATCGATACGCATTGATCATCACTCGTTCGGTGGCGGCCGAGTCGCAGGAGACGTTGTCCTCCGTGGTGTCGAGTCCCGACTTGGCACACCAGTCGGCCGTGGTGCCGGGGCTGGCGAGGGTGATCACGAAGTCGGGCTTGCCGGAGTAGACACGCTCGAAGGTCCGGGCGCCGTTGTGCGCCCAACTGCGGTCGTCGTTGAGCGTCTTCTGCACGGCCTCGGCGAAGAGTTCGCCGTCGAGGCCGAGTCCTTGCTCGACGTCCACGCGGTAGGTGTACTTCTGCCCCTTGCCGGGTGCCTTGCCGACGCCCTGGATCGCGTCGAACCTCCCCGAGCCGTCGAGCTTGGCGCTGAGCGGGTACTTCGCGCCCATCGCCTGCTCGTACGTCAGCGTCGCCACGCTCGGCGAGGACGACGGCGTCGGCTGCCCGTCCGTGGCGGAGTCCCGGGCGTCCCGGGCCTGGTCGGTCGCGGACTGTGTGCCCGCTGCGGTGTCGCGACCGTCCGTGACCTGTCCGGCCACGACGACGGCGAGCACGGTGACGACGGCGGCGGCCGCGATGCCGGTGAACGCCCGGCCCTTGCCGCCCTTGGCCGCCGGCGGCGGGTCGGCGGGGGGCGCGTCGCCCGAGTCCGTGTGCGTGCCCGTGCCGGGGCGTGCGTCCGTGCCGGGGCGTGCGTCCGTGCCGGGGCGTGCGTCCGTGCCGGTGTCGTCGGGCCAGTCGGTGACGGAGCCGTACGGGCCGGAGGGGTGCGCGGTGGCGGGCGCCACGGCCCCTCGCGCGGGACCGGTTCGCGGACGGGGACCGCGGGGCCCGCCCACGCCCTGCGGACCGCCGGGCGCGAAGACGTCGGCCTCGTCGTCGAACGCGTCGAGGTAGTCCTGCCGGGGCGCCTGGCGCGGCGCCGACGGCGCCTGCCGCTGGCGCGGAAGAGCGACACCAGGTCCACCCGGCCCCTGACTGCTCAACTCCCCCCAGCCACTGCCTGATTCACGCTGCTCGGGGTGCCCGCCACGGACCCGGGGGACCCCATGCGCAGGGGTGCCGTCGGGAAGCCGAGGAAATCCATGCGCGGGCGTACCGTCCGGGAACCGCCGGATCCCCTGGGCGGCCTGCCCCTCGGGCACCTGCGGGACTCCGCGCGCGGGAGTGCCGTCGGGAAGCCGAGGAAAACCGTGTGCGGGAGTGCCGTCCGCAAGCCGAGGCACCCCACGCGCAGCCGTCCCGTCCGGCAGCCGAGGAAAACCATGCGGCGGAGTACCGTCCACAAGCCGAGGCACCCCACGCGCAGCCGTCCCGTCAGCCAACCGGGGAAACCCATGGGCCGGAGTGCCCTCCGGAAGCCGCGGACCCCCCTGCGCAGGCGCCCGGTACCCACCAGCACCGCCCCCGGGGCCGCCCCCGGACCCGGCGCCGGACGATTCCCCGTACTCCGCCCCCCGCGCCCCCGGCATCCCCTGCCGGGCAGCTCGCGGTGTCGGCGCCGGAGGCGGGGCTGCCTGCGTCCACCCACGGTCCGTCGCCTCGGTGCCGAGGCGTCCCGCTCCCCGCACTCCCTCGGCACCCGTCTGGCCCGAACCGCCCTTGCCCGAACTGCCCTTGTCGGGCCCCTTCTTGGGAACGGGCCCGCGTCGACTGTGGCGTCCCACGCCCCGCCTCAGCTCCCCACGGTCGTGGCGTCGACCCCGTCGCCGGAGGCCGTCGCGGCGTCACCCACGTCAGGAGGGTCGCCCTCGCCCGCAGTCTCCGCCTTGTCCGCAGTCTCCGTCTCCGCCTTGTCCGCGGCGAACTCCCGGAACGCCCCCGCCACCGTCTCCGGGTACTCCATCATCGCCACGTGTCCTGCCTCCGGCAGGGTGAGCAGACGGGAGTCACGGAAGGCCCGGGCCGCCTTCTGGGCCATGCGAAAGCCGACGAGCTGGTCGCGACCGCCGTAGACGAGGAGGGTCGGGGCTAGGACCCGCTCGGCCTGGCGCCACAGCGCGTGCTGGCCGCCCAGCGTGTACGCGTTCACCAGCCCGCGCGCCGAACGCGTCAGCGCGTCCCAGAAGTACGGCAGTTGAAGCCGCCGCTCCATCTCCTCGACGGCGTGCTGGAAGCCCTCCGGGGTGACCCGCCCGGGGTCGCCGTAGCAGAGCGCCGTGACCCCGCGGACGCGCTGCTCGGCCGTCCAGTCCTTGCTGTACCGGGTGAACAGGCCGGCCACGCCGGGCAGCGCCAGCAGGCCCGTGGGCACGGCCGTGCGCTGGACGCGGATCTCCGGGAGGGCCGGTGAGACGAGGGTGAGGGTGCGGACCAGGTCGGGCCGCACCGCGGCGACTCGCGTGGACACCGCGCCGCCGAGGGAGTTCCCGAAGAGATGCACGGGCCCGCGGCCGGAGGCGTCGAGAAAACGGATCACCGCACGCGCGTGTGCGGTGATCGAGTAGTTGCCGTCGTCCGGCGGTGGGGAGTCCCCGAAGCCGGGGAGATCGACGGCCTCACCGTCGACATCGCCCTCCAGCTGCTCCATCAGCGCCGACCAGTTCTGCGAGGAACCGCCGAGGCCGTGGACGTACAACGCGGGCGGCAGCCCCTCGCGCGCGGCCGGCCTCGAACGCACCGTGAGACTGATCCCCGGCAGCCCCACCGACCTGAGCCGCTCGCCCTCGCCGACCCTCACGGGCGCCACCTTCGGCAGCACGGTGGCGGGCGGCACGAAGGGCAGCTCGGTCGAAGACATGCGCCAATGTTACGAGACGATCACGCAGTGGTTCATGTGTTCGCTGTCACAGAGCACATGTACGAGGCGTGTCGGGCAAGGCGGGTACGCCACATGGCATCCAGATCGTGTGTCTCCTAGGCTCGTACGCAGGGCACCCGCATGTGGCCCCCTGCGCGCACCAGGGACGCTCAGGGACGTTCTAGGAAGGGAGCCCGCCATGGCCCACGACCCCACCGACCCCGAGGCCTTCGAGGAAGAGGACGACGTCGTCGAGCTCGACGTCGAGGCCCCGGAGGGCGACGCGGCCGAGCAGCACACCGACATCGCGCCGCACCGCGACGACCCGCTGACCGGCGTGAACCCCGACCGGGGCGACGAAGCCGACCTCATCGAACAGGCCAGGGTCGTCTCGATCGACGAGGACGACTATCGGTGACCGCGGGACGGCGCCGATCAGCCGACAATGCACTCATCAGGGCATTCCTGAGCAGGAATGAGACGGCCGGTGCCCGTCACATCCCTGTTTGAAACCTTTGCGCGGTTTTCGTCACCGTCCGGTCCGTGAAATTCTGCGTTCGCACCGCGCACAGCACGGTTACCGAAAAGTACGATGGCGGCGCGGCGCACACCGCATGTGGACGACATTGGGAGGCGGCGTGACAGCCATCGAGCAGACAGAGGCAGCACGCCCGCGAGGGACGCGCCTGCCGCGCCGTGCCCGACGGAACCAGCTGCTGGGCGCCGCGCAGGAAGTCTTCGTGGCACAGGGCTATCACGCGGCCGCGATGGACGACATCGCCGAGCGGGCCGGCGTCAGCAAGCCGGTGCTCTACCAGCACTTCCCGGGCAAGCTCGACCTCTACCTCGCACTGCTGGACCAGCACTGCGAATCGCTGATCCAGGCCGTGCGCACCGCGCTCGCGTCGACGAACGACAACAAGCAGCGCGTACGGGCGACCATGGACGCCTATTTCGCGTATGTCGAGGACGACGGCGGCGCCTTCCGCCTGGTCTTCGAGTCGGACCTGACGAACGAGCCCGCGGTGCGCGAGCGCGTCGACAAGGTCACCGTCGAGTGCGCCGAGGCGATCTCCGAGGTCATCGCCGAGGACACCGGCCTCTCGCGCGCGGAGTCGATGCTGCTCGCCTCGGGCCTCGGCGGTCTCGCCCAGGTGGTGGCCCGGTCATGGCTGCACAGCGACCGCAGCGTCCCGCGCGACCAGGCGGTCCAGCTGCTGACGTCGCTGGCGTGGCGGGGCATCGCCGGATTCCCGCTGCACGGCATCGACCACCACTGAGAGCGGCGCCGATCGACATGGCACGCACGTGTGCGGGTCGTTTGTTCCCGCCCGGTGTTCGCTGTTGGCGTTCTTGCGCGGAGCGTGTACCTCCCCTCACCGGGCTAATGTGTGCTGGGTACGGCGCGCCAGGTCGCGCACTTCACTGACCGTCGGAGGGACATACCGTGGAGGTCAAGATCGGCGTGCAGCACGCGCCCCGCGAGATCGTTCTGGAGAGCGGTCAGAGCGCCGAGGATGTCGAGCGGGCGGTGGCGGAGGCGCTGGCCGGCAAGTCCCAGCTGCTGAGCCTCGTGGACGAGCACGGCCGCAAGGTCCTCGTCCCGGCCGACCGTCTCGCGTACGTCGAGCTCGGCGAGCCGGCTCCGCGCAAGGTGGGCTTCGGCGCGCTGTAGGCGGACAGACGCGGAAGGGCCCGGCGACTTCAGGTCGCCGGGCCCTTCCGCTTGTCGTCCACAAGATTCTTTCGTTCACGTATGGAGCACAGGTCGCACACAGAGGAGGATTGCATTCCGCAGGTCACGGGTATGACGGGCTACGACCGTGATGCGCAGTGTGGCCGTGTGGGAGGGACCCCATGATGTTGATCGAAGCGCTCGGCTCCGCTCTGCTCGGTCTGGTGCTGGCGGGGGTGGCCGTACACCGCCTCTCCCACCGCCTGCCCACCCGCTCCCTGGTCCTCGCGACAGGCACCGCGGGAGCCCTCTTCGGCGCCTTCGTCACCCACACCGCACTGGACCCGGGCAACATCCTCCTGATCCTGCTCGGCGCGGCAGTGGTATCGGTGGCGTCCCTGTCGCTGCTCCTGCGTCCCAGCGGGAGACTTCGCCGTCGATCGGCCCCGGCGTAAAGACGCTCGGGGGTGCGGGGAACTGCGCGACCGGTCACGGACAACCCGCAGTCGCCCGGCGTCCCCAGGCCCCCGCCCCCTCAGGCGCTACGCGGCCAACCCCAGCGCAGCCATCCGCTTGGTGTGCGCCTCGGTGATCCGGGAGAACATCCGCCCCACCTCGGCGAGATCGAACCCGTCGGCCACCCCGCCCACCAACATGGTGGACAACGCGTCCCGGTCGGCGACAACCCGCTGCGACTGCGACAGCGCCTCCCCCATCAACCGCCGCGCCCACAGGGCGAGTCGCCCGCCCACCCGCGGATCCGCGTCGATCGCCGCCCGCACCTTCTCCACGGCGAACTCCGCGTGCCCGGTGTCGTCGAGCACGGCCAGCACCAGCTCGCGTGTGTCCGAGTCGAGTCGCGCCGCGACCTCCCGGTAGAAGTCACTGGCGATCGAGTCGCCGACGTACGCCTTGACGAGCCCCTCCAGCCAGTCCGACGGAGCCGTCTGCCGGTGGAACCCGTCCAGCGCCGCGACGAACGGCTCCATGGCGAGCGTCGGCTCCTGGCCGATCCCGGCCAGCCGGTCGCGCAGCTTCTCGTAGTGGTGGAACTCGGCCGACGCCATCTTCGCCAGCTCCGCCTTGTCCGCCAGCGTCGGCGCCAGCTTCGCGTCCTCCGCGAGCCGCTCGAAGGCCGCGAGTTCGCCATAGGCGAGAGCGCCGAGGAGATCGACGACCGCGGCCCGGTACTGCGGTTCCGCGGAGGCCTGGGCCCAGTCCTGGGCGGCCACTCCGGTGTGCTCGGCGGGTGCGTCAGCGGTGTTGTCAGGCGTCGTCATGAAGCGCACAATAGTCCGCTTGCCGAGTCGTGGAAGTCCCTGGTCAATCAGTGTGACGACGACTACGTGACCAAATCGGCCATCGCATGTGCGTGATTCCGGGGTATGGTGGTAATGCGCCTGCCGAGTATTCGACGGGCTGCACGTATGAGGATGCCCGGTCGGTGGCCCGATCGGCTCCGACCCGACAAGCCCTCCTCGCCCGTACGGCACAGTGCGTACGGAGTTCGGAGGGGGACCCTCAGCGGTACGAGCGCTAGAGCGTCGGCAGTGGTCCCGTGCCATTACGGCTAGCCCGTAAGGCAGCCGACGTCCCCAGCACGGTTGAAGACGACCCCCGCGCTCGCCTCGCACCGCGCACACAGAAGAGGCAGCACCCTGACTACGACTTTCCGCGATCTCGGCATTCTGACCGAGACGGCCGAGGCCCTCGAAGCCGTCGGCATCATCAACCCCTTCCCCATCCAGCAGATGACGCTCCCGGTGGCCCTCTCCGGCTCCGACGTCATCGGCCAGGCCAAGACCGGCACCGGCAAGACGCTGGGCTTCGGCCTCCCGCTCCTCGAGCGCGTCACCGTGCCCGCCGACGTCGAGGCCGGCCGCGCCAAGCCCGAGGCCCTGACCGACGCCCCGCAGGCGCTCATCGTCGTCCCCACGCGCGAGCTGTGCACGCAGGTCACCAACGACCTGCAGACCGCGGGCAAGGTACGCAACGTACGCGTTCTCGCCATCTACGGCGGCCGCGCCTACGAGCCCCAGGTCGAGGCCCTGAAGAAGGGCGTCGACGTCGTCGTCGGCACCCCGGGCCGGCTCCTGGACCTCGCGGGCCAGAAGAAGCTCAACCTCAGCCACATCAAGGCGCTCGTCCTCGACGAGGCCGACGAGATGCTCGACCTGGGCTTCCTGCCTGACGTCGAGAAGATCATCAACATGCTGCCGGCCCGCCGCCAGACGATGCTGTTCTCGGCGACCATGCCGGGCGCGGTCATCGGTCTCGCCCGCCGCTACATGTCGCAGCCCACGCACATCAACGCCACCTCGCCCGACGACGCGGGCAGGACGGTCGCGAACACCAAGCAGCACGTGTACCGCGCGCACAACATGGACAAGCCCGAGATGGTGGCGCGCATCCTGCAGGCCGAGGGCCGGGGGCTGGTCATGGTCTTCTGCCGCACCAAGCGCACCGCGGCCGACCTCGCCGACCAGCTCCAGCAGCGCGGCTTCGCCGCCGGCGCGGTCCACGGCGACCTCGGCCAGGGCGCCCGCGAGCAGGCGCTGCGGGCCTTCCGCAACGGCAAGGTGGACGTCCTGGTCTGCACCGACGTCGCCGCCCGCGGCATCGACGTCGAGGGCGTGACCCACGTCGTCAACTACCAGTCGCCGGAAGACGAGAAGACGTACCTGCACCGCATCGGCCGTACGGGCCGCGCCGGTGCCAAGGGCATCGCGGTCACCCTCGTCGACTGGGACGACATCCCGCGCTGGCAGCTGATCAACAAGGCGCTGGAGCTGAACTTCAACGACCCGCCGGAGACGTACTCCACCTCCCCGCACTTCTACGAGGAGATGAACATCCCCGCGGGCACCAAGGGTGTGCTGCCGCGTTCGGAGCGGACTCGCGCCGGACTCGACGCGGAGGAGATGGAGGACCTGGGCGAGCCGGGCGGACGCGGTGCGCGTGGCCGCGGCGACCGGGACCGAGGTCGCGGACGTGGTGGCCGGGACGAGTCCCGTTCCGCCGACCGCGAGCGCGGAGAGCGTACGCCGCGCCGTCGCCGTCGTATGCGCAGCGGGACCCCGCTGGACGCGACGGCCACCGCCGAGGTGGTCACCCCTTCGGAGACCACCGCGGCGGAAAGCGTCGCGGCGGAGGTCACCACCGCGCCCCGCACCCCGCGCCGCCGTCGCCGCACCCGCGGCGGAGCGGCCGACGCGGCGCCGGTCACTGCTTCGGCGCCGAGCGCGTCCGAGGCCGCGGAGACGGCTGTCACGACGGCGGAGGGCCCGTCCCTCGACGCCGAGACGTCCGGAACCACCGAGGCTCCGGCCAGGTCGCGCCGCCGCCGGACCCGCAAGTCCGCGGAGACGCCGGCCGCGGTGGAGCCGGTCGTCGAGACCGCACCGGTCACCGAGGTCGCTCCGGCCGCGGAGGCTCCGGCCACGAAGCCGCGCCGTACGCGCAAGGTCGCTGCCGCGGCTCCGGCCGCCGAAGCCGCCATAGACACCGCCGAGGCCACGGAGGCCAAGCCGCGCCGCCGTACCCGCAAGGCCGCCGAGCCCGCCGTGGAGACGGTGGAGACCACGGCCATCGCGGAGGTCGCGGCACTCGCAGAGGTCGCTGAGACCAAGCCGCGGCGCACCCGCAAGACCGCGGCCGTGGCGGAGACGGCAGTGGACACCGCGGAGGGCACGGCCACCAAGCCGCGCCGCACCCGCAAGGCCACCACCGCCCCGGCGGAGACGGCCGTCGACACGGCCGAGACCACCGAGGCCAAGCCCCGCCGCACCCGCAAGGTCGCTGCCGCGGCTCCCGCCGCCGAAGCCGCCGTGGACACCGCAGAGGCCACGGAGGCCAAGCCGCGCCGCCGTACCACCCGCAAGGCCGCCGAGCCCGCCGAGATCCCGGCCCAGACGGTCCAGGAGCCGGAGGTGGCGGCCGAGGTGGTCAAGCCCCGGCGTACCCGGAAGGCGGCGGCAAGCACCGCAAAGGCCGCCGAAGCAGCCGTGGACACCGCGGAGGGCACGGCCACCAAGCCGCGCCGCACCCGCAAGGCCACCACCGCCCCGGCGGAGACGGCCGTCGACACGGCGGAGGCCACCGAAACCAAGCCCCGCCGCACCCGCAAGGTCGCTGCCCCGGCTCCCGCCGCCGAAGCCGCCGTGGACACCGCAGAGGCCACGGAGGCCAAGCCCCGTCGCCGTACCACCCGCAAGGCCGCCGAGCCCGCGGTGACCGCCGACATCCCGGCCCAGGCGGACCAGGAGCCCAAGGCTGCCGCCCCGCGCCGCCGGACCCGCAAGACGGCCGCCGCGGAGCCCGCGGACAGCTGATCCCACACCCGAACGGCCCGGCCTCCTCACAGGAGCCGGGCCGTTCGGCGTTCCCCATCACGGCTCACGCCGACCGCACCCACCGGGACCGCGGGGCTGTACCGATCTGCGGCTCCGCCGCGTGGGCGCGACAAGCCCCCCACACCCGCAGCCGCCCCCCAACACCCCGCCCCACCCCCTACCGCGGATACCCTCACCCCGTGAGCACCCGAGCCGTCTTCACCCCACCCCCCGGCGCCCGCGTCCACCCCCTCCACACCACCCGCGGGGACTTCGCGGCGGTGGACTCCGCCGTGGCCCCCGGTGTCGCCCAGAAGGGCACCGCGCTGCTGCTGCCCGGCTTCACGGGCAGCAAGGAGGACTTCACGCTGCTCCACGAGCCGCTCACGGCGCGCGGATACCGGGTCGTCGCCCTGGACGGGCGGGGACAGTTCGAGTCGGACGGGCCGGAGACCGACGAATCGGCTTACACACGAAGCGAGTTGGCGCGGGACGTGCTCGCCCAGGCCGCAGCCCTCGACACCCCCGTGCACCTCGTCGGCCACTCACTCGGCGGCCAGATCGCCCGCGCGGCCGTACTGCTCGACCACTCCCCCTTCCTGTCCTTCACCCTCGTCTCCTCCGGGCCCGCGCAGATCTCCGACTCCCAGCAGCAGCGCGTGAAGCTGCTGCGGGACGCGCTCGGTGTCATGACGATGGCCGAGGTGTGGGACGCGATCCTGGCCATGGGCCCACCGGAGGAGGTCGGCGGCCCCGCGAAGGGCATCGGAAACATCGAGCAGCTGCGCCGCCGCTGGCTCGGCAACAAGCCCGCCCAACTCCTCGCCACGGGACGCCAGTTGTGCGCCGAACCGGACCGGGTCGCCGAACTGGCCGCTGTCCCGCTGCCGTTCCACGTCCTGTCGGGTTCCCAGGACGACACCTGGCCGGTGAGTCTCCTCGACGACATGGCCGTACGACTGCACGCCCGCCGCACGGTGATCCCGGGGGCGGACCACTCCCCGAACGCCGACCGGCCCGAGCCCACGGCGAACGCCCTGGCCGACTTCTGGGACACGCTCGGCCGTTAGGCGCTGGGCAGTCAGTACTGCCCCTGCAGATGCTCCCAGAACCCGTCCCGCAGCGCCCGCCGCAGATCCGCCTGCCCCCGCAGCGAGTACTGCAGCAGCCCCTCCGACTCCACCAACAGGTCCTGGTCCACCGAGCCCGGCAGATACGGATGCCCGGGCAGCAACTCCTGCAGCGCCGCCCGACCCCGCTCCGCCAGCCACTTCGCGGCGATCTGCGCGCCCACGAAACGCACGTCCTCGCGGGTGGGCCGAGTGGCCGCCGGCTCATAAGTGGACGCGGCGCGGCGGGAGACGTACGGCTTGAAGAAGTCGAGGTCGAGGGTGCGCTGGCTGTCGACCTCCCACAGCAGCGGTTCCGCCTGGTTACGGCCCTCCGGCGCCTCGATGCCCCACAGGTGGACGCGGGCGCCGTACCCCTGGGCCGCCTCGACCGCCGACACCAGGTCCTCGTCGCCGCCGAGCAGGGCAGCGTCGCTGATGGCGCGGTGGCGGGCGAGGGACTCCAGGTCGGTGCGGATCAGCGAATCGACGCCCTTCTGCTGGTTGTTGGCGTTGAGGTTGCCCAGCCGGACCTTCACGTCGGGGAGTTCGGCGATGGACTGCTGTTCCGCGGTGTGGATACGGCGTCTCGCGCCGTCGTACCAGTAGACGCGCAGCAGTCTGCTGTCCGCGAAGATGGTGCGGGCCCGGTCGATGAGGGCCTCGATCAGGCCCTCGGCGTCGAGGTCGAAGGCGCGACGGTCCTCGGTGCCGGCGACGAGTCGCCCGGCGGCCGCGTAGAGGTATCCCGCGTCGACGAAGATCGCATGGGTCGAGGGTGTCTTCGCCACCTCGGCGAGCATGCGCTGGAGCAGCTCGTTCGTGCGGTCGATGCGGGCGCTCAGGGGCGCGAGGTCGTCGTTCATCGCCTCCATTGTCCCGGCGGTCACGCTGCGAACACAACCGGTCCCAAGGAGTCTCCGAAAACTCCCTTACCGATCAGTAGTTAGTCGTTCGAAAAATTTCTTTAGCGTAGGGAATGTTTGTAACACGCACCCCGTTGACTACCAACGTACGCAGCAATTCTCCGCAGGAGGATGACCAGACGAAGGGAGAAGCCTGTGCGCTTCGAAATCATGCGACTCGACGACGTCGACGGTACGCCCGTGGACAGCACCGTCGTGGACGCCGCCTCCGTCAACCGGATCGTTCAGCAGGCCGCCGCCATAGGGCAGCGGCTGTGGATCCGCCCGGCCGACACCTCGGCCTCGTAACAGACGCGGATCACCGTAGACGCTTCAGGGCCCCGGTTCTCGGACCGGGGCCCTTTCAGCTGGTCCGGATCACCTGGGTGACCCCGTTGATGATCTGCTGCACGGCGATCGCGGAGAGCATCATGCCCGCGAGCCGGGTCACCAGCACGACCCCGCCGTCCTTGATGACCCGGATGATCAGCAGCGAGTACCGCATCACCAGCCACAGCACGACATGGATGGCGAGGATCGCGCACCACACCGACACCTCCATGGCCACGGTGTCCGCCTTCTGCACGGCGAGGATCACGGAGACGATCGCACCCGGGCCCGCCAGCAGCGGCATGCCGAGCGGCACGAGGGCCACGTTCACGTCCTTGGTCTGCTTCGGCTCGTCCGTCTTGCCGGTGAGCAGGTCCAGCGCGATCAGCAGGAGCAGCAGCCCGCCCGCGATCATCAAGGCGGGCACGGAGACATGCAGGTAGTTCAGGATCTGGTGGCCCAGGAGCCCGAAGACGGTGATGACACCGCCCGCCACACAGACGGCCTGGAAGGCCATCCGCTTCTGCACCTTGCCGGGGCGGCCGGCGGTCAGGGCGAGGAAGATCGGGGTGATCCCCGGGGGATCCATGATGACGAACAGGGTGAGGAAGAGCGAGCCGAAGACGGCGACGTCGAACATGACGGAACTGGCCTAACAAGGAGAAGGGGCACGACGGAACGCGGGCGATTCAGGCCCCGCCGGTCCCCGGGACGGGAAACGCACCCGTCGCCCGGCGCGTGATCTCGCCGTACACCTCGGGGTCCGTCGTGTACTCGCCGAGCGCGACCGTCTTGCGGCTGCCGTGGTAGTCGCTGGAGCCGGTGACGAGCAGCCCCAGGTCGGTGGCGAGTCCGCGCAGCCGTACGCGGGTGTCCTCGTCGTGGTCCATGTGGTCGACCTCGATGCCGTCGAGCCCGGCGGCGGCCATCTCGGCGATCGCGGACTCCGGGACGGTGTGACCGCGCTTGCTCGCGCCAGGGTGGGCGAACACGGTTACCCCGCCGGCCCCCTTGACCAGCCGGATCGCCTCGAAGGGGTCGGTCTCGTGCTTCGCCACGTGGGCGCGGCCGCCGTCGGCCAGCCAGTCGGTCGTGAAAGCGTCGTCCACGCTGGGTACGACCCCGAGTTCGACGAGCGCGGTGGCGACGTGGGGCCGCCCCACGGACCCGTCCCCAGCGATCCGCGCCACCTGCTCCCAGGTGACCGGCACACCCAGCTCCTGGAGCCTCGCGACCATCGCGCGCGCCCGGGGCACCCGGTCGTCCCGCACCAGCTCCCGCTCGGCGAGCAGCTCCGGCTCCTCGGGGTCGAACAGGTAGGCCAGCATGTGCATGGACACCCCGTCGATCCGACAGGACAGCTCGGCCCCGGTGACGAGGGTCAGCCCCGCGGGCAGCGCGGCCATGGCCTCGCCGTACCCCCGGGTCGTGTCGTGATCGGTGAGCGCGACGACGTCCAGCCCGGCAGCGGCGGCGTTGCGCACCAGCTCGGCGGGGGTGTCGGTGCCATCAGAAGCCGTGGAGTGACAGTGCAGATCGATACGCACGAGGGGGGACTCCAACGGGCTGCAACAGAAAAGGACACCCAAGGGTATCCAACCCAGGGGCGCGGGGCTGTATCGATGTGCGGCTACCGCCGCGTGGGCGCGACCAGCCGCAACGAATCCGCAGCCGCCCGGCGACAGAAGCCCCACCCTGACAGGCGCTACGGCTTCAACAAACGCGGCGACAACGCCCCGCAGGGCACCAGCTCCACCTCGGCCCCCGCGTCCCGCAGATCCGTCAGCACCAGCTCGTCGTACATCAGCAGCCCTGACTGCTCGGGCCAGACGACCGCCCACAGCCACATCCCGAGCGCCTCCCCCGCGAACACGGCTCTGTCGTCCGGCGCCCCGGAGACATGCCACAGCGGAGTCGGCCGACCGGCGGCCAGCACCTTCGCCTGCGGCGGCTTCTCCACGCTCATGTACGGCCCCGGATCCGGCCCGTCGATGCCCGCGTACCGCGCCCCGAGCCCGACCCCGAGCTCCTCGGAGACGAGAATCAGCTCGCCGACACCGCCGAGCGGTCCGGGTCCCGTGCACGCCACAGCCGTGGCGCGACCGCCACTGCGGTCGTCGCCGGCGCAGGCCACGCCCGTGAACAGCCAGCCCACCGGCAGCGGCCACGGCATCCACACCGGCACCTGCGTGCGATGCACCACGACATCGAGCGCCTCGACGCTGGGCGGGATCACGGGCTGCAGCGGGTGCACGGTCCCGTGCACATCGCACTGCCAGGTATCGGCGAAGAGTCCGGGAGCCCTGACCCGGCCACCACACTTCGGGCAACTGGGTTCGCCCCTCATAGGGCCCCACGGTCCTACCCTCGCTCCCCCACGTCAAGGACGATCACCCGTCCGGACGGAAGCGGTTCACCCGGGCCTCACCAGGAAGATTTAGATGTAGCTTGCATTCATTAGCTGACCTAACTTACTATGTGCATATACCAACTATCTCCGTGAGGAGTGGAGGAAAGACCATGGACCCCTTTGATGCGGGAGCCGGCGGCATCCTGCGCCAGCCGAAGGCCGTGTGGGCGACGGCGGGTGCGTCCGTCGTCGCCTTCATGGGCATCGGACTCGTGGACCCGATCCTGCCGTCGATCGCCAAGGGCCTGGACGCGACGGCGAGCCAGGTCTCCCTCCTGTTCACCTCGTACTTCCTGATCACTGCGATCGCAATGCTGTTCACCGGCTTCGTCTCCAGCCGCATCGGCGGCAGGAAGACCCTGCTGCTCGGCCTCGCCCTCGTCGTGGTCTTCGCGGGGCTCGCGGGCACCTCGGGCTCGGTCGGGGAACTGGTCGGCTTCCGGGCCGGCTGGGGCCTGGGCAACGCCCTGTTCGTCTCCACGGCCCTCGCCGTCATCGTCGGCGCGGCGGCCGGCGGCAGCGCGGCGGCGATCCTGCTGTACGAGTCCGCCCTCGGCCTCGGCATGGCGTGCGGCCCGCTGCTCGGCGCGCTGCTCGGCGACGCCAGTTGGCGCTACCCGTTCTTCGGTACGGCCTTCCTGATGGCCGTCGGCTTCCTGTGCATCACCGTGTTCCTGAAGGAGCAGCCGAAGCCGGCCCAGAAGACGTCCCTGCTGGACCCGATCAAGGCGCTCGGCCACGGCGGACTGGCCTCGGCGGCGGCCTCGTCCTTCTTCTACAACTACACGTTCTTCACCGTGCTGGCCTTCACGCCCTTCGTGCTGGACATGACCCCGTACAAGTCGGGTGCCGTGTTCTTCGCCTGGGGTGTGCTGCTCGCCGTCTTCTCGGTGTTCGCCGCGCCGCGCCTCCAGGAGCGGTTCGGTTCGCTGAAGGTGCTCGGCGGCTCGCTCGTCCTGCTCGCGATCGACGTGCTCGTCCTCGGCTACGGCAACCACACCGCGGCCATCGTCTGCACGATCCTGTCCGGCGCCTTCATCGGCGTGAACAACACGGTCTACACGGAGCTGGCGCTCGGTGTCTCGGACGCCCCGCGGCCCGTGGCGAGCGCCGGCTACAACTTCGTGCGCTGGTTCGCGGCCGCCGCGGCGCCCTACTTCGCGCCGAAGATCGAGGAGTGGACCGACATCCACATCCCGTTCGTGGTGGCGGCGGTGACCGCCCTGCTGGGTGCGCTCGTGGCCGTCGTACGGCGGAAGGCGCTCACACACGAGGCGGAGGAGCTGTCTCCGAAGCACGCCGTGGAGGACAGCGTCACGGTGTTCGCCAACTGACGCTTTTCGGCCACCGGTTGGTGAGATCAGTCACTCAAGTGGGACGGACCTGCGGGAGGGATCCCTCAGGTCCGTCCCGTTCGTCAGCCAGCGCTCCTGGAGGGCCTGGGCGCCGTGGACGCGCTTCCAGGCCGCCTCGTTCGGCGTCATGGGGAGCAGGGGCAGGAAGCGGACCGGGTCGAGGGGCTCGTCGAGCTCCAGGTCCTCGACGAGGCCGCCCGGTTCGGCGACCAGGACCGAGGTGAACGGGGCGCCGGGCCACAGGGGTTCGCCCACGTCGAGCGAGGCACCCGGAGCCACGATCACTCCCTCGACCTGCGGGGACGCGCCGAGCACGGCGAGCGGGCGGAGCACCTTGTCGGTGTCGGCGAGCCCTCCCCGTACCGAGAGGACCAGTTCGGCACGGGGGCCCGCGACCGGGTCGGCGAGCATCGCGGTGGGGTCGCTCATCGGCTGGGCGGACATGCCGAGCGTGGCGTAGCGGACGATGTCGCCCTCGGTGAAACGGAGCACCTCGATGCGGTCCGTGCCCAGGAAGGTGACCGCCGCGCGCGCGTCCGGCTCGCCCAGCGCGCTGCGCAACCGGGCCTCGACCAGAGGAAGAACATCAGCCATGCGGCGAGCATAGAACTCGTCAGTACCGGGCAAAGCAGCGCCTTGACACTTCGGCCTGCTGATACTCTGGCCCGGTCGTCGGGGCAGCACGCAGAAGCGTCGCGTATCGAGTCCCGACGCCAGTGAGACTCCCTATGCGGGAATGGATCGTCCCTTACGAGGGACCGGCCGGAGGAGGTGGGGCTGTCATGGATCGAAGTCGACCTGGTAGTACCACTCGTTCTTCCGGCCGCTGATGCAGCTCTGTGACGTTCGGCAACCGCCGCCTTTCACGTTCGCGTCTTCGTGCGGAAGAGCACTTCGTTCGTTTTGCCTGATCTGTCTGATCTGAAGCAGTAGCTGCAGCAGTACCTGAATCAGTAACGAAGTTCGCCACCGCGATGGTGCGGTGCTCCCCGCTTTGCGGACGTGCCAAACACCCGATTTTGCGGACGTCCCCATTCCGGGTAGTTCCACCCGTCGCCGGTGCCCTTTGTTGCCCGTCACGAAGGAGCCTGCCATGTCGATGATCCGTGACCTGCGTGCCGCCGTACGCCCGTCGCGTCCCTCGCTGCGCAAGGACACCGGCGCGTACGACGCGACGCGCGACCCCTCGACGCCCTCCGCCGTCGTCGACTGCGCCGTCTACCGCGACGGCCGGCGCGTGGAGACCGACTGCCAGCTGGGCCCGCACGAGGCGATGCGCCAGGTGCGCCGCGACGGCGGGTTCGTGTGGATCGGTCTGCACGAGCCGAGCGAGGCCGAATTCTCCGGTATCGCAAGCGAGTTCGGGCTGCACCCGCTCGCCGTCGAGGACGCCGTGCAGGCCCACCAGCGGCCCAAGCTGGAGCGCTACGACGACTCCCTGTTCACGGTCTTCAAGACCATCCACTACGTCGAGCACGACGAGCTCACCGCCAACAGCGAGATCGTCGAGACCGGCGAGGTCATGTGCTTCACCGGCCGGGACTTCTTCATCACCGTCCGGCACGGCGGCCAGGGCTCGCTCAGGGCGCTGCGCCACCGGCTCCAGGACGACCCCGAGCTGCTCGCCAAGGGCCCCTCGGCGGTGCTGCACTCCATCGCCGACCATGTCGTGGACGGCTATGTCGCGGTCGCCGACGCGGTGCAGGACGACATCGACGAGGTGGAGACCGAGGTGTTCACCCCGGGACGCGGCGGCAAGGTCTCGCGCGGTGTCGACTCGGCCCGGATCTACCAGCTCAAGCGTGAGGTGCTGGAGTTCAAGCGCGCGGTCGCCCCGCTGCTGCGGCCCATGCAGCTGCTCAGCGAGCGGCCGATGCGGCTCGTGGACCCCGACATCCAGAAGTACTTCCGGGACGTCGCCGACCACCTCGCCCGCGTCCAGGAGCAGGTCCTCGGCTTCGACGAGCTCCTCAACTCGATCCTCCAGGCCAACCTCGCGCAGGCGTCCGTCGCCCAGAACGAGGACATGCGGAAGATCACGTCCTGGGCCGCGATCATCGCCGTACCGACGATGGTGTGCGGGGTCTACGGCATGAACTTCGACCACATGCCGGAGCTGCACTGGCGGTACGGCTACCCCGTGATCATGGGCATCACCGTGGTCCTCTGTCTCGGCATCCACCGCACCCTCAAGCGCAACGGCTGGCTCTAGAGTGGGAGCCATGACCAGTGAGCTGCTCGACCGGGCCCTCGTCGAGGAGGCCACCAAGAAGTCCGGCCTCGTCTGGGTCAAGGGGCCCGGGAGCCCGGTCCGCGCGCTGTGGCATGTGTGGCACGAAGGTGCGGCCTGCCTGGTGGGCGACGGGCCCGGGGAGCAGCCGCTGCCGGGTCTTGCCGACGGCGGCCCGGCCGAGGTGACCGTCCGCAGCAAGGACAAGGGCGGCCGACTGGTCTCCTGGACGGCGAAGGTCGTGGAGCTCGCGCCCGGGTCCGAGGCGTGGGAAGCGGCCGTCGCCGAGCTCAAGGGGAAACGGCTGAACGCCCCCGACGGCGAGGCCATGACGGAGCGTTGGTCCCGCGAGTGCCGGGTGGTTCGGCTGGAGCCCACCGGGGTCACGGGCCCGCTGCCCGACGGCGACCTCGCCGAACCGCCGCTGCCGACACCGGCGACCACCCGTGAACCGATCCCGGCCGGGCTTCCCCGGCTGCTCCTGAAGCGCCGCAAACGCGGCTAGGAAGTCGGCAGCTGCCTGCCGTAGTCCACCGTCTCGTCCTTCTTCGGCTCGGTCAGGGCGAAGTTCCTGCCCCAGGCCGAGAAGGTCAGCGTGCCCGCGCCGCCCGCCCGTGCCAGGCGCAGCGGGTACGGCTGCCCCTCCAGCGAGACGTCCAGCGTGCCGCCGTCGCCCTCGTCACCGGTGATGCGGATCGTGCGGGTACCCGCCTGCTCGTGATGCCCGTCGGTGCCCAGCTTGCCGTGCAGGGTCAAAAGCCCGTCGAGGAGAACGTCCTTGTCCGTGAACCCACTGAACTTCTTGTACGCCGGGTCGCCCGACGGCACCTTCACGTACATGCCGTCCAGCTTGTCGGCGGCCGCGTCCGAGTCGTCTCCCTTGCCGTCGGCCTGGGTCCAGAAGTCCGCGCCGGCCTTCAGATACAGCTCCTCGCCGATCCGCAGCAGCTGGAAGGTGGCCCCTTCGGCGGTGACCGATCCCGAGCCGCCGTCGGCATTGAGGCGCATGTCGAGTCTGTACGTACGTCCGCTGGTGACCACGTTCCCCGACAGGCGCAGCGCGTCGGCGGACTCTGCGGCCGCGCGGGTCCTGGACTGGATCTGCTCGGCGGGCAGTTTGCCGACGCCGTTGGTGCCCGCGTCGGGGTCCTCGCTGCACCCCGTGAGTCCCGTCCCCGTCACGACCAGGGCGCACATCGCGCTCACCAGTACGGTCCTGCGGGTACGGCCCTGGGGAATCGCGGTCACAGGTGGGGCTGCCTTTCCGACGAGGGTCCTTCAGCGGCGTACGGCAGCGTACCGGGGCCGGGGACCGCGGGCGGAGCCAGTCCGTCCGGACCCCTCACCAGGGCGTATCCGATCGGTACGGGCTAGCCTTAAGCCCTCCCGAGCGGGCAAACCGGACAACGAACGACCAACCGAAGGAAGCACAGCCATGGCAGCGGGAGCCCCCCGGATCTTCGTCTCGCACCTCGCCGGTGTCGCCGTCTTCGATCCCAACGGCGACCAGGTGGGCCGCGTGCGCGATCTGGTCGTCGTACTGCGCGTCGGGCGCAGGCCACCCCGGGTGCTCGGGCTCGTCGTCGAACTCTCCACCCGGCGCCGCATCTTCCTGCCCATGACCCGGGTGACGAGCATCGAGTCCGGTCAGGTCATCACCACCGGCGTACTCAACGTCCGCCGCTTCGAGCAACGGCCCACCGAGCGCCTCGTCTTCGGCGAGCTCCTCGACCGGCGCGTGACCCTCGTGGAGACCGACGAACAGGTCACCGTCCTCGACGCGTCGGTGCACCACCTGCCGGCCCGCCGGGACTGGGAGATCGACCGCGTCTTCGTGCGCAAGGGCGGCAAGGGCGGGGCGTTCCGGCGCAAGGGCGAGGCGCTGACCGTCGAGTGGTCGGCGGTCACCGGCTTCACGCTGGAGGAGCACGGACAGGGCGCCGAGAGCCTCCTGGCCACCTTCGAACAGCTGCGCGCGGCGGACCTCGCCAACGTCCTGCACCACCTCTCCCCCAAGCGGCGCGCGGAGGTCGCGGCGGCTCTCGACGACGACCGCCTGGCCGACGTACTGGAAGAGCTCCCCGAGGACGACCAGATCGAGATCCTCGGCAAGCTCAAGGAGGAACGGGCCGCCGACGTCCTGGAGGCCATGGACCCGGACGACGCGGCCGACCTCCTCGCCGAGCTCCCCACCGAGGAGCAGGAGCGGCTGCTGAGCCTGATGCAGCCCGGGGACGCGGCCGACATGCGGCGCCTGATGGCGTACGAGGAGCACACGGCCGGCGGTCTGATGACGACGGAACCGATCGTCCTACGACCGGACGCCACCGTCGCCGACGCGCTCGCCCGCGTCCGCAACGCCGATCTCTCCCCCGCCCTCGCCGCCCAGGTCTACGTGTGCCGCGCGCCCGACGAGACCCCGACCGGCAAGTACCTCGGCACGGTCCACTTCCAGCGACTGCTGCGCGACCCTCCGTACACCCTGGTCAGCTCGCTCGTCGACGACGACCTCCAGGCCCTCGATCCGGACGCGACGCTGCCGGTCGTCGCCGGGTTCTTCGCGACGTACGACATGGTCGCGGCGCCCGTGGTCGACGATTCGGGCTCACTGCTCGGCGCGGTGACCGTGGACGACGTACTGGACCACATGCTGCCGGAGGACTGGCGGGAGACGGAGTTCGACGCGGAGGGGGCCCACCATGACGCCTGAGCGCGAGACCCCGAACCGCGAGCGCACACTTTCCGGCGCCACGGCGACCAGCCGCGCCCGCGCCCGCCTCGACCAGCCGCGCGCACCGCGCCGCAGGGTGCTGCCCGAATGGGACCCGGAAGCCTTCGGGCGTCTCTCGGAGCGGATCGCCCGCTTCCTGGGCACCGGGCGGTTCATCGTCTGGATGACGGTCGTCATCATCCTGTGGGTGCTGTGGAACATCTTCGCCCCATACCACCTGCGCTTCGACCACTACCCGTTCATCTTCCTCACGCTGATGCTGTCCCTCCAGGCCTCCTACGCCGCCCCGCTGATCCTGCTCGCGCAGAACCGGCAGGACGACCGGGACCGGGTCAACCTCGAACAGGACCGCAAGCAGAACGAGCGGTCGATCGCGGACACCGAGTACCTGACCCGGGAGATCGCGGCGCTCAGGATCGGTCTCGGGGAGGTGGCCACCCGCGACTGGATCCGCTCGGAGCTCCAGGACCTGATGAAGGAACTGGAGGCACGGCGGCAGCACGACGGGCATGTCGTATTCCCGGCAGAACGGTCGGATCGGCCGTCGGTACGTGACGTAGACGACCGTTGACGGCCTTACTGGAGGGCCTGTCAGGGGCCGTACCATCGTCTGTATGGCTAGCGAAGACGCGGTGCGCGAGGCACTGGCGACGGTGAACGACCCCGAGATCAACCGGCCCATCACGGAACTCGGGATGGTCAAGTCGGTCGACATCGGCGCGGACGGAGCGGTCGCGGTCACCGTGTACCTGACTGTCTCCGGCTGTCCGATGCGCGAGACGATCACGCAGCGCGTGACCGACGCGGTCTCGGCCGTCGAGGGTGTCACGCGCGTCGACGTCACGCTCGACGTGATGAGCGACGAGCAGCGCAAGGAGCTGGCGACCGCGCTGCGCGGCGGCCAGACCGAGCGCGAGGTCCCCTTCGCCAAGCCCGGCTCACTCACGCGCGTGTACGCGGTCGCCTCCGGCAAGGGCGGCGTCGGCAAGTCCTCGGTGACGGTGAACCTCGCGGCTGCGATGGCGGCCGACGGCCTGAAGGTCGGTGTCGTGGACGCCGACATCTACGGCCACTCGGTGCCGCGCATGCTGGGCGCGGACGGCCGCCCGACCCAGGTCGAGAACATGATCATGCCGCCGTCGGCGAACGGCGTGAAGGTCATCTCGATCGGCATGTTCACCCCGGGCAACGCACCGGTGGTGTGGCGGGGCCCGATGCTCCACCGCGCGCTCCAGCAGTTCCTGGCGGACGTGTACTGGGGCGACCTGGACGTCCTCCTGCTCGACCTGCCCCCGGGCACGGGCGACATCGCGATCTCGGTGGCCCAGCTGGTCCCGAACGCGGAGATCCTGGTCGTGACCACGCCTCAGCAGGCGGCGGCGGAGGTCGCCGAGCGCGCGGGCTCCATCGCGGTCCAGACCCACCAGAAGATCGTCGGCGTGGTCGAGAACATGTCCGGCCTGCCCTGCCCGCACTGCGGCGAGATGGTCGACGTCTTCGGCACGGGCGGCGGCCAGACGGTGGCCGACGGACTGACGCGGACCACGGGTGCCACGGTCCCCGTCCTGGGTTCGATCCCCATCGACGTCCGCCTCCGCGAGGGCGGCGACGAGGGCAAGCCGGTGGTGCTCACCGACCCCGACTCCCCGGCCGGCGCGGCCCTGCGGGGGATCGCAGGAAAGCTGGGAGGCAGGCAGAGGGGCCTTTCGGGGCTGTCGCTGGGGATCACCCCGAAGAACAAGTTCTAGACAAGTACCCTCAGGGGCGCGGGGAACTGCGCGACCAGCCACATACGGCCCGCAGTTCCCCACTCACATTCATGCGTACTCGCCGATGTCCTTCACGACGGCGAAGCCGAGTCCGTACGCGCTCATCCCTCTCCCGTACGCCCCCACATGCACCCCTTCCGACGTGGACCCGGCGAGCACCCACCCGAACTCGGACTCCCGGTAGTGGAAGGGCGTAGGAACTCCGTCCACCGGCAGCGACAAGGTCGACCAGTCGGGCCCCTCAAGGTCGTCGGCCAGCACCCACGCCGTCTCGGTCTGCTGATCCAGCCAGTCGTCCCTCAGGGAGTGGTCCATCTGCCCGGGCCAGGTGAACGACAGCAAGCCCACTCCTGCAAGCCAGGCCGCCGAAGACACCGACGTGGCCTCAAGCAGCCCCGTCCCATCGGCGCTCCTCCGGGACGGACTCGCGGCGACGGTCACCACGACCGCGAACTTCTCCTTCGGCTCTCCCGTGGAACCCGCCTCGTTCTTCACCGAGGGCTCGTCGCCGTGCCCGATGGAGCCGTGCTCGACGGCCCCGTCGGCCGACGTGCCGACCTGCATCAGCCAGCGCGGCCCCGTGAAGGCCTCGTCGAGGCCGTACCAGGGGAAGGGCGCCTGAAGGTAGCCGTCGACCGTGCGCCGGGCGGAGGGAACCTGCTGGCCACCCTCCGCGGCCGGCGCCTGCGCGACTGCCCCACTCGTCGTCTCCATGTGCCGGACGCCTCCTACTAGCTCTCGTCGGACCGGACCGGCCCCGCCCCCCTTCGGGCGGCGTCGCTGGTTCGCGTACGGCCCGCACAACAACTCGGCAGCATAGCCACACCGCTCCGAGCTGCCGGGAAACCGCCCGGCGCGCGGGGCGCACGGGGGGTCGGTTCAGGCCGTACGAGGGGCCCTACGAGGTGCGATCGGGGTATGAAACGCGTCACGTACGACGGGAAAAGGCGCCCGCGAGCTGAACTGCTCGGCAGGCGCCTTCCGGTGGGGCGTACGGCTTACGTGGCGTCCGCGTCGAAGGGCGGGCGGTCGTCCTTGCCGGGTTCCTCGGGCTTCTTGGTCATGTCGATCCGGCCACCGGAGGAGGACGAGGACGGCGAGGTGTCCGTGCTGTGCACGGCATCGGTGACCTCGGCCATCTCCTTCTTCAGGTCGAAGCCGTTGCGGATCTCCTTGAGCCCCAGCTCGTCGTTGTCCAGCTGCTTGCGGATGAACGTCTTGGGGTTGAGGTCCTCGAACTCGAAGTCCTTGAACTCCGGGCCGAGCTCCGAGCGGATGTCCTGCTTGGCGCTCTCCGAGAACTCGCGGATCTTGCGCACGGTCCGCATGACGTCCTGGATGACCTTCGGGAGCTTGTCCGGACCGAAGACGAGCACGGCGAGGACAACGAGCGTGATCAGCTCGAGCGGTCCTATGTCATTGAACACCTGAAGCTCCTTGGGATCCGGGCCAGGACCACGGTACCTGCCGTTCCCGTATGACCGGTACTGTCCTGAGCGCTCCGAGCACGGGTCGGTGAACGGTTTTCCGGGTTGTTTGCCTTGTGGAACAGGATTCGGAGCCGTGCCTGTGAGGTTTGTGTCAATCGGTGCGCGTCAGCTGCCGTCCGAGGATCCAAGAACCAGTGAGACCGTGATCTCCTTGCCGGCGCGCTCCAGCGTGAGCCGCAGACGGTCGCCGGGTCGGTGGGCGCGGGTCTTCACGATGAGCTCGTCACCCGAGTGGATACGGCGGTCGTCGACCTCGGTGATGACATCGCCCGCCCGGAGCCCTGCCCGGTCACCCGGGCCGCCCTCGGTGACGGCGGGGCCGCCGTCACCGCCCTTCGTCCCGACGCGGGCGCCGTCGCCGGTGTAGCCCATGTCGAGGGTGACGCCGATGACGGGGTGGGTCGCCCTGCCGGTGTTGATCAGTTCCTCCGCGACCCGCTTGGCCTGGTTGACCGGGATGGCGAATCCGAGGCCTATGGACCCTGACTGACCGCTCTCGGAGCCGACGCCGTCGGCGGCGGAACGAATCGCGGAGTTGATGCCGACGACACGGGCCCGGGAGTCGAGGAGCGGGCCCCCGGAGTTGCCGGGATTGATGGGAGCGTCGGTCTGCAGGGCGTCGACATACGACACGTCACTGCCGCCCGCGCTGTCGCCGCCGGCGGTGATGGGCCGTTCCTTCGCGCTGATGATGCCGGAGGTGACTGTCCCCTCCAGATCGAAGGGGGCGCCGATGGCGACCACGGGGTCCCCGACCCGAACGTTGTCGGAGTTGCCAAGCGGCATGGGCTTCAGCCCGCGGACCCCGCTCACCTTGACCACGGCGAGGTCGTACCCGCTGTCCCTCCCGACGACCGTGGCCTTGGCGGTGTCCCCGCTGTGGAAGGTCACCGATATCTCGCCGCCGGCCGCGGCGGGTTCCACGACGTGGTTGTTGGTGAGGATGTGGCCGCGGTCGTCCAGCACGAACCCGGTCCCGGTGCCGGACTCCGCGGTCCCGCTGACATGCAGGGTCACCACGCTGGGCAACGCATGGGCGGCGATCCCGGCGACGCTGTCCGGAGCGCGTCCGCTGTCCTCCCGCCCGGCCTGCGGCAACTCCACGACGTCACCCCCGACACCGTTCCGCTCCAGATACGCCCCTACGACCCCTCCGACGCCGCCCGCCACGAGCGCGAGCACCGCCGCGGCCCCGACGAGCCCTCGCCGCACCCGCGCCCCCTTGGGACCGACGGCGGCACCGTTCTGCTGGAGGGGGGCGGCCACGGGGGCCCAGGGGTCGTAGTTCTGCCAGGGGGTGGGGGTGTCAGGGGCTGGGGTGTCGGGCGGCGGGGCCAAGGTGTCTGAAGGCAGGGCGGACGGGCCTGCGGGCGGTGTCCGTGTCGGCGTCTGTGTGCCGTGCGCGGGTGTGGTCGCCGGGTGCTGGACCGGCGGAGCAGGGGCCCAGGGGCCGGGCACGCCGTAGGGCGGGGTGCTGGTGGAGTCCGAGTCGGGCAGCGGCTCGGGGGACTCGGTGACGGGCTGGACGGGAGCCTTGTCGAGGGTGAGGGCAGACGAGCCGGAGCCCTCCACCGGGCCGACGCCCACCGCGGGCCGCGCCGACTCGTCACCGCCTTCCGCGACAGGCGAGGTCTGCGGAGGCCTGAGCTCGAAATCGCCGTCCGTGCTCTGCGGAGGCGTCAACTCGAAGTCACCCTCCGAGTTCTCCCGGCCGACCGGAGCCGGCGGCGCGAAGTCCCCGTCCGACCCCATCGGGCCGGCTGCCGGTACGGCCCCCTCGCCGGCTCCCGGACCCCCCTGCGGCCGAGGTCGGCTCCACCATTTCGCCTTCGTGGGCTTCCCCTCGTTCATGCTCTCCCCACAGCTGACCGGCCGCGGTGCGCGGCACGTCGACCTACCTGTGGATTCAACCAGGTTCACGCGCCGCGGAGCAGGGCGTCGGTCAGCGGGGGGTGCTGGAGGGCGCGGAGGTGGTGTGGGGGACGGGTGCGGCGAGGAGACCGGGGTTGGTGAGGTCCGGGGTCGTGGACCAGGAGGTCAGGGTGAGCGGCGGAGTCGCGCTGAGCGGACGTATCAGAGGGGACATCGCGGCCGCACCGGCGACCACGGGCGCCGTGAGCGTGTGCAGGGCCGCGTCCTGGACCTGGGCCGGTATCCCCGGCAGCAGCGGTGCGGACGCCTCGGTCGGGGCGACCGGGGTGTCGCCGAGCGACCGCTGCCCCTGTTCCTGCGCGAGCAGTGGGCCCACGCCGCGGCGCCGCTGGTTCTCCGGCACCGCGGCCCCCGTGCCCGGGCTGCGCGCCGGAGTCACATTGCTGCCGCCCCCGCGGGCGTCGGTGTCGCCGGGCACTCCGGTGGTGACGCCGCCCAGCGCGATCGCGGCCAGCGACACCGCACCGGCGGCGACGAACGCGAACCGCATGCCGCGCGACGCCGAGCGCTCGGCCTCGTGACGGCTGACGTCATGGATGCGGAAGCCCCGGCCGGCGGACGGCGGAAGCACCGCGGCGTGCGGGCCGGCGGGGACGTAGCCGAACTCGAAGCGCTCGCCACGTCTCACGCCGAAGACGCCGGCGGCGCCGGGTCGTCCCGAGAATCCACCGGTGAGCCCTCCCCCGCCGAACGGCGAGCTGTCGCCGTCCTCCGGATCACCTCCGGGCAGCCCCTGGAGGCGGGCCAGGAAGCTCTCGGAGGGGGGTGGCGGGGCGGCCTCCGCGAAGACGTTCTTCAGGCGGCGCTGGGCGTCCGCCTCCGCCTTGCACTTCGGGCAGGTGGCGAGGTGCGCGAGGACGCGCTCCCGCGTTGCATGACCGAGCTCGCCGTCCACCAGGGCGGCGAGTCGGTCTCCCAGATGCTGTTCCGCGAGGCTGCCCTCGCCGGGTTTGGGCAGTGATCCACTCACGCGGACGCGCCCCCTCCCCCCAGCGCGGGGACCCGGGCCATGAAGGAGCGGCGCTCGGCGCGGGCCTCCGGCGAGCGGTGCGCCAGGGCCTTGCGCAGCTGGGAACGGCCGCGGTGGATCCGTGAACGGACGGTGCCGAGCTTGACGCCCAGGGTCGCGGCGATCTCCTCGTACGACAGCCCTTCGATGTCGCACAGGACGACCGCGGCGCGGAACTCCGGGGCGAGGGTGTCGAGGGCCTGCTGGACGTCCGCGTCGAAGTGGGCGTCGTTGAAGACCTGCTGGGGCGACGGCTCGCGGCTGGGCAGGCGCTCGGCCGCGTCCTCGCCGAGGGCGTCGAAGCGGATGCGCTGCTTGCGGCGCACCATGTCCAGGAAGAGGTTGGTGGTGATGCGGTGCAGCCAGCCCTCGAAGGTGCCCGGTGTGTACGTGGACAGCGAGCGGAAGACGCGGACGAAGACCTCCTGAGTGAGGTCCTCGGCGTCGTGCTGGTTGCCGGTGAGGCGGTACGCGAGGCGGTAGACGCGGCCGCTGTGCGTGCTGACGATCTCCTCCCAGGTGGGCGGAGTCCACGCCTGCCCGTCCGCGTCGGTGGCAAAGGTCGCGGTCTGGGCGTAGTCGCCGGCGTGGCTGTGGTCAGCGGTGTCGTTCACGGATTTCGGCCTGCCCGCCGATCCGAGGAAGCGCCTCAGCACTCCCCCACGATCTCCAGGCGCGGCCGCACCTCCCCTGTCGGCTCTGGTTGTCTCCAGTGGAGCCCCTACCATAGCCACCTCGCCCGTTAGCTCCGGATAAGCGGTTTTACGAGAATTTGATCTGGGCTGATACCACTCGGACCCCTGCGTCAGCAGTTGCTCGAGGGCCTGCTCGTCATCGTGATCCAACTGTGTCCCCCCGGGTGCGTCTCCACCCCTCTAAACGCCCGGTCCCATCTGCGGGTTCCCGGCGGCAACGGATACAGTCACGCCCAGGCAACCACGGGGCAAGGAGAGGGCCATTACCGGCAACCGGCAGACGAGCTGGGCGTTCGCCGACGCCTACGTCGCCGAGGACGAAGTCCTGCTCTGGGCCCGCGACCGGGCCCGTGAGGCGGGGCTGCGCTCGGTGTCGCCCGGCGCGGGCGCCGCGCTGCGGTTGCTGGCCGCCTCCGTGGACGCGAAGGCCGTCGCCGAGATCGGTACCGGGACCGGCGTCTCCGGCATCCATCTTCTGCACGGGATGCGAGCGGACGGGGTGCTGACCACCGTCGACCCCGAGCCGGAGCACCAGCAGTTCGCCCGGCAGGCCTTCCGCGCCTGCGGCTTCGCCAGCAACCGGGCCCGCTTCATCCCGGGCCGTGCCCTGGACGTCCTGCCCCGCCTCGCCGACGCCGGCTACGACCTCGTCTTCTGCGACGGCGACCGGCAGGAGGTCATGGACTATCTCGCTGAATCGTTGCGCCTGCTGCGTCCGGGTGGACTCGTCGTCTTCGAGGGCGTCTTCGCCAACGGCCGCACGGTGGACTCGGGACCGCAGCCCACGGAGGTACTGCGCCTCAGGGAACTGCTGCGGGCCGTGCGCGAGAGCCAGGAACTGGTGCCGTCACTGCTGCCGGTGGGCGACGGGCTGCTGTGCGCGGTCAAGCGCTGACCGAAGCGAGCCCTGGACCGGTGCGCGATGAGTCGCTGAGCCGGTGCGGGCCGTACGGCCATTCAGGGGGTCCCGCCGGGCAGACCACTGCCCCGGCACCACAGGTGATGCCGGGGCAGCCGAAAGGGTATGGTCGCTTCCGCGTCAGCCGACGACCTTCTTGAGGGCGTCGCCGAGCGCGTCGGCCTCGTCAGGGGTCAGCTCGACGACGAGCCGACCGCCGCCTTCGAGCGGAACGCGCATGACGATGCCCCGCCCCTCCTTGGTCACCTCGAGCGGGCCATCGCCCGTCCGCGGCTTCATGGCCGCCATGCTCGTTCCCCTTCCTGAAACCAGCTCATCGTCAAAGCCGACAGCCCTGGGAGGGCACGCGCGTCAAAGTGGGACACGCGCCACCGGCATCGAACACATTGCTTCCAAGCCATTATCCCGCATCTCAGGACCCGATGACCAACATCAGTCGGCATCGCTTGGGCAACGCGCGCGAGCAAAACCACTCAATTCGGCGATGTGGCTGCGATACTCCGCCGCCGCGCGGATCTCGACCGGCTGTGAACGCTCCCGAATTCTTTGACGCAGGTCACACGTCCGGTCCGGTCCTCGGACGGCGATCTCCGCCATGCTGTCCTACGGACATCGATACGGACAGCGATGCAGCGGACACACCGGAGGGGATGCGCCATGGCCGACACCGTGCTCTACGAGGTGAGCGACGGGCTCGCGACGATCACTCTGAACCGGCCCGAGGCGATGAACGCCCTCGATGTCGCGACGAAGGTCGCGCTGCGGGAGGCGGTGGAGTCGGCGGCCTCGGACGACGCGGTACGGGCCGTGCTGCTCACCGCCGCCGGCGAGCGGGCGTTCTGCGTGGGGCAGGACCTCAAGGAGCACATCGGGCTGCTGATGCAGGGGTCCGACGTCGTGATGAGCACGGTCAAGGAGCACTACAACCCCGTGGTGCGAGCGCTGACGGAGATGCCGAAGCCCGTGGTCGCCGGGGTGAACGGGGTCGCGGCCGGGGCCGGCTTCGGGATCGCGCTGGCCGCGGACTACCGGGTGGTGGCGGACACCGCCGCCTTCAACACGTCCTTCGCGGGGGTCGCGCTGACCGCGGACTCGGGGATCTCGTGGACGCTGCCGCGGGTGGTGGGGCCGGGCCGGGCCGCGGACCTGCTGCTCTTCCCGCGGACCATCTCGGCGCGGGACGCCCATGAGCTGGGCATCGCGAACCGTCTCGTGCCGTCGACCGAGCTGCCCACGGAGGCGGAGAAGGTGGCGCGGGCGTTGGCCTCGGGGCCGACGGTGGCGTACGGAGCGATCAAGGAGTCGCTCGCGTACGCGCTGTCGCACACTCTGGCGGAGACGTTGGAGAAGGAGGACGAGCTGCAGGGGCGGGCCGGGGCGTCGGAGGACCATGCGATCGCTGTGCGGGCGTTCGTGAACAAGGAGACGCCCGAGTATCTGGGGCGGTGAGCTCCGCGGGCGGCGCGCCCCTAGGGAGTTCTCGCCACGCAGCTCTGCAAGTGGTCGTCGACCAGGCCGCACGCCTGCATCAGCGCGTACGCCGTCGTCGGGCCCACGAAGCGCAGGCCCCGTTTCTTCAGCGCCTTGGACAGGGCGGTCGACCCCGGAGTCACCGCCGGGACGTCGCCCAGCGTCCTGGGCACCGCGTGAGAAACCGGGGCGTGGGACCAGATGAGCTCGTCCAGCTCACCCGGTGACCACTCGGCCAGCACGCGCGCGTTGGCCATCGTCGCGTCGATCTTGGCGCGGTTGCGGATGATCCCCGGGTCGAGGAGCAGGCGGTCGCGGTCGGACTCGTCGAAGGCCGCGACCTTGGCGATCTCGAAGCCCGCGAAGGCGGCCCGGAACGTCTCGCGGCGGCGCAGGATGGTGATCCAGGACAGGCCGGACTGGAAGGCCTCCAGGCTGAGTCGCTCGTAGAGGGCGTCGTCGCCGTGGACCGGGCGGCCCCACTCCTCGTCGTGGTACGCGATGTAGTCCGGTGTGGACAGGGCCCAGGGGCAGCGCAGCGCGCCGTCCGGTCCCGCCAGGGCGGCGCCTTCGGTCACTGCTGCTCCCCGTGGCCGTGGTCCGGCTTCTCCATGGTGACGTGCGGGGCGGCCTGGGCGCCGGCCAGCGCGGACTCCAGGTCGGCGATCCGGGCGTCCCGCTCGGCGAGCTCGGCGCCGAGGCGGCTGAGCGCGTCGTCCACGTCGGCCATGCGGTAGCCGCGGGCGGTGAGGGGGAAGCGCAGGCTCTCGACGTCGGCTCGGTCCACCGGGCGGTCGTAGGGCAGGGGGTCGTGGAGGCGCTCCGGGGCGGCGTCCGGCAGCGGGCCGTCGCTGTCGCCGCCGACCACGGCGAGCGTCACCGCGGCGACCACGACCGCGAGCGCGATGACCAGGAACAAGAACATAACCATCGCTGAGGTCCCCATGGTCCCTGCCGGCGGCGGGCCACCGGCGTCGAATGTGTCAGGGTCCGATCGTGCCATGCGAGTCTGACAGTTAGGGTCGCAGGCGGCCGCAGACTCCGAACACACAGACGTACGAAGTGAGGTCACAGGGGATGCTCAGGCTGGGCAGGCGTGAATTCGGCGCGCACGAGCCGGTGATCATGGCGATCGTGAACCGGACCCCCGACTCCTTCTACGACCGGGGAGCCACCTTCCTCGACGAGCCCGCCCTCGCGCGCGTGGAGCAGGCGGTGGCCGAGGGGGCCGCCATCATCGACATCGGCGGGGTCAAGGCCGGACCGGGGGAAGAGGTGTCCGCCGAGGAAGAGGCGCGCCGGACCGTGGGGTTCGTGGCGGCGGTGCGACGGCGGTTCCCTGACGTGATCATCAGCGTCGACACCTGGCGGGCGTCCGTCGGCGAGGCGGTGTGCGAGGCGGGGGCGGATCTGCTCAACGACGCGTGGGGCGGGGTGGACCCCGAGCTGGCCGAGGTCGCCGCGCGGTACCGGGTGGGGCTGGTGTGTACGCATGCCGGGGGTGCTGAGCCTCGTACGCGGCCGCACCGGGTGGAGTACGACGACGTCATGGCCGACGTGCTGCGGGTGACCGTGGGGCTGGCGGAGCGGGCGGTCGCTCTGGGGGTGCCGCGGGAGTCCGTGATGATCGATCCCGGGCACGACTTCGGGAAGAACACGCGGCACAGTCTTGAGGCGACGCGGCGGCTCGGGGAGATGGTCGAGACGGGGTGGCCCGTGCTGGTGTCGCTGTCCAACAAGGACTTCGTGGGCGAGACCTTGGACAAGCCGGTGAAGGAGCGGGTGGTGGGGACGCTGGCGACGACGGCGGTGTCCGCGTGGCTGGGGGCTCAGGTGTACCGGGTGCACGAGGTCGCGGAGACGCGGCAGGTGCTGGACATGGTGGCGTCGATCGCGGGGTACCGGCCGCCGGCGGTCGCGCGGCGGGGGCTGGCGTAGTCGCGGGGGCGAGGCCCCCGGCACAGCGCCGCACCCCCGACCACGGTTCAAGTCCAGCGCTAGCGCCCCGCCTCCTTCGACACCAACGCCACCGCCTCGTCCACGTCGTCCGTCACGTGGAACAGCAGCAGGTCCTTCTCCGAGGCCTTGCCCTGGGCGATCAGGGTGTTCTTGAGCCAGTCGACCAGGCCGCCCCAGTACTCGCTGCCGAAGAGGACGATCGGGAAGCGGGTGACCTTCTGGGTCTGGACGAGGGTCAGGGCCTCGAAGAGCTCGTCCAGGGTGCCGAGGCCGCCCGGCAGGACGACGAAGCCCTGCGCGTACTTCACGAACATCATCTTGCGGACGAAGAAGTAGCGGAAGTTGAGGCCGATGTCGACGTAGGGGTTGAGTCCCTGCTCGAAGGGGAGCTCGATGCCGAGGCCCACCGAGGTGCCGCCCGCCTCGCAGGCGCCCTTGTTGGCCGCCTCCATGGCGCCCGGGCCGCCGCCGGTGATCACGGCGAAGCCGGCCTCCACCAGGCCGCGGCCGAGCCGCACCCCCGCCTCGTACTCCGGTGAGTCCGCCGGCGTCCGCGCCGAGCCGAACACGCTGATCGCGGGCGGGAGTTCGGCGAGCGTGCCGAAGCCCTCGATGAACTCCGACTGGATGCGCAGGACGCGCCAGGGGTCGGTGTGGACCCAGTCCGAGGGGCCGCCCGCGTCCAGCAGGCGCTGGTCGGTCGTGCTCGCCGTGACCTGTCCCCGCCTGCGGAGGACAGGTCCCAGGCGCTGCTCCTCCGGCGGCTGCTTCTTGCCCTCGGGGTTCCCGGTAGCCATGTGCGCTCCCTCCGCTTGCCTGGTCTTTCCATCTCAGCGTAGATCTACGCGGGTTACGGAGGGGGGACGTCCGCGTGTCCGCCATGAAGCGCCCACCGCCACACCGCCTTCTTACGAGGTCAGCCAGGCCCGCAGCTTCGCCTCCGCCTCCGGGATCAGCGACACCTTCACCCGCTCGTCCACCTTGTGCGCGAGCAGCGGTTCACCGGGGCTGTAGTTCACCGCGGGCACGCCCAGCGCGCTGAAGCGGGAGACGTCCGTCCAGCCGAACTTGGGGCGGGCCACGCCGCCGACCGCCGCCATGAAGGCCTGGGCGACGGGGTGGGTGAGGCCGGGGCGGGCACCGCCGGTGTGGTCGTCGACGGTGAACTCGTCGACCCCGCAGTCCGCGAAGAAGTCCCGCACGAAGGCCTCCGCCTCGGCCTCGCTGCGGTCGGGCGCGTAGCGGAAGTTGACGGTCAGGACGCAGGTGTCGGGGATGACGTTCGTGGCCACGCCACCCTTCACACCGACCGCGTTGAGGCCCTCGTGGTACTCGAGGCCGTCCACGACCGGCTTGCGTGGTTCGTACGCCGCCAGCTTCGCGAGGGCGGGTGCGGCCTTGTGGATGGCGTTGGAGCCCATCCACGCGCGCGCGGAGTGCGCCCGCTCTCCCTTGAACGTCAGCAGCACCCGCAGGGTTCCCTGGCAGCCGCCCTCGACCTGGTTGTCCGTCGGCTCCAGCAGGACCGCGAAGTCGCCCTCCAGCCACTCGGGGTGGGCCTCGGCCACATGTCCCAGGCCGTTGAGGTGGGCGGCGACCTCTTCGTTGTCGTAGAAGATGAAGGTGAGGTCGCGGTTGGGCTCCGGGAGCGTGGCCGCGATCCGCAGCTGCACCGCGACGCCGGACTTCATGTCGCAGGTGCCGCAGCCCCACAGGTAGCCCTCGTCGTCGAGGCGGGAGGGGACGTTGCCCGCGATGGGGACCGTGTCGATGTGGCCGGCGAGGATGACGCGTTCCGAGCGGCCCAGGTTCGTGCGGGCGACGACGTTGTTGCCGTAGCGGTCGACCGTGAGGTGCGGCAGGGCGCGCAGGGCGGTCTCGATCGCGTCTGCGAGGGGCTTCTCGGTGCCGCTCTCGGACGGGAAGTCGACGAGCTGCGCGGTGAGCTGAGCCGCGTCGAGGGAAAGGTCAAGAGGGGTGTCGGCCATGCTCCCGACCCTAACGCCCCCTCCGCTCGCGCCCGCTGCCCCCATCCGGCACGGACGTCTCAGTACTCTCCAGTATCTTGTCCGGATGCCAGAGCAGTCGCCCCGTCCTCGCAAGCGCCGTAGCCGCCTCCTGCGTTCCTTGGCTGCCCTTGTGGTCCTGTGCGCGGTCGCCGGTTACCTCGTGGTGCAGTACGTCACCGGAGGCTCGGGCGGTCCGGTCTGCAAGGTCGTGTCGGGCAAGGCCGGCGGACCGTCGTACGACTTCACGCCGGAGCAGGCGGTGAACGCGGCGACGATCACCGCCGTCGGTACCGGGCGCGGGCTGCCCGAACGGGCCGTGACCATCGCGCTCGCCACCGCGCTCCAGGAGTCGGGGCTGCGCAACATCGCGCACGGCGACCGTGACTCGCTCGGCCTGTTCCAGCAGCGGCCCTCGCAGGGCTGGGGCACCCCGCAGGAGATCCAGGACCCGACGTACGCGGCGGCCGAGTTCTACAAGCACCTGGTCAAGGTGGACGACTACCAGGACCTGCCGCTGACCGTCGCCGCGCAGCGCGTGCAGCGCAGCGGCTATCCGGAGGCCTACGCCAAGCACGAGCCGGACGCCACCCTGCTCGCCGCCGCCCTCACCGGCACCTCGGCGGCCACCCTGACCTGCGACGGGCGCCCGGACACCGCCCAGGCCGCGCAGGCCACCGTCTCCGGTCCGGACGCGGTGCGGTCCGCTCTCGTGCGGGACTTCGGGCGGGACGCGCTGGAGACGACCGCGGCGGAGGTGGGCGCCAAGGCGTCACCGAGCCCGACGCCCACCGCGGACGACGGGCGCACGGTGACGCTTCCCGTGCGCAGGGACACCAGCCCCGGTGCCGACCGCAGCCTCACGGAACGCGGCTGGCAGCTCGCGCACTGGGCGGTCGCCAACTCCTCCGCGCTGCGCATCGAGCGCGTCTCGTACGCCGGGCGGCAGTGGACCGCCGGGAACACGGACAGCCAGTGGCGGCCGACGGGCAACGAGGACGCCACGGGCTCGGTGCGGATCGTCACGGCACGGTAGTTCGGAAGATCACCTGGAAGGGTCACGTCCGCCCGTCTCCGGAGCGGGGGTGCGCAGGTTTTCGTCCCGTCACCCCCGTATCCGCGAAAACCCTTGAGAACAAAGGGCTGCAAGGATTCGAAGGACTTTCGGACCGGCAGCTTTTTGCCCGCTTTTATCCGCAGGTGATTATGCGACGCATTGCCAACTCTTTACGTTGCGCCTCCGCAACCTTCCTCGGCTTCGAGCGGTAGTCACGGCGTCCTAGCAACGTTTCCTCCGTCGAAGGAGCAACATGTCCCTCCCCCTGACCCGCAGGATCGCCCGTGCCGCGCTGCTCGTCGCTGCGGGAGCGGCAGCCGGGGTCGGTGCGGCCGGCGCCGCCAGCGCGGCCCCCGCACAGCTGCCGGCCACCCCCAACCTCGGCGGGCTGACCGCTCTGGACGGGGCGAACGTCGGCAACACGGTGGACGGCGCGGCGCAGAACCTGACCGGGACCGCGGGCAAGACCGGTGGCAAGACGGTCGAGAAGGCCGTCCCGTCCGCGGGCAAGACCAGCGGCAAGGCCGTGAAGAAGGCGGCTCCGGTCGCGCAGAAGACGGCGGGCGAGGCCGCCGGTTCCGCCGGGGGCCTCCTCGGCGACACGACGTCCACGGCGACGAAGGGCGGCCTGCCGACCGACTCCGTCACCAAGGGCGGCGGCCTGCCGGCGGCGGACACCCTGCCGGTGAAGAGCCTCCCGCTCGGCTAGTACCTGACCTGCATGGCTGAGGGGCCCGGGGATTTCCCCGGGCCCCTCAGCCATGCAGGTCAGGCGATCACAGACGCTCTACGGCCGCCCGCACCCGCTCGTCCGTCGCCGTCAGCGCCACGCGTACGAACTTCTCGCCCGCCTCGCCGTAGAAGTCGCCGGGGGCCACCAGGATGCCCAGGTCGGCCAGGTGGGCGACGGTCGACCAACAGGACTCGTCCCGGGTGGCCCAGAGGTAGAGGCTGGCCTCGCTGTGCTCGATGCGGAAGCCGTGGGACAGGAGCGCCTCGCGCAGCAGGGTGCGACGGGCCGTGTACCGCTCCCGCTGCTCGCGCACGTGGGTGTCGTCGCCCAGGGCCGCCACGACCGCGGCCTGGGTCGGCGCCGGGGTCATCATGCCGCCGTGCTTGCGGATCTCCAGGAGGGGCGCCAGGACGGCCGGGTCGCCCGCCAGGAAGGCCGCGCGGTAGCCCGCGAGGTTCGAGCGCTTGGAGAGCGAGTGGACGGCCACGATGCCGTCGTAGGAGCCGCCGTTGACGTCCGGGTGCAGGACGGAGACCGGGTCGGCCTCCCAGCCCAGCTCCAGGTAGCACTCGTCGGAGAAGAGCAGGATGCCGTGGGAGCGGGCCCAGGCGACGATCCTCGTCAGCTCGTCCTTGGAGAGCACCTTGCCGGTCGGGTTCGACGGGGAGTTGAGCCACAGGAGCTTCAGGCCCGCCGGGTCCAGCTGGGTCGGATCGTCGTAGACCTCGTGGTCGGCCCGGGCGAGGCGGGCGCCGACCTCGTACGTCGGGTAGGCCAGGCGCGGGTAGGCGACCCGGTCGCCGGGGCCGAGGCCCAGCTGGGTGGGGAGCCAGGCGACGAGTTCCTTGGAGCCGACGATCGGCAGGACGTGGCGGTGGGTGACCTCGCGGGCGCCCAGGCGGCGCTCGACCCAGCCGGTGATCGCGTCCCGCAGAGCCGGGGTGCCCCAGACCGTCGGGTAGCCCGGGGAGTCCGCCGCGTCGATCAACGCCTTCTGGATCAGGTCGGGGACCGGGTCGACGGGCGTGCCGACCGACAGGTCGACGATGCCTCCGGGGTGCGCGGCAGCCGTCTTCTTGTACGGCTCCAGCTTGTCCCAGGGGAAGGTGGGGAGGCGGTCGGAGACTGCGGACACGGCGTTCGGGCTCACTTTCGGGTCGTACGGCAAACGCCTCGGCCCCGCACAGCCGTGATCAGGCCGTACGGGACCGAGGCGGCACGCCTAAGGGTGCCGGATGATCAGGCCTGCGGCGGGAGCGCGGCGATGAACGGGTGGTCCCGCTCGATCAGGCCCAGCTTGCTTGCGCCACCGGGCGAACCGAGCTCGTCGAAGAACTCGACGTTCGCCTTGTAGTAGTCCTTCCACTCATCCGGGGTGTCGTCCTCGTAGAAGATCGCCTCGACCGGGCACACCGGCTCACAGGCACCGCAGTCGACGCATTCGTCCGGGTGGATGTACAAGGACCGGGAGCCCTCGTAGATGCAGTCGACCGGGCACTCCTCGATGCAGGCCTTGTCCTTCACGTCGACACAAGGCTGCGCGATGACGTAGGTCACGCTGTCGTTCCTCCTCCATAGGGCGCTGGCGGGCCTCCTCAGGCTCCGCCGCCTCGCGCGCGGGAGCGCGGCGTCGTCGATGCCCGCCCCTAGTATCTCCGTTCTTGGGCATGATCCGAACAGGAGGGGTGAACTGACCTGTGGAAATCTCCGCCGCAGGACGCCTTGTCGTCCGTATCTCCGCAGCTGACGTGGGCAAACGGGTATCCGTAAGGCGCCTGGACGAAACCGGCGTCACGCAGGAGAAGTTCACCGACACGGTGGGTGTTCTCACATCATGGGACGACGGTGTGTTGCTGATCACGCGCCGGGACGGCGAGAACGTCCGCATTCCGGAATCCGCGCTGGTGGCGGGCAAGATCGTCCCCGCTGAGCCGGCCCGCCGCCGGGGCCCGGCCGCCTCGTACGAGGAACTGGCCCGGATCGCCGCGCGCGGCTGGCAGCCGGTGGAGAGCGAGCACCTCGGCGAGTGGGAGCTGCGCGCCGCCTCCGGCTTCACCCGCCGCGCCAATTCCGTCCTCCCGCTCGGCGACCCCGGCGTGCCGCTCGACGAGGCCCTGACCGCCGTACGACGGTGGTACGGCGACCGCGGGCTGCCGGCGTACATACAGACCGCGACCGGCGCCGCGGGCACCCAGGAGGTGCTGTGCGCGGAGCTGGAGGCGCGCGGGTGGACACGGGAGGTGACGGCGGAGCTGTGGACCGGGGCGCTGGCTCCGGTCGCGGACCGGTCGCCCGGTGAAGGTGTCGTGCTGTCCCAGGAGGCCGATGCCGACTGGCTGGCGCGCTATCAGCGCAAGGGGGTGAGCGAGGTGGCGCTGCGGGTGCTCGGGAGCGGACCTTCGGTGTGGTTCGCCACCGTGCCCGGTGAGGGCGCGCCGGCCGCGATCGGGCGGTGTGTCGTCGACGGACGGTGGGCCGGGTTCGCCGCGGTCGAGGTGGATCCGGCGCTGCGGCGACGGGGGCTGGCCTCCACGGTCATGGCCGCGCTGGCACAGCGGGCGCTCGACGAGGGGGCGTCGGCCGCGTGGCTCCAGGTCGAGTCGGACAACGCCGGTGCGCGGGCGCTGTACGCCGGGATGGGATTCACCGCGCACCACGCCTATCACCACTACCGCGAGCCGGACGTCTCCGGCGCGGCAGGGTAGTAGCGATCGCCGCGAAAGGGCACGAGCCAGCTATGCGTCCCCCGTTTCCGCCACCGCCCGAACGTTCCGCCGAACTCCGGCGGCGGTTCGCCGAAGAGGCACGCTCCGAGCGGCCCGATCTGTCCACGCTGTGCCTGCTGCTGGGGGCGGAGGCCGACGGGGCGCTCGACGAGGCCGGGATCGACGCGGCACAGATCGAACTCGACCGGCTGGCCGGGCAGTTGCCGTTCCGTCCAGGCGGGCCACGCTCGTGGGCCGTGTCACTGCGGGAACTGCTCGGGGACCGCTGCGGGTTCCGTGGGGCGCCGGTGGACTACCAGCGGCTGGAGTCCTCGCTGCTGCACGAGGTGCTACGGCGACGGAGGGGGCTGCCGATCCTGCTGTCCGTGGTGTGGATGGAGGTCGCGCGGCGAGCCGGGGCTCATGTGTACGGGGTCGCTCTGCCGGGGCACTTCGTGGTCGGGTTCGGGCCACGGGAGGAGCAGGTGCTGGCGGATCCGTTCGACGGGGGGCGGGTGCTGGCGGGGGCCGACGCCGAGTTGCTGGTGGCGGGGGCCACGGGGGCCTCTTTGGAGCCGTCGATGCTGGTGCCCGCGGAGACCCTGGACGTGGTGCAGCGGATCCTCAACAACGTGCGGGCGTGGGCCGCGGCTCGGCCGGAGCGGTCGGATGTGGGGCTGTGGGCTGTGGAGCTGGCTCTGTTGTTGCCTTCGCATCCGGCGCGACTGCGTTATGAGCGGGCGCAGTTGCTGGTGCAGCGGGGTGACTTCGTCGAGGGGGCGGGGGAGTTGGAGGCGTATGCGGGGGTGGTGGCTGCGGTGGACGAAGCTGCGGCGGCCAAGGTTCGACAGCAGGCTCATGCCGCGCGAGCGATGCTCAACTGAGGACCGTTCGCGTCTGCAGGTGCGTCGTGGCTGGTCGCGCAGTTCCCCGCGCCCCTAGGTCCGCTGCCCTGAACGGCGATCAAAGCCACCCCTTCTCACGCGCGATCCTCACCGCCTCCGCCCTGTTCCGTACCGCCAGTTTCTGGATCGCCGTGGAGAGGTAGTTGCGGACCGTGCCCTGGGAGAGGTGAAGTTCCTTCGCCAGCTCGGCGTTTGTGGAGCCGTCGGCGGCCGCCCTCAGCACTTCCCTCTCCCGGTCCGTCAGCGGGTTCGCGCCCTCCGCCAGGGCCGCTGCCGCCAGCGTGGGGTCGATGACCCGCTCCCCCGCCAGTACCTTGCGTACCGCCGCCGCCAGTTGGGCCGCCGGGGCGTCCTTGACCAGGAAGGCGTCGGCGCCGGCCTCCATCGCGCTGCGGAGGTAGCCGGGGCGGCCGAAGGTCGTGAGGATGACCAGCTTCACCGCCGGGAGTTCCTTGTGGAGCTGGGCCGCCGCCTCGATGCCCGTCGCGCCCGGCATCTCGATGTCCATGAGGGCCACGTCGATGTGGTGGGCGCGGGCCGCCGCCAGGACCTCGTCGCCGCGGGCCACTTGGGCGACGACCTCGATGTCGTCCTCCAGGCCGAGCAGGGCGGCCAGGGCCTCGCGGACCATCGACTGGTCCTCGGCGAGCAGAACCTTGATCGTGCGGCTCGTCATGAGGCGGATCCTACGTCGGCCGCGGAACCGGCGGGCACACGGGCGACCAGCCGGAAGCCGTGCCGGGTGCCGCCGGCCTCCAGGGTGCCGCCGGCCTTCTCCAGGCGTTCGGTGAGACCGGTGAGACCGTTGCCGGGGCCGTCGCCCGAGCCTCCGGAGCCGTTGTCCTCGACGGAGAGTTCGAGCACCGGTCCGTCGAGGGTCTGGCGGCGCAGCAGCTCCACGGTGCAGCGCCGGGCGCCGCTGTGCCGTACGACGTTGGTGACCGCCTCGCGCAGGGCCCAGGCGAGGGCCGACTCGCTGTCCTCGGGGACGCCGGTCAGGTCGGGGTCGGCGGGGATTTCGGCGCCGACCCCGGCCGTCGCCAACGCGGCTTCGGCGCCCGCGAGTTCGGCTGCCAGGCGGGGGCGTCGGTAGCCGCTGACGGCCTCGCGGACATCGACCAGGGCCTGTCGGCTGACCTTCTCGATGTCGGCGACCTGATGGGCCGCCTTCTCGGGGTGGTCGGGCAGCATCCGGCCCGCCAGCTCGCTCTTCAGGGTGATGAGCGAGAGGGAGTGGCCCAGCAGGTCGTGCAGGTCGCGGGCGAGGCGCAGGCGTTCCTCGTTGGCGGCCAGGTGGGCGACCTTGGCGCGGGCCTCGCGCAACTCGATGGTGGTACGGATCAGTTCGCGTACGCCCGTCATGGAGAAGCCGCCGAGCAGGGCCGGGAAGAGCAGTCCGGCCAGGAACGACGTGCCGCCCGGGACGGCGAGGGCCACGCCGGTCAGCAGGGCCGAGACGACGGGGATGCTCCAGCGGGCCATCCGGAACGGCAGGGCCGCACCGGAGGAGATCGCCACGTACACGAACAGGACGAGCCACTCCCGGCCCAGGGTGAGGGAGAGAACGGTCGACTGCGCTGCCAGCACCGCCACCGAGCCGAGTACCACCCGGTTGGTCTCGCCGCGCCCGGTGCGGAAGACCAGGGCGAAGTACCAGGCCACGAAGGCCACCAGGCCGATCCATCCGAGGACCTGGACGCCCGGGCGGTGGCCGCCGTGCAGCAGGTCGCCGACGGGAGCGCTCAGATAGGCCAGCCAGATGCCGATCCAGAGGAACTTGACAACCTGTTGCCTGCGGTTCTGCGGGCGCTGCCCGATGCCGACGCTGCTCACGCCTTCAGCGTGTCCTTCCGGTACAGCCAGGCCGCGCCGCCCGCGAACAGGGCGAAGGAGACGGCCAGGATGGCGAGGTCCTGTGCGTGCGGGGCGCGGCTCTGTTCGATGGCCTGCCCGAGGGCAGCGTACGCGTGCGTGGGCAGCCACCTGGCGATGTCCTGGAGCCACTGCGGGAAGGTCGTCGTGGGCATCCACAGGCCGCCCAGCATCGACAGGCCGAAGTAGGTGATCATCGTGATCGGGCGGACCGCGTCCCCACTGGCGAGGTACCCGATGGCCACACCGAGCGCCGCGAAGACCAGGCTCCCGGCCCAGATCGCGCCGGTGAGGGCGAGCCACTGCCAGGCGTCCAGGCGTACGCCCTTCACGACCGCGGCGACGACGAACACGACCACGATCGAGGGCAGGCTCACCACGGCCGCGCTCGCCGTCTTGGCGAACACGTAGCCGCGTCCCGGCAGCGGGGTCAGCCTCAACTGCCGTACCCAGCCGCCCTCGCGCTCCTTCGCGATGCGCTCGCTGTTGCCCATCAGGACGGCGGTCAGGGCGCCGAAGGAGGCCATCGAGACCATCATGTAGGTCGGCAGGGTCAGGCCCGTGCCGTCGACCTTCGTCGTGCTGTCGGCGTTGCCCGCGATGATCAGGAACAGCAGCGACGGGTACATCACCGAGAAGAACAGGAACTTGCGGTTGCGCAGGGCGCGGGTGAGTTCCAGCTTGATGAGGCTGTTCACTTCGACTTCGCCTCCTCGGCGGCGGTGATGGCGACGAAGGCCTGCTCCAGACCGAGCCCGGCGACTTCGAGGTTGCGGGGGTAGACGCCGAGGCCGTAGAGGGCGTGGACGGTCGCGTCGGCGTCGGTGGACTGGATGCGGACGGTCTGGCCGGAACCCGCGGCGGAGCCGCTTTTCGACACAGTCACGGCGGTGAGGAAGGGCAGTTCGCGCAGGGGCCCCTCGTCGATGGCGCCCTCCAGGTCGAACGTGATCCTGCGGGCACCCGCCTTGGCCTTGATCTCGGCTGCGGTGCCGTCGGCGAGCAGGCGGCCCCGGTGCAGGACGAGCACCCGGTCGGCTATGGCGTCGGCCTCTTCGAGGTAGTGGGTGGCGAAGAGGACCGTACGGCCCTGGTCGGCCTGTTCGCGCATGGTGGCCCAGAAGGCCTGGCGGGTGGTGACGTCCATGCCGGTCGTCGGCTCGTCCAGGACGATCAGGTCGCTGTCGCCTGCGGTCGCGAGAGCGAAGCGGACGCGCTGGGCCTGGCCGCCGGAGAGCTTGTTGACCTTGCGGTCGGCGATCTGGGCGATGCCCGCGCGGGACAGCACCTCGGAGGGCCGGTACGGCTTCGGGTGCAGGTCACAGGCGAGCCGTACCAGCTCCGCGACCGTGACCTCGTCCATCAGCCCGCCGCTCTGCAGCATCGCGCCCACGCGCCCGGCGACGATCGCCTCCCGCGGGGTGGTGCCGAAGAGCCGGACACTGCCGCTGTCGGGCTGCTTGAGGCCGAGCAGCAGATCGAGGGCGGTGGACTTGCCGGCCCCGTTGGGACCCAGCAGCGCCACGGTCTCCCCCGGCCGCAGGGCCAGGGACAGTCCGTCCACGGCCCGTACCTCGCCGTATGCCTTGCTCACCTGGTCGAACGCGACCACCGAGGCTGTCGTTGTCATACGGCCATGGTGGCCTCGTGGGTGCAGTGGCGGGCAGTGCCGACCGTCCGGAGTGCCGCATGACAGATGTCATGTCGGGCGGCACTCCGGTGCGGTTTCCGCGGGTCGGTCAGCTCGGGTTCGTGTCGATGGTCACGATGCGGTCCGCCGGCGTCTTGCCGCGCAGCGCCTTGCCCAGTGCGGAGGCGACGTCCTGCGGCAGGACGTCGCGCTTGCCGCTCGCGCCGTTGATCTGCACTCCGGCGAAGGTGGTGCCGTACGCCTCCTTGAGCGCTTCGAGGTTGTACGTCTCCACGAGCTTGCCGCCGACCGCCTTGAAGCCGAGGATCTTCGGCAGGGACAGCGAGCCGAAGTCGATGCTGTGCGTCGCGTCGGTCTTGATCGTGACGCGCTCGGACATCGCGGGCTCCGCGAACTCCTTCATCATCCGGTCGACCTCGGCGTTCGAGACCGACGGCTGCTTGGTGGTCGTCGGGAGCGTGACCGAGCCGGCGGTGCCGGTCTCGACCTGGGTGCGGTACGCCTCCTCGACCGCCGAGACCGACTGGTCGACGGCGATGCCCTTGCCGGCCTTGCCGTACACGGCGACGGCCTTGCCGTTCTCGAACTTGATCGTGCCGTCGGTCGCCGAGCCGGCGCCGCCCGAGGCGTCCTCCAGGGCCGCCTGGAGCTTCTCCTCGTCGACCGGCATGACCGGGTCGACGACCCGGTGGTTGCCGAAGAGGGAGCCGATCACCGAGACCGGGTTGTAGTCGCTCTTCGCGGCCGCGGCGACCGTGGCCTGCTCGTCGAGCTGGAGGCCCGCCTGGTCCGGCCTGAGCGAGACGGTGTCGCCGCCGACCGACAGCTTCAGGGCTTCGTTCACCCGGCCGCCGAGGGCGTCGTCGAGCTTCTTGACGGCGTCGTCGCGGGTGCCGCCGCCGATGTCGACGCCGAGCACGGTGGTGCCCTTGGGCACGTCGGAACGGTTCATCAGGAGGCCCGCGCCGTAGGCACCGACGCCGAGGAGGACCACGGTGCCGCCGACCAGCGCCAGCTTGCTGCGGCCCTTCTTTTTCTTCTTCTTGGACGCGGCGGCCGGGGCTTCCTGCGACGCGGTGTCGGGCAGCTTCGGGGCCGTGTGCGGGCCGTCTGCGCCGGGTCCCTGGGCACCGGGCGGCACGACCGGGATACCGCTGGTGACGGTGTGCCCGGAGACGTTGTCCGGGTTGCCGTAGCCGGGGCCGCCCGGTGCGGGGGCGGGCTTCTGCGGGGTGAGGATCGCGGTGTCGTCGCTCAGTCCGCCACCGGGGCCGAGGCCCGTGCCGGGAGCGCCACCGAGAGTGCCGCCGGGGGTGGGGGCACCGGGAGCACCGGGGCCGCCGGGGCGACCGAGGGTGCCGGGGCCGCCCTGCGCGGCCTGGGCGGGCTGACCGCCTGAGATGCCGGGGGCGCCGCCGGGTCCTGCTGGGCCGCCCTTGCGGCGGGCGCCGCCCGGGGCACCGGGGCCGCCCTGCGGGCCGAAGCCCGGGGAGCCGACGGAGCCGTTGGAGCCTCCGGAGCCGTTGAAGGACTCGCCGCCGAAGGCCTCCGCCCTGGCGAAGGGGTCGGGGCCGGCAGGGGGTACGACCGAGCCGTCGCCGGTGACCGGGCCGCCGGTGGGGCCCGCGGGGCCCTGGGGTCCGCCGAAGCCGCCGCCGTAGTCGATCTGGCCGCCCTGGCCGCCGTAGTCGATCTGGCCGTTCTGCGTGCCCGGGCCGCCGGGGCCGCCCTGTGTGGCGAACCCGCTCTGCGCGTTCCGGCTGTCCTGACCACCGGGGCCGCCGAAGCCGCCGTGGCCGTTCAGGGCGTCGTGACCGCCTTGGCCGCCGAAGCCGCCCTGGCCACCCTGCCCGTTCAGACCGTCCTGGCCGCCGAAGCCGCCCTGGCCGTTCTCCCCGTTCGGGCCGGTGGCGCCATTGCCGTTCTCCGCGAAGTACGGGAGGTCGTCGCGGCGGGGCTCGGTGCCACGCTGGCCCGCGTTCAGGGCCTCGGTGACGTCGAAGGAGCCCGTGCCGCCGCCGTGGCCGGGGGCCACCGGACCGCCGGTGGCGCCACCCGGGAGCCCGGCGCCGTTCGTGCCGCCGGAGCGGGAACCGCCCGGCACGCTCATCGAGCCGACCACACCACCGGGCCGACCGGCCCCGTGACGCGGGCCGCCGGAAGGGGCCGCACCGGGACCACCGGCACCAGGACGCGCACCGCCCGCGGCACCGGCACCCGCTGCACCCGGCGCACCGGCACCCGGCACGCCCGCTGCCGAACCACCCGGCAGACCGGCCCCGTTGGTGGCGCCGCCGCCCGGACCGCCCTTGGCGGGGCCGGACTTGCGGGGCGCGAACCAGTCGCTCTGCTTCTCCTCGGCGGCGGGCGGGCCGGGTTCGGCGGGGAGTTCGACGGTGCCCGTGGTCGAGGAGGGACTGGGCGCCGGGGCCTCGGGCTCCGGACGGCTGTCGACGGAACCCTCGGCGTCGCCGACGGGCTGACGCACGACGACCGGCGGAATGGGCCGCGATCCGGGGATGTTGATCCGGATCCGGGTCGTCAGCGTGGTCTCGGTCTTGCGCTCCTCCGGCTGCGCGGCCGAACGGCCCGCGTCCGGACCGCCGTCGGACACCTGGGGCGTCCCGTACGGCGGCGTGCCCGAGGGGTAGGCGGCTCCGCCGCGCCCGTTGGGCCCGGAGGACGGACTGTCAGTTTCACGACTCAAGGCAGGTTCTCCCGGTTGGCTCCGCCGCCCGTTTCGACCTCACTGCTTCGGGCGTCGGCGGCGCGCACCACCATACTGGCCACTTCTGGCCCGTATCCCACGACCGCTGGGGAAACCCACACGGGACTCCCACGCGTGCGATACGGAGAAGTGGTACGTCACTTGCCAAGTCGGACGGCGTCGCCGCCCGGTTGCCGCCCTTGTCCAAGGGTGGCGCAGATCACAGCCACAGCCATGCCGCCGAGCAGGAAGAGGTAGGAGCCGCTTCCCGCGGCGAACACGAAGTCCCCTTCCGGACGGCTGGCGGTGAGGAAGATGACGGCGACCATCCAGCCGCCGGCGGGCGCGACGGCCCCGGCCCGGCTGCCGGCGGCGCGTGCCCCGCCGAGCAGCAGTCCGGCCTCGCCGAGCAGCGCGAGCAGCAGTCCGCCGGGGAACCAGCCGCCCTGCACCAGCGATCCCGCGAGCCCGACGACCGCGCCGAGCACGAAGAGCCCGAGGTAGGCGGCGGCCCGGCCGGCCGAAGGGCGTTGCAGGGGCTGGGCCAGCATCGACGTACGGTCGCTCATGACGCGCCCTCGATCCCGGAGAACAGGTCGCTCTCCCTGGTGCCTCCGTGTTCCCCTCTCACCAGTTCGTAGTACTCGGTGGTGAAGAGAGGTTGCGCGAGTTCGTTGGAGAGCGCGAAGTAGGCCCCGGACACCTCGATCTGGGTCGCGTGCGCGGTCATCGCGGCGCTCTTGGCGGCGGTGTACGCCGTGCCGTCGATCTCCGTGGTGATCCGCTCGTCGTCCACCACGCCCGGTACGTCGTCGAGGACACCGGCCTTGGTGAAGGGGAGGCCGGGCAGGTCGTCGTGGAGCCGGGCGAAGGCCTGCTCGCCGACGGTGCGCGGTACGCGGTTCCAGTAGACCTTCTGGACCGGCCATCCCGCGTCGGCGGCGAGCTCCACCGCCCGCATGGCGACCCGGTGGGCCTGGATGTGGTCGGGGTGGCCGTAGCCGCCGTTGTCGTCGTAGGTGACGAGGACCTGGGGGCGGACCTCCAGGATCACCTCGACGAGACGGCGGGCCGCGTCGTCGACGTCGGCCTGCCAGAAGCAGGCCGGGTCGTCGTTCTCCGGGAGGCCCATCATTCCGGAGTCCTGGTAGCGCCCGGCGCCGCCGAGCTGGCGGAAGTCCTCGACGCCCAGTGCCCGCAGGGCCGCGGTGAGCTCGCCCAGGCGATACCGGCCCAGGGCGGCGCCGGTCAGGTGCCGCAGCCCGGGCGGGATGACCTCGCCGAGCTCGCCGAGGGTGCAGGTGACCAGGGTCACCCGGGCGCCCTCGGCCGCGTACCTGGCCATGGTCGCGCCGTTGTTGATCGACTCGTCGTCCGGGTGCGCGTGCACCAGGAGGAGACGCCGAGCGGGCTGTTCCGTCATGGCCCCAGCCTACGAGGCACAGATCAGAACTTGATACTGCCGATCATGCCCGCGATGTTCGTCGTCAGCTCGCTGATCGTCGGGGCGATCGAGGATGCCGCCAGATAGAACCCGAGCAGGATGCAGACGACCGCATGCCCGCCCTTCAGCCCCGACTTCTTGATCAACAAGAAGACGACGATCGCCAGCAGCACCACCGCCGAAATCGAGAGTGCCACGGCGGTTCACCTCCAAAGATCCCAGGGACGCGGGGGGTCGGACCAGGGGGGCAGATAAATCCATACGTCAGCCAGCAGGTTCATACCCACTATGCGGTAGTGATCATAACTATCCGGGCCTGCGCATCCGTCGGCGCACGGCCGCACAAGGGGGCGCATGGCCAATATGGTCGGGGCATGACGACCGAGCCTGACTCCTTCCCCCGACGGCACGCCCGCACCCAGCGCTTCACGCTCGGCGCGCCGCGCGCGTTCACCGTGGCACCCGACGGATCGCGTGTCGTGTTCCTGCGCTCGAACTCCGGCACGGACCGGGCCCATTCGCTGTGGGTGCTCGACGCGGCGGACGGCGGGGAGCGCGTGGCGGCCGACCCGCGCGCCCTCCTGGGCGGTGCCGAGGAGCACCTCTCGCCCCAGGAGCGGGCCCGGCGCGAGCGCAGCCGTGAGGGCGGTGCCGGCATCGTCGGCTACGCCACCGACGCTGCCGTGCAGTTGGCCTCTTTCGCCTTGTCAGGGCGGCTTTTCGCGGCGGAGCTGCAGGCCGGCACGGCACGTGAACTGCCCGTCCCCGGGCCGGTGATCGACCCCCGCCCGGCCCCCGACGGACGGCACGTCGCGTACGTGGCGCAGGGCGCCCTGAGGGTCGTGGGTGCCGAGGGCGAGGGCGACCGGGCCCTGGCCGTCCCGGAGTCGGATCAAGTCACCTACGGCCTCGCGGAGTTCATCGCGGCCGAGGAGATGGGCCGCACGCGGGGCTTCTGGTGGTCGCCGGAGTCGGACCGGCTGCTGGTCGCGCACGTGGACGACACGCCGGTGCGGCGCTGGTGGATCTCCGACCCGGCCCACCCCGAGCGTGATCCACAACACGTCCCGTATCCGGCGGCGGGTACCCCCAACGCGGACGTACGGCTGTTCGCGATCGCCCTGGACGGGACGCGCACGGAGGTCTCCTGGGACCGGCGGCGCTATCCCTATCTGGCCCATGTGCACTGGTCAGCGGCGGGCGCTCCCCTGCTGCTCGTACAGGCGCGCGACCAGCGCAGTCAGCTGTTTCTCGCCGTGGACCCGGAGACCGGGGCGACCCGGATGGTGCACGCGGACGAAGATCCAACTTGGCTGGATCTTTTCCCCGGCGTGCCGTGCTGGAGCCCTTCGGGTCAGCTCGTGCGGATCGCCGACGAGGGCGGCGCGAGGGTGCTCGCGGTCGGCGAACGCCCGCTGACCGGACCGCAGTTGCACGTCCGTGCGGTGCTGGACGTCGGCGGGGACGATGTCCTGGTCTCGGCGTCGGCCGGCACGGAGGCCGAGGCCCCGGAGACGGGCGAGGTGCACGTCTACCGGGTGAACGAGCTCGGAGTGGAGCGCGTGTCACAGGAACCCGGCGTGCACTCCGCGGTGCGCGCCGGGGGCGTGACCGTGCTGGTGTCCGCGACCCCGGACCGGCCGGGCGCCCGCGCGCAAGTGCTGCGCGACGGCAAGGAGTCGGCGACTGTCACGTCGTATGCCGAAGATCCCGGTTTGTCCCCGCGCGTGACGCTCACCGAGGGGGGCGCACGGAAGATCCCGTGCGCCGTGCTTTTGCCACGGGACTACGCCGGTGACACGCCGCTTCCGGTTTTGCTGGACCCGTACGGGGGTCCGCACGGGCAGCGGGTGGTCGCCGCGCACAATCCGCACCTGACCTCGCAGTGGTTCGCCGACCAGGGCTTCGCGGTGGTCGTGGCGGACGGCCGGGGCACCCCGGGGCGTTCCCCCGCCTGGGAGAAGGCGGTCCGCGACGAACTCGCGGCGGTGGTCCTCGAGGACCAGGTGGACGCGCTCCAGGCGCTCGCCGAGGACTTCCCGCTGGACCTCTCCCGGGTGGCGATCCGGGGCTGGTCCTTCGGCGGCTACCTGGCGGCGCTCGCGGCGCTGCGCCGCCCCGACGTCTTCCACGCGGCGGTGGTGGGCGCCCCGGTCAGCGATCTGCGGCTGTACGACACGCACTACCAGGAGCGGTACCTCGGCCACCCGGACGAGCAGCCGGAGGTCTACCGCCGCAACTCGCTGATCGACGACGAGGGCCTGGTCGACGCGGTGGCGCCGCATCGCCCGATGATGATCATCCACGGTCTCGCGGACGACAACGTGGTGGTCGCCCACTCCCTGCGGCTGTCCTCGGCCCTGCTGGCCGCGGGGCGCCCGCACGAGGTGCTCCCGCTGTCCGGGGTGACCCACATGACCCCGCAGGAGACGGTCGCCGAGAACCTGCTGCGGCTTCAGCTGGACTTCCTGAAGCGGTCGTTGGGGCTGGCCTAGGCACAGCAACGGGCCGGGACGACATGGCGCGTCCCGGCCCGTTTACGGCACCCGCACGGCCGTACGTTGTAGAGACTGACGCGTCCGTATATCGGAACCGGGTCAGCCAAGTTGCCTCCGTGTTACTCCGGCTCCTCGGGCGGGACGACCTGCTTCTCTTCGGCGAAGTGGCACGCCGAGTCGTGTGCCGCGGGCCCGCTCGCGAACCGGAACTCCGCGGGCACCGCCGGCGCGCAGCGCTCGGCACCCCGACGGGATGTTCGTCGGGGACGGGACGTCACCCGCGAAGACGATCCGCTCCCGGTGTTCGCGGGCCTCCGGGGCGGGCAGCGGCACCACGGACTGCAGCGACTGGGTGTAGGGGTGTGTCGGATGGTCGTGGATCTCCGTGTCCCTGCCGATCTCCACGAGGCCGCGTGGTCGGTGAAGAAGGCCTGCGGGAGCGGGGCGTAGGCCGGGTAGCCGAGGGTGTCGGGGAAGGTCGAGAACTTCTGGCTTCTCGGCCGGCAGGCCGTCGCCGCGAGGGCTGTCGTCACCGCCCATGCGGCCCATTTGGCGGGCGTGGCTCCACGCATGGCGTGCCGCTCAGGAATCCGATCCGTGAGCAGCAAATATGGGGGCAAGCTACATATGACGCACATTCAGCACGACCATTTGCAGGAGTCACGAGATCGTCACGGTGGACGGGCCCGGCAGTGGTGGCGTCAACGCCTCACCAGGCCCCCTTCACGGGTCTGGACCAATACCGGTGGGATCGCACATGGATTCGGTGTTTTCGCAGGCCACGCCGGTTCCACGCGCCGTTGACGGGTGCGGACCGCCGCTGATAGACACACTCATCACCCAGCTGTCGTCACCAGGCGAAATCCGGTCCAGAGCTTCCGACAAGCCGTCCCTGTGCGAGCGATGACGCGAGGTCACGATTCCATGAGCACTCAAGACCAGCACGGCAGAAGGCGTTCACACCCGAGAAGCCCGCGCTCGCGGGTGCCCCGGCTGGTGGCGGCCGCCGGCGCCCTCGCGCTCACCCTCTCGGCAGGACTCGCGACACCGATGAACCCGGCAGCCCCACAGGCGCGGGCCGCCGACGGCGAGAAGGTACTCACCGTCGCGGTGGCCCAGAGCGTCGACTCACTGAGCCCCTTCCTGGCGGTCCGGCTGGTCAGTACGAGCATCCTGCGGCTGACGTACGAGTACCTGACCGACTACGACCCCGGGGACGCGCACCCGGTTCCGGGCCTGGCCACCAGCTGGAAGCCCTCCGCCGACAAGCTCACCTGGACGTACACCATCCGTTCCGACGCGAAGTGGTCGGACGGGCAGAAGGTGACCGCGCAGGATGCCGCCTGGACGTTCAACAAGATGATGACGGACGAGGGGGCCGCCACCGCGAACGGCAGCTTCGTCACCAACTTCCGCAAGGTGACGGCCCCCAGCCCCACCCGGCTGGTCGTCGAACTGAAGAAGCCGCAGGCGACGATGACCGCCCTGGACGTCCCGATCGTGCCCGAGCACATCTGGAAGGACGTCAAGGACTTCTCGAAGTTCAACAACGACAAGTCCTTCCCCGTCGTCGGTGACGGGCCCTTCGTTCTCACCGACTACAAGGCGGACAGCTACGTCCGCCTCAAGGCCAACAAGAGCTTCTGGCGCGGCGCCCCCAAGTTCGACGAGCTGGTCTTCAAGTACTACAAGGACCAGGACGCCGCCGTGGCCGCCCTGCGCAAGGGTGAGGTCTCCTTCGTCGCGGGCCAGCCCGCCCTGACGCCGGCTCAGGCGTCCTCCCTCAAGGGCCAGAAGGACATCAAGGTCAACGAGGGCCCCGGCCGCCGCTTCTACGCCCTCGCCACCAACCCGGGCGCGAAGGCCAGGAACGGCCAGAAGTTCGGCGACGGCGACCCGTCACTCCTGGACGAGCGGGTGCGGCACGCCCTGTTCATGGCCGTGGACCGGCGAACCCTCATCGACAAGGTGTTCCAGGGCCACGCGGTCGAGGGCCAGGGCTACATCCCGCCCCGCTTCTCGACGTACTTCTGGAAGCCGTCCGCGAGCCAGGAGCTCGCCTACGACCCCGCCAGGGCGGCCGGGCTCCTCGACCAGGCCGGCTACAAGAAGAACGGCGACGGCAAGCGGGTCGGCAAGGACGGCAAACCGCTGAACTACCGGGTCCTGTGCCACGCGACCGACCCGAACGACAAGGCCGTCGGCCAGTACCTCAAGGAGTGGTGGGGCAAGCTCGGCATCGGCATGACCCTCGACTGCCTGGACAACGTCACCGACCCCTGGCTCGCCGGCAGGTACGACCTCGCCTTCGACGGCTGGTCGGTCAACCCCGACCCGGACTTCGTCCTGTCGATCCACACCTGCGCGGCCCTGCCCGCGACCCCGAAGGACACCGGCGCGACCGACAACTTCATCTGCGACAAGACGTACGACGAGCTGTACGCCAAGCAGCTCGCCGAGTACGACTCCGCCAAACGGGCCGACATCGTCCAGCAGATGGAGTCGCGGCTGTACGACCTGGGGTACATGAACGTCATGGCGTACCCGAACGCCGTCGAGGCCTACCGCACCGACCAGATCAAGTCGATCGAGACGATGCCCAGGGCCGCCGGCAACATCTACGGTCAGGACGGCTACTGGAGCTGGTGGTCGGCGGTTCCGGCCGATTCCGCCTCCTCGTCGGGAAGCAGCTCGACCGGGGTCGTCGTCGGTGTCGCCGCGGGTGCCGTGGTCCTCGCCGGCGCCGGGGTGCTCCTCGCGAGGCGCCGCCGCACCACCGCCGACGACCGGGAGTAGGCGGTTCATGGTCTCCGACGCAGTCTCCGCACCCGTCGCCAAGGAGAGGCGGACAGGTACCGGTGGCGCCTACCCGAGGTATGTGGCCGGCAAGGCGGGCGGCGCCGCCGTCTCGCTGCTGGCCGTCCTCGTCACCGGGTTCTTCCTGTTCCGTCTGATCCCGGGCGACCCGGTCAAGACCATGACGGGCGGCCGTCCGGTCTCGGCAGCGCAACTGGCCGAGTACCGCAGGGAGTTCGGGCTCGACCTGCCGCTGTGGGAGCAGTTCACCGACTACTGCCGCAAGGCGCTCACCGGCGACCTGGGCACGTCGTACCAGTTCCGTACCCCGGTCATCGACAAGATCACCGAGGCGCTGCCGAACACGCTGCTGCTGACCGGCACGGCCTTCGTGCTCTACACCGCGCTCGGCATGTTCCTCGGCACCCGCTCGGCCTGGCGGCACGGGAAGCTCGGCGACAAGCTCAACACCGGTCTGGCGCTGACCCTCTACTCGGTGCCGTCGTTCTGGCTGGGGCTGCTGCTCATCATCGTGTTCGCCGTGGGCCTCGGCCCGGTCCCGGGGCTGTTCCCGACCGGCGGCATGGAGTCGGGCGGCGAGGAGGGCTTCGCGTACGTCGTCGACGTCGCCCACCATCTCGTGCTGCCGGTGATCACGCTGGTCGCGGTCGAGTACGGGCAGACACTTCTCGTCACCCGCTCGGCGCTGCTGGACGAGATGGGCAGCGACTATCTGACGACCGCCCGCGCCAAGGGGCTCAGGGACGACCTGGTCCGGCGTCGGCACGCGGTGCCCAACGCGCTGCTGCCCACGGTCACCCTGGTCTTCGTCAACCTCGGCCGGACCGTCGCCGGCGTCATCCTGGTCGAGACCGTCTTCTCCTGGCCGGGCCTGGGCGGACTGTTCTACCAGGCCCTGAGCGTCCCCGACCTGCCCCTGGTGCAGGGACTGTTCCTCTTCTTCGCCTCGGCGGTGATCGTCATGAACACGTTGGCCGACCTGGTCTATCCGCTGCTCGATCCCCGGGTGGGCCGATGACGACCGACACCGTCGCCACTCCCGGTCCCGGTCCCCGCGCGCTCGCCTGGCAGCGCCGCCGCCGCTCCGCCGTACGGTTCTGGCAGAGCTACCGCACCCACGGCGCCGGACTGACCGGCCTGGCCGCGCTCGTCCTGTTCGCCCTGGTGGCGCTCACCGCTCCGCTGACGGTCGGCTCCGGCGTGACCGGCGTGACCGACGCCCCGGGCAACCCGCTCGAGGCGCCGAGCGGTGAGTTCCCGCTGGGCACCGACCGGTTCGGGCGCGATCTGCTGGGCCTGGTGGTGTGGGGCTCCCGGGTCTCGCTCCTGGTCGGGCTGCTGGCGGCCGTGCTGTCGGTGGCGATCGGCGCGGTCGTGGGCATCACCGCCGGGCACTTCAAGGGCGCGTACGCGACCGTGCTGATGCGGATCACGGACTGGTTCCTGGTGATGCCGACGCTGGTGCTCGCCATCGCGCTGGCCACCGTGATGTCCCGCTCCCTCGGCACGGTGATCCTCGCCATCGGCGTCACCTCCTGGCCGACCACGGCCCGGCTGGTGCGCGCCCAGACCCTGGCGGTGGAGTCGCGGCCGTACATCGAACGGGCCAAGGCGCTCGGCGGCGGGCACTGGCACATCATGACGCGGCATGTGCTGCCCAATGTGACGCCGCTGGTCCTCGCCCAGACGACTCTGATGATCTCCTCCTCGGTGCTCGCCGAGGCGACGCTGGCCTTCCTCGGGCTCGGCGATCCGACGGTCATCTCGTGGGGCGGGCTGTTGCAGGACGCGCGCGAGGCGGGCGCGGTCAGTGCCGGCGACTGGTGGTACCTGGTGCCGCCGGGCATCGCGATCGCCCTGGTCGCGCTGGCGTTCACGCTGTGCGGACGGGCGGTGGAGTCCGTGCTCAATCCCAGGCTGGGGGTGGCCCGTTGACGCTCCTTGAGGTGCGGGGCCTGACCGTGACGTATCCGGGCGGGGCCGAGGCCGTACGGGGTGTGGACCTGTCGCTGGCGGCGGGCCGCAAGCTGGGGATCGCCGGTGAGTCCGGCTGCGGCAAGTCGACGCTGGCGCTGGCCCTGCTGCGGCTGCTGCCGGCCGGTACCCGGGTCGGCGGGGAGATCCTGCTGGACGGGGAGGACATCCTGACCATGCGGTGGGGGCGGGTGCGCGCGGTGCGCTGGGCGGGCGCCTCGATCGTCTTCCAGGGGGCCATGCACTCGCTCAACCCCGTGCACCGCGTCGGCGACCAGATCGCCGAGCCGATGCTGCTGCACGCCAACACGACCAGGGTGGCGGCGAGGAAGCGCACCGGTGAGCTGCTGGAGCACGTGGGGCTGCCGCCCGCGCGGGCCCGGGCGTATCCGCACGAGCTCTCCGGCGGGCAGCGCCAGCGCGTCATGATCGCCATGGCGCTCGCGTGCGACCCGCACCTGGTGATCGCCGACGAGCCGACCACCGCCCTGGACGTGATGATCCAGGCACAGATCCTCCGGTTGATCGAACAGCTCGTCAGCGAGCAGGAGTTGGGCCTGATCATGATCAGCCACGATCTCGCGGTCCTCGCCGACACCTGCGACCGGCTGGCGGTCATGTACGCGGGCCGGGTGGTCGAGGAGGGCCCCGCCCGGGCGGTGTACGAGGCCGCCTCGCACCCGTACGGCAAGGCCCTGTCGGCGGCGTTCCCGCGCATCGGCGACCCGGCCTCCCGGTTCGCGCCGCGCGGCCTGGCCGGCGACCCGCCCGACCCGTCGGACCTGCCCTCCGGCTGCACCTTCCACCCGCGCTGCCCGGTGGCGCTGGACGAGTGCGCCGTACAGGACCAGGCGCTGCGGGAGGCGGGACAGGCGCGGCGGGCCGCCTGCGTGCACGTGGGGGCGGCGGTCCCCGGCGTGGCCGCCGTCCAGGACGCGAGGAGCACCCCATGACGACGACTCCCGCGACGCGGCCGCTGCTGAGCGCGCAGGGCCTGCACGTGACCTTCCCCGGCCGCCACGGCGCATCGCCGGCCCGGGCGGTTGACGGTGTCGAACTCGACATCGGCGCAGGGGAGATCGTGGCGCTGGTCGGCGAGTCCGGCTGCGGCAAGACGACCCTGGCGCGCTCACTGCTGGGTCTCGTCCCGCCGACCGCGGGCAGCGTCCGCTTCGACGGGAAGCAGCTGGAGTACTCCTCCCGCGCCCTCAAGGCCTACCGCCGACGCGTCCAGCTGGTCCTGCAGGATCCGAGCGGGTCACTGAACCCGCGGCACACGGTGTACGAGGCGGTGGCCGAGGGGCTGCGGATCCACGGGTACGCCGGGAACGAACGGGCAGCGGTGTCCGAGGCCCTGGCCCGGGCGGGCCTGCGTCCCCCGGAGCGCTTCTTCCTGCGCTACCCCCACGAGCTGTCCGGCGGGCAGCGCCAACGGGTCGTCATCGCGGGCGCGTTGGTCCTGGAACCCGAACTGATCGTCGCCGACGAGCCGGTGGCCTCGCTCGACGCTTCCGTACGCGGCGAGATCCTCGCCCTGCTGCTGCGCCTGCGCACCGAACTGGGGCTGTCCGCCCTGGTGGTGACCCATGACCTGGGTCTGGCGTGGAACGTCGCCGACCGGGTGGCGGTGATGTACCTCGGCCGGATCGTGGAGACGGGCACGGTGGAGGAGGTCCTCACGGCACCCCGGCACCCGTACACGCAGGCCCTGCTCTCGGTCCTCCCCGAGGCCCCGGGCGACCCGGTGGTACTGACCGGCGAGCCTCCGGATCCGTCCCGCGTCCCCTCGGGGTGCCGCTTCCACGCTCGCTGCCAGGTCCTGGCGGGTGGTGAGGCGGAACGCGCGGAGGTGGCGGACGCATGCCGGTCGCGGGACCTGGAGGTACTGGCCGGCAGCGGCGAGGGGCAGGTGGCCTGCCACTGGGCGCGGGCACGGGTGACGACCTGACCTCAACGGCCGCCGACTCGACCTCGAAGCGTCGGTGCCGGCGAGCTGGCGCACAGCGCAGCGGGCTGCGGTGGGAGGGCAAGCGGCCGACGGACTGCGGCGACGAGCCCTGCACAGGCGCAGGACCGACGGACTGCGGCGACGAGCCCTGCACAGGCGCAGGACCGACGGACCGCCGCGACAAGCCCTGCACAGGCGCAGGACCGACGGACCGCCGCGACAAGCCCTGCACAGGCGCAGGACCGACGGACCGCCGCGACAAGCCCTGCGCGGACGTAGGGCCGACGGTCAGCACCAGCCAGGCGGGCGCTGGGGACCGACCAACAGCGGCCATCCCGTCATGGGCGAGCGCGGGGCGCTCGCGTCCCGCCACGTGGTGTTGCCGGGCAGGCTTCGTGTCGTCGCAGGTCATGGCCGTCACCGCGCAGGGCCACAGGCGCCGAGCGGTCGAGGCCACGCTCAGCGGCTCGCGTAGTGGTCCGGGGCGGCGCGGACGGCCTCGGCCGGACATGGGCCGTCCGGCCCGGCGCGGCGGCCAGGACTCGCTGCCTCACTCGGTGGGACGCCAGGTGGTCGGCGCCGGAGCGCATCCGGTCGTGGGCGTCGGAGCTGCTCTTCGCGGACGTTGGGCAGGCCGCACAGGAAGTCGGCGCGGCAACTCGCCCTCCTGGCACCGGAAATGCCGGTTCCCGGCACCCTCGGGGGTGCCGGGAACCATGACCGTGCCGTCTCGGGCGTCAGGCCGCGTGCACGACGTCCTTCTCCTCGGCGAAGTGGCAGGCCGACTCGTGGGCCGCCGGGGAGTCCGAGCCCTGGAACTTCTCGGGGATCGCCAGCAGCGGAACCTCCTCCGCGCACTTGTCCTGCGCCTTCCAGCACCGGGTGCGGAAGCGGCAGCCGGACGGCGGGTTGGCCGGGGAGGGCACGTCACCGGTCAGGATGATCCGCTCACGCTGCTCGCGGTCCTGCGGGTCGGGCACCGGGACCGCCGACAGCAGTGCCTGGGTGTAGGGGTGCGTCGGGTGCTCGTAGATCTGCTCGTCGGAGCCGATCTCGGCCATCTTGCCGAGGTACATCACTCCCACGCGGTCCGAGATGTGCCGGACGATCGACAGGTCGTGCGCGATGAAGATGTAGGACAGGTTGAACTCGTCCTGCAGCCCCTCCATCAGGTTGATGACCTGCGCCTGGACCGACACGTCCAGCGCGGACACCGGCTCGTCGCAGATGATGACCTCGGGGTTGAGGGCAAGACCGCGGGCGATGCCGATGCGCTGGCGCTGGCCGCCGGAGAACTGGTGCGGATAGCGGTTGATGTACTCCGGGTTCAGGCCGACGACGTCCAGCAGCTCCTTCACCTTGCGGCGCCGGTCGCCCTTCGGGGCCACCTCGGGGTGGATGTCGAAGGGCTCGCCGATGATGTCGCCCACCGTCATACGGGGGTTGAGCGAGGTGTAAGGGTCCTGGAAGATCATCTGGATGTTCCGGCGGACGGCCTTGAGCGCCTTGCCGGAGAGCCTGGTGATGTCCTGGCCCTTGTAGAAGACCTCGCCGGACGTCGCCCGCTCCAGACTCATCAGGAGCTTGGCCACCGTGGACTTGCCACAGCCGGACTCGCCGACGATGCCCAGGGTCTCGCCCTGGTACAGGTCGAAGGAGATGCCGTCGACGGCCTGCACGGCACCGACCTGCCGTCGAAGGATGATGCCCTGCGTCAGCGGGAAGTGCTTGACCAGGTTGCGCACCTGCAGGATCGGCTCGCCCCGCTCGACGGGCGCGTCGAGGGCGGCTACGGCCTCCGCCTCGGTGTGCACGTCGGCGACATCGACGTCGGAGACGTTCGGCGTGGCGTCCTCAGGCTCGGGGGCCTTGGTCGTCTCAGCCATGGATCGTCTCCTTCCAGAAGTGGCACGCGCTGGCGCGGCCCGGCAGTTCCGTCCCGTCCCGCTCGGTCACCTGGACCAGCGGCGGGCGGTCGGTGCGGCAGATGTCCTGTGCCTTCTCGCAGCGCGGGTTGAAGGCGCAACCGCTCGGCACCTTCAGCAGGTTGGGCGGCAGACCCTTGATCGCGTAGAGGTCCTGGCCCTTCTGGTCCAGACGCGGGATCGAGTCCAGGAGACCGCGGGTGTAGGGGTGCGCGGGGCGCTTGTACAGCTCGTGCACCGGCGCCGTCTCCACGATGCGGCCCGCGTACATCACGGCGATCTTGTCGGCCACGTCCGCCACGACACCCAGGTCGTGGGTGATGAGGATGAGCCCCATCTGGTACTCGCGCTGCAGTTCCGCGAGCAGGTCCATGACCTGTGCCTGCACCGTCACGTCGAGAGCCGTGGTGGGCTCGTCGGCGATGATCAGGTCCGGCTCCAGGGCGAGCGCCATGGCGATCATGATGCGCTGGCGCATACCGCCCGAGAACTGGTGCGGGTAGTCGCTCACGCGGGCCGCGGCGGCCGGGATCTTCACCCGGTCCATCAGCTCGATGGCCTTGGCCTTGGCCGCCTTGCGGGACATCCCACGGTGGACGCGGAACATCTCGCCCAGCTGGAAGCCCACGCTGAGCACGGGGTTGAGCGAGGACAGCGCGTCCTGGAAGATCATCGCGATGCGGGCGCCCCGCAGCTTGCGCCGCTCCTCGGCGGACATGGTGAGCATGTCCTGGCCGTAGAAGCGGATCTCCCCCTTGGGGATGCTGGCCGGCGGCATGTCGAGGATGCCCATGATCGCCTGCGCGGTCACGGACTTGCCGGAGCCGGATTCGCCGAGCACGGCGAGGGTCTCCCCGGATTTCACGGAGTAGTTCACGCCGTTGACGGCGCGGACGACGCCCTCACGGGTCTTGAACTCGACGTGCAGGTCGCGCACTTCGAGCAGCGGGCCGGTGTGCTCCGGATCGCCGGAGCGCGGAGCCGGAACGGCGTCCGTCGGGTCGATGATGGTCACGTACGCCTCCCTCAGCGTGTCTTGGGGTCGAAGGCGTCGCGGACCACGTCGCCGAGCATGATGAACGCCAGCACGGTGATGCTCAGGGCGCCGGCCGGGAAGAGCAGCGCGTGCGGGTTGGTCAGGAACCGGTCCTGAGCGTCACTGATCATGACGCCCCAGGAGATGTTCGGGTACTGGATGCCGATACCCAGGTAGGACAGCGCGGCTTCGGCGGCGATGTAGACGCCCAGGTTCATCGTGGTGATGACGATGACGGGGGCGAGCGTGTTCGGCAGGATGTGCCGGAACGCGATCCGCCACGAGTCCGCGCCGAGCGCCCGGGCGGCCGTCACATAGTCGTTGTACTTGTTGGAGATGACCTCGCCGCGCATGATCCGGAAGACCTGCGGCCAGCCGAGGATCGCCATGATGAACGACACCGACCACACGTCGCCACCGCCCCAGATCGACATGATCAGCAGACCGCCGACGAGCAGCGGCAGGGCGGAGAAGACCTCGGTGATACGGGACAGCACCGCGTCGATCCAGCCGCCGACCAGACCGGCCAGCATGCCCAGCAGTCCGCCCAGGAGGGTGGTGACGATGGTGGTCACCACGCCGACCACGATCGAGTTGCGGGTGCCCCACACGGTCCGCGTGTAGATGTCGCAGCCCTGGACGTCGTAGCCGAAGAGATGTCCGGACGACGGCCCGTTCATGGAGTTCTGCAGCTGGCAGAAGCCGTCCGAGAACGGGGAGCGTGCCGTGAACAGGCCGGGCGCGATCGCCAGAGCGAGCAGGCACACGATGATGAGGGCCGTCACGATGAACATGGGCCGCTTGCGCAGATCCGCCCAGCCGTCCTTGAGCAGGCTCGCCTGACGGGCCGCCGCCTTCTCCTCGGCCTCGATCTCCTTGGCGAGGGCGGCCTCGTCGGTGGTGGGCCTCTCTATCGTCTTCTCACTCATAACGGATCCTCGGGTCGAGCACGGCGTACAACAGGTCTACGAGGAGGTTGGCCACCAGGTAGATCAGCACCAGCAGGGTCACCAGCCCTACCACGACCGGCCGCTCGCGCAGATAGAGGGACTGGGCCAGCTGACCGCCGATACCGGGCATGTTGAACACGCGCTCGGTGATGATGGCGCCACCCATGAGAGCACCCAGGTCGAAGCCGAGGAAGGTGACCACCGGGATCAGGGAGTTGCGCAGCGCGTGCACCCCGATGACCCGACGCGTGGGCAGACCCTTGGCGACGGCCGTACGGACGTAGTCGGCGCGCACCGACTCCGTCATGCTCGTCCGCACCAGGCGCGCGATGTAGGCCATCGACGTCGAGGCCAGCACGACGGCGGGGAGGATGTAGCTCTGCGGCCAGCCCTTCTCGATGCCCGCGACCGGCGTGATCTTCAGCTTCACGCCGAACTCCAGCTGGAACACGCTGCCGAGTACGAAGACCGGGATCGAGATCAGCACCAGCGTCGAGATCAGCACGACGTTGTCGAGGAACTTGCCCTTCTTCAGGGCGGAGAAGATGCCCGCGACGATACCGATCACGGCCTCGATGCCGAACGCGGTCAGACCCAGCTTCAGGGTGACGGGGAACCGCTCGGAGACGATCTCGGAGATGGCACGCCCGTTGTACGTCTCACCGAGGTCACCGGTGAAGACGCCGCTGATGTAGTGCCAGTACTGCTGGTACAGCGGTTCGTTGAGGTGGTAGTGATCGCGCAGGATCGCGGCGATGTTCGGGTCGGCGCGCTTCTCGCCGGCCAGTGCCTGGATCGGGTCGCCGGGCAGAGCGAAGACCAGGCAGAAGATGATGAACGTGACGCCTATGACCACAGGGATCACCTGTAGCAGGCGGCGCGCGACGTATCGGCCCATGGGTACTCCAGAGGGGGTGCTCGACCCGACCGTGGCCGAGGGGAGGCACGGTCGGACGGGGAGACGGCAGCAGGAGTGAGCAGGGGAAGGATGTCCCTCCCCCTGCTCACCCCGTACCGCGCTGTCAGGACTGCTCAGAACCTGGTCAGCTGAGCTTGACCGTGTCCCACAGGATGTTGTGGCCGGCGATCTTCATCGACTTGACCTTGTCGCTGAAGCCGCTGTTCAGGGTGTAGAAGTACACCGGGATGTAGGGCATCTCCTTGAGGAGGATGTCGTCGGCCTGCTGGTACTTCTTGACGGCGTCCTCGTGCGTCGCCGCCTGGTCGCCCTCGACGAGCAGCTTCTCGAAGTCCTCGTTCACGTAACCGGCGTAGTTGGAGCCGTTGGTGATGGCTTCCTTCGAGAAGATCGGACGGAGGTAGTTCTCCATGTCCGGGTAGTCCATGTTCCAGCCCATGCGGAACGCGCCCTTGTACTTCTTGGCGTCCAGGTCGTTCAGGATGGTCTGGAACTGCTCGAACGGCTTGGCCGTGACCTTGATGCCCAGGTTCTGCTGGATCTGGTTGGCCACCGCCTCGACCCACGCCTTGTGGTCGCCGTCGGCGTTGTAGCCGATCTCCAGCGTGTTGCCGGGCAGGCCGCCGCTCGCCTTGTAGAGCTCCTTGGCCTTGGTCGGGTTCAGCGTGCAGGCGTCACCGCAGGCACCCTTGCGGTATCCGTCGATGATGGGGCTGATGAAGTCGTCCGCGGGCGTACGGGCGCCGAGGAAGATCTTCGACGCGATCGCCTCGCGGTCGATCGACATGGAGATGGCCTTGCGGAGGTCCGCGTTCTGGAAGGCCTTGTTGTACTTGATCGGGAAGCCGATGTAACCGACGCCCGAGTCGGCCTCGTCGATGTAACGGCCCGGCAGGTCCTTGTGGTACGTCGGCAGACCCGAGTTGGGGATGACGAGCTGGACGTCGAGGTTGCCCGCGACAAGGTCCTTGTAGGCGGTGTCAAGGTTCGAGTAGATCTTGAAGTTGACACCCTTGACCTCGATCTTCGAGGCGTCCGGGTACTTGTCGTACTTCGTGACGTCGATCTCTTCGTTGTGCTTGAACTTGCCCTTCATCTGGAACGGGCCGTTGCCGATCGGGGCCTCGCCGAAGCCCTTCGGGTCCTTGAAGAACGCCTTGGGCAGCGGCACGAAGGCGGTGAAGGACAGCTGCGACGGGAACGCCGAGAACGCTCCGTTCAGGGTGACCTGGAGGGTGTTGTCGTCGAGGGCTTTCAGGCCGGACATCTTGTCGGTCGTGGGCTTCTTGCCCTCGCCCGGGTTCAGGTCGCTGTAGCCCTGGATGTGGCTGAACAGCGGGTTGGTCTGCTGGGCGTTGGTCTGGTTGGCGCCGTAGTTCCAGGCGTCGACGAAGGACTGGGCCGTGACCTTCTCACCGTTGTGGAAGGTGTAGCCCGACTTCAGCTTGATCGTCCAGACCTTGTTGTCCTTGGACTCAACCGACTCGGCCATGGCGTTGACGACCTTGTTGTCGGCGTCAAGCTTGGTCAGCCCCGTGAAGAGGGCACTGATGACCTGACCGCCCTCGGTCTCGTACGTGTTGGAGGGCACCAGGCTGTTCTGTGGCTCGCCGATCTCCACCGAGATAACGCCGTTGCTCTTGCCCGAGCTCGAGCTGTCGTCCCCGCCACCGCCACAGGCCGTCGCACCCAGCGCCACAACGGCGGCTATCGCAACCCACTTGGCGCTCTTGGCACCACGCATGGGGCTCCTCCTCATGAGTCCATTGGTTCACCGCATGGGGGAGCACATGACACATCACCGTTACCGGTGCCTGAAATGGTCAAGTGCCCCCGCGCTCGTGAGTCGGCGCCGCCTGCAGCGCGTGACCCGTTTTCCCGAGCTCTACGCGCCTAACTATCTGCCATGCGCCATGGCCGAACCACACTCACGAGGTCTCGGTTCGATCACACCTGACGCGTACATCTTCCAAAATCCGGACAAAGGGTTTGCCGAAAGATCCCTGCGAAACGGACTTGTTACACACCTATCGGACTTGAATGTCCGCATACCGAACGCGGCGGGCATGAAAAATAACTTGCGCATCCGCGGTCGCTGTGCAGCGGCGTGAAATCCGGCACCCGGGGTTGTTCACCAGGTCACAGGAGGCGGACAGAACCAGCGCTGAGAGGAGCGTAGTGCGCCGCGATCCGTTTTTGCGGATCCGGAACGAAGGTGAGGGTTTTCCCTACCCTCAGTCAACAGACAACCGGGCACCCCGCGTTGCGGGGTGCCCGGCGTCACCGTGGACGGTCTGTGTCAGCCGTGCTTGGCCCGGCTCGCGGCGCGGGCGCGCTCGCGGGCGTCCAGGTTGACCTTGCGGATGCGGACCGCCTCCGGGGTCACCTCGACGCACTCGTCGTCGCGGCAGAACTCCAGGGACTGCTCCAGGGAGAGCTTGCGCGGCGGCACGATCGCCTCGAACGAGTCGGCCGAGGAGGACCGCATGTTCGTGAGCTTCTTCTCCTTGGTGATGTTCACGTCCATGTCGTCGGAGCGCGAGTTCTCGCCGACGATCATGCCCTCGTACACCTCGGTGCCGGGGTCCGTGAACAGCACACCGCGCTCCTGAAGGTTCGTCATCGCGAACGCGGTGACGGCGCCGGCGCGGTCGGCAACCAGGGAGCCGTTGTTACGGGTCTGCAGGGTGCCGAACCAGGGCTCGAAGCCCTCGTGGATGGAGTGGCCGATGCCGGTGCCGCGGGTCTGGGTCAGGAACTCGGTCCGGAACCCGATGAGGCCACGGGACGGCACCACGAACTCCATGCGCACCCAGCCGGAGCCGTGGTTCGACATGTTGTCCATCCGGCCCTTGCGGACACCCATGAGCTGCGTGACCGCGCCCATGTGCTCCTCGGGCACGTCGATCGTCATGCGCTCGACGGGCTCGTAGACCTTGCCGTCGACGTCCTTGGTGACGACCTGCGGCTTGCCGATGGTCAGCTCGAAGCCCTCGCGGCGCATCTGCTCGACCAGGATGGCCAGCGCCAGCTCACCACGGCCCTGCACCTCCCAGGCGTCGGGGCGCTCGGTGTCGAGGACGCGCAGCGAGACGTTACCGATCAGCTCGCGGTCGAGGCGGTCCTTGACCTGGCGGGCGGTGACCTTGCGGTCCTTGACGGCCGCCTTGTTGTCGGCGCCCTTGCCGGTGCCGCCACGGCCGACCAGCGGCGAGGTGTTGGTGCCGATGGTCATGGAGATCGCGGGCTCGTCGACCGTGATCAGCGGGAGCGGGATCGGGTTCTCGGGGTCGGCGAGGGTCTCGCCGATCATGATGTCCGCGATACCGGCGACGGCACAGATGTCACCGGGGCCGGCCACCTCGGCGGGCTTGCGGGTGAGCGCCTCGGTCATCAGCAGCTCGGTGATGCGGACGTTGGACATGGAGCCGTCGCGCTTGATCCACGTGACGGTCTGGCCCTTGCGCAGCTCGCCCTGCTCGACGCGGAGCAGCGCGATACGGCCGAGGAAGTTGTCCGCGTCCAGGTTGGTGACGTGCGCCTGGAGCGGGGCCTCCTCGTCGTAGGTCGGGGCCGGGATGTGCTGGAGGATCGTGGAGAAGAACGGCTCCAGGCTGGTGGAGTCCGCCGGGACCGTGCCGTTCTCCGGCTTGGTCAGCGAGGCGATGCCGTCACGGCCGCAGGCGTAGACGATCGGGAACTCGATCTGCTCCTCGTCCGCGTCCAGGTCGAGGAAGAGGTCGTAGGTCTCGTTGACGACCTCGTCGATCCGGGAGTCGGGCCGGTCCGTCTTGTTGATGCACAGGATGACGGGCAGCCGCTGCTGGAGCGCCTTGCGCAGCACGAAGCGGGTCTGCGGGAGCGGGCCCTCGGAGGCGTCGACGAGGAGGACGACACCGTCGACCATCGACAGACCGCGCTCGACCTCGCCGCCGAAGTCGGCGTGACCGGGGGTGTCGATGATGTTGATGGTGATGACGTCCCCCCCGTCCTTGGGGTGGTACTTCACCGCCGTGTTCTTGGCGAGGATCGTGATGCCCTTCTCACGCTCCAGGTCGTTCGAGTCCATCATGCGGTCGTCGACGCCCTCGAGCTGGTGGGCGGCGAAGGCACCGGCCTGCTTCAGCATGCCGTCGACGATGGTCGTCTTGCCGTGGTCGACGTGGGCGACGATGGCTACGTTGCGGATGTCGTGGCGCGTGGCCATGAAGGCGTACTCCTGGAGTGTGAGGAAGGCCGACGCGTACGTCTGTGTTACGCGGACCCTGCCGGGCTGAACACGCCACGGCCTCACCCCATCGTACGGTGCCTTCGGAACTGGGGCCCGCCGGGCTCAGTCCCCGGCGCTGCCCGCCGGGGCTTTCGCGCCCTTCTTCAGGAAGCCCATGTCCTCGTAGACCGGCGTCTGGAAGCCGAAGGCACCGGCGTTCACCACGTCCTTCTTCGCGGCGGACAGCTGGGGCCGCTGGTACAGCGGGATGGATCCGGCGGCCGCCCAGATCCGGGAGTCGGCCTTGCGGATCAGGCTCCGGCTCCTGCCCTCGTCGAGCGTGGCGACGGCCTGGTCGAAGAGCTGGTCCACCTGGTCCGTGCCGACCCGCGTGTAGTTCTGCTCCACGTTCAGCGAGCCGTCGGCGGCCGGTACCGGCTTGGCGAAGATCGGCCGGGCGTCGGTCGCCGGGAAGGCGGTGGCCGGCCAGGAGTACAGGGCGAGGTCGTACTGCCCGGACGCGATGTGGTCCTTGAAGTAGCTCTCGTCGGACACCTTGGAGATCTCGGTCCTGATGCCGACCTTCCGCAGCATCGCGGAGATCCGCCCGGCCACCGTCCGCAGCGTCTCGGATCCCGGCCCCGACGGCAGCACGAACTTCAGGGTGAGCGCCTTGCCGTCCTTGGCCAGCGCCTTGGCCGCGGCACCGGCCGGAGCGGGCGTGCCCTTGGGCGCGTAGGCCCCGGCCGGCGGCCCACCCTGCTTCAGCGTGTTCGCGTACTGCTTGCCGTCCTGCGCGAGCTGCCGGGAGCCGCCGTCGCTCTTCTCCGCGTGGTCCTTGGGGTCCTTGTCGTCGCTGCTCTTGTCGTCGCTGTCCTCGGAGTCCTTGTCGGAGTCCTTGTCGGCCTTCTTGCCCTTGGCACCTGCGGCCTTCTGCTTCTTCTTATCCAACGGCCCCCCGAGCACCCACCCGGCATCGGCCAGCAGCGCCGACGCCTCCTTGGTGTCCTGGCCGCCGAGCGCGCCGCTGTTGTCGGCGTAGGCATCCTGGCCGGAGAGCGCCAGGTGGCTGCCGACGGGGACGGCGGGCAGCCCGAGCGGGGAGAGGACGACGCTCGCCAGCGCCTTGCGGTCGAGGGCGCGGGCCACGGCCCGGCGAACCCGCTCGTCGGCGAGCGGTCCGGCGGCGCCGTTCAGGGCGAGCTGGGTGTAGGCGGGTTCGAGGGACTTGCGTACCTCGAAGCCCCTCAGGGCCGTCTGCTGACGCTCGTAGGCCGCGATCGCCTCGCGCTTCCTCTCGCGGGCGCTGATCTCGTCGTCGGCGGCGTCCTCGTCGTCCCCGTGGGCGACGGCCCAGGAGCGCAGGGCGTCGGCGGCGGCCAGGTTGCTGCCGGAGCCGTGGGCCGGGAGGCCGTTCGGACCGGCGAGCGGGGTGCTGCCGGCCTCGCCGCCCGCGCGGGCGGCGAGGTTGATGCGGTCGAGGGCCTCGGGGTCGATCTCGGCGAGGTCGACCCGGCCCGCGGCCAGCGCGGTGGTCCGCTCGTCGCGGGGTACGGCACGCAGCACGATCTCGTCCAGCTTGGCGGGGTGGCCCCACCAGCGGGTACTGCGGGCGAGGGTGAGCTCGTCGTTCTTGCGGTCGACCTTCTTCAGCGTGAAGGGACCGGCGGTGACCTTGAGCTTCTTGCGGGCGGAGTCGTTGAAGGAGTCCGGGGTGCCCATGACGTCCTTCGGGTACAGCGGCGAGAACAGCGAGCGCCAGTCGGCGTACGTCCGCGCGAAGGTGACCCGGACCTCCAGGTCGTCGGCCCCGCGTTCGATCTTCTCGATGCGTTCGTAGCCGGCGTTGCGGGCGGTCCAGTACGCGGAGTCCTTGCCGGACAGGGCACGCCACTGGGCGGCGAAGTCGGCGGCGCCGATCTCCCGGCCGTCGCTCCACACGGCCTGCTGGTTCAGCTTGTACAGCACGACCTGCTTGGGCTCGGTCTCGACGACCTTCGCGGACTCCAGGTAGTCCGGGTTCACCTTGGGGCGCCCGTTCGCGTCGAGGCGGTACATCGACGGCAGGACGGCCTGGGCGACGGCGGTGGTGGTCGCGTCCGCGTCCGACTGGAAGGTGTTCAGGGTCTCCGGGACGGCGTCCACGGCCCAGTGCAGGGTGCCGCCGTCGGCGACCCGGTCGCGGGGGACGGCCGCGATGTCCTGCTCGGCGAGCGGCTTGCTCGCCTTGTCCCCGGAACCGCACCCGGCGAGCACGGGCACCACGAGCGCGCCCGCGGTGAGGAAGGCGACCGAGCGCATGACCGCGCGCAGTCCGACGCCGTCTGTGGACATCTCTGCTTACCTCCGGGAGCCGCGGGCGTTATGATCACTTTTGGCGGTATATGGAGCTGATCACATGTATGCGGCCACTGAAGAGGAAAGGGTTCGGCAACGGACGGCGACACGGCGAAAACAACCGGGAAGCCCACCCGTGCGGCGCAATCGACGGCGCACGAGGGGCGCGCACGGAGGCACGCGATCCGCCAATCCGTGCACGTCCCTTCACACCGGCAGGTGTGACGCGCAACACTCGCAGGCGCATGACCGTTCCCGCCCAGGGCGCCCCCGCCCACGGAAGTGAGGTCACGTCATGTCCGTGCACGACGAACTGGCATCGGCCCAGCGTTCGCTCGACGAAGTGCTCCGGTACGTCAAACGCCTGGAGCAGCAGTTGGGCAGCGGCGGCCTGGAGATGCGCCGCGTCCGGATGGACGCCGACCGGCTGCGCGAGAGCCTCGCGCTGCTGAGGGAGACCGACCCGGCGCTGGCCAAGGGCCGCCGCCCGGATCTCGTCTCCATCTCCGACACCCCGTACGACAACACCCTGTGGACGGACTCGGACGACGAGGGTCTGGGGGCCCGCGACCGCCGAGCCCCCTGAACCCGACCGGAGTCAAGCGTTGGCAACTGGTACGGAACCCCCCGACACCGAATCCCATACCGTGAGCGGCGGCGTACGCACCGGTACGCGCGCCGCGATCGACGCCCCGCACCTGCGCACCGACCGCTGGTGGCTGGCGCCCGCGGCGACCGCCGCCGGGCTGCTCGCCTTCATCGTGTACTCGACGTGGCGGGCCTTCGCCGACACGGACTACTACGCGGCCCCGTATGTCTCGCCGTTCTACTCCCCCTGCCTGGCCGAGCGCTGCGAGCCCATGCGGCACGGCCCCAACTGGGAGATCTTCGGCAGCTGGTGGGGCATCTCCCCCGCGATCATCATCCTGATCTTCCCGCTCGGCTTCCGCCTGACCTGCTACTACTACCGCAAGGCCTACTACCGGGGCTTCTGGGCGTCCCCGCCGGCCTGCGCGGTGGCCGAGCCGCACAAGAAGTACACCGGTGAGACCCGCTTCCCGCTGATCCTGCAGAACATCCACCGGTACTTCTTCTACGCCGCGATCCTGGTCGCCGGCATCCTGACCTACGACACCGTGCTCTCGTTCCGCAACGAGAAGTACGAGTGGGGCCACATGGGCCTCGGCACCCTGGTGTTCCTGGTCAACATCGTGCTGATCTGGGCGTACACCCTCTCCTGCCACTCCTGCCGGCACATCGTCGGCGGAAAGCTCAGGCACTTCTCCAAGCATCCCGTGCGCTACAAGGCCTGGCAGTTCGTGGGCAGGCTGAACGCCCGGCACATGCTGCTCGCCTGGGCGTCTCTGGTGAGCGTGGCGCTCGCCGACTTCTACGTGTTCCTGGTCGCGTCCGGCGCATTCGACGATCCGACCATCTTCTAGCGGATAAAGAGGGGCTTCTGATGTCCGTGGTCGACCGGCAGGAATGGGACGTCGTCGTGGTCGGCGCCGGAGGGGCCGGACTCCGCGCCGCCATCGAGGCCCGCGAGCGCGGTGCCCGTACGGCCGTGATCTGCAAGTCCCTGTTCGGCAAGGCGCACACCGTGATGGCCGAGGGCGGCATCGCGGCGAGCATGGGCAACGCCAACTCGAACGACAACTGGCAGGTCCACTTCCGCGACACCATGCGCGGCGGCAAGTTCCTCAACCAGTGGCGGATGGCCGAGCTGCACGCCCAGGAAGCCCCGGACCGGGTCTGGGAGCTGGAGACCTGGGGCGCCCTGTTCGACCGTACGAAGGACGGCCGGATCTCCCAGCGCAACTTCGGCGGCCACGAGTACCCGCGCCTGGCCCACGTCGGCGACCGCACGGGGCTCGAACTGATCCGCACGCTCCAGCAGAAGATCGTGTCGTTGCAGCAGGAGGACAAGAAGGAGACCGGCGACTACGAGTCCCGCCTGAAGGTCTACCAGGAGTGCACGGTCACCCGGATCCTCAAGGACGGATCCCGCGTCTCCGGTGTCTTCGCCTACGACCGTGAGACCGGCCGTTTCTTCGTCCTCGAAGCCCCGGCCGTCGTGATCGCCACCGGTGGCATCGGCAAGTCCTTCAAGGTGACGTCGAACTCGTGGGAGTACACCGGCGACGGCCACGCGCTGGCCCTGCTCGCGGGCGCGCCCCTGCTGAACATGGAGTTCGTGCAGTTCCACCCGACCGGCATGGTCTGGCCGCCGTCGGTGAAGGGCATCCTCGTCACCGAGTCGGTGCGCGGCGACGGCGGGGTGCTGCGCAACTCCGAGGGCAAGCGGTTCATGTTCGACTACGTCCCGGACGTCTTCAAGGAGAAGTACGCCGAGTCGGAGGAGGAGGGCGACCGCTGGTACGAGGACCCGGACAACAACCGGCGCCCTCCCGAGCTGCTCCCCCGTGACGAGGTGGCGCGGGCCATCAACGCCGAAGTCAAGGCGAACCGCGGCTCCCCGCACGGCGGGGTCTTCCTGGACGTCTCCACCCGTATGCCCGCCGAGGTCATCCGGCGCCGGCTGCCGTCGATGTACCACCAGTTCAAGGAGCTGGCGGACGTCGACATCACGGCCGAGCCGATGGAGGTCGGGCCGACCTGCCACTACGTGATGGGCGGGATCGCGGTCGAGTCGGACACGGCGGCGGCGCGCGGGGTGCCGGGGCTGTTCGCGGCCGGTGAGGTCGCGGGCGGCATGCACGGCTCGAACCGCCTCGGCGGGAACTCGCTCTCCGACCTGCTGGTGTTCGGGCGCCGGGCGGGCTGGCACGCGGCCGAGTACGCGACCTCGACGCAACGGCCGCCCGTGGACGAGGCCCAGGTCGACGCGGCGGCGGCCGAGGCGCTGCGACCGTTCTCGGCGGAGGGCGTCGCACCCGCCGTAGGACCTCCGGAGAACCCGTACACCCTGCACCAGGAGCTCCAGCAGGCCATGAACGACCTGGTCGGCATCATCCGCCGGGAGGGCGAGATGGAGCAGGCCCTGGAGAAGCTCGCGGATCTTCGGGTACGGGCCCGGCGGGCCGGGGTCGAGGGGCACCGGCAGTTCAATCCGGGCTGGCACCTCGCGCTGGACCTCAGGAACATGCTGCTGGTCAGCGAGTGCGTGGCGCGGGCGGCGCTGGAGCGGACCGAGTCGCGCGGCGGCCACACCCGCGAGGACCACCCGGCGATGGACCGCGAGTGGCGCCGGATCAACCTGCTGTGCCAACTGACCGACCCGACGGGCGGGTTGGCGGCCACGGACCCGGTCCGGGGCCAGATCGACCTCACCCGTGAGACCACCGACCCCATCCGCGCCGACCTGCTCGCCCTCTTCGACAAGGAGGAGCTGGTCAAGTACCTCGCCGAAGAGGAGCTGTACGAATGAGCGGCTACACGGCCCACTTCAAGGTGTGGCGGGGTGACGTCAAGGGCGGTGACCTGGAGGACTTCAAGGTCGAGGTGAACGAGGGCGAGGTCGTCCTCGACATCATCCACCGCCTCCAGGCCACCCAGGCACCCGATCTCGCGGTCCGCTGGAACTGCAAGGCGGGCAAGTGCGGTTCGTGCTCGGCGGAGATCAACGGGCGGCCGCGGCTGATGTGCATGACGCGCATGTCGGTCTTCACCCAGGAGGAGACGATCACCGTCACTCCCCTCCGCGCCTTCCCGGTCGTCCGCGACCTGGTCACGGACGTCGGCTTCAACTACCAGAAGGCGCGGGAGGTCCCGGCGTTCGTGCCGCCGGCCGACCTCGGGCCCGGTGAGTACCGGATGATGCAGGAGGACGTGGACCGCTCGCAGGAGTTCCGCAAGTGCATCGAGTGCTTCCTGTGCCAGGACACCTGCCATGTCGTGCGCGACCACGAGGAGAACAAGACGGCGTTCGCGGGCCCGCGCTTCCTCATGCGGGTGGCGGAGTTGGACATGCATCCGCTGGACGCGGCCGAGGACACCGGCCTGGACCGCAAGAAGACGGCCCAGGACGAGCACGGTCTCGGCTACTGCAACATCACCAAGTGCTGCACGGAGGTCTGCCCCGAGGGCATCAAGATCACGGACAACGCGCTGATTCCGCTGAAGGAAAGGGCTGTTGACCGCAAGTACGACCCGCTGGTGTGGCTGGGGTCGAAGATCAGGAGGAGGTCTTCGTAGCGCGGCCGGGGCGCTTGGCCCGGAGCTGGATGAGCAGGCCGACCATGAACACGGTCCAGCCGGCCCACGCCAGGTAGGCGGACCGGCCGTGCGGCGGTCCGGCCAGGGGGCCCACGAAGGTCCACACCGCCGCTCCGACCGCGCCGATCAACGATCCGTAGCCCCACAGCCTCGGCCGCAGGACCCTGGACCGGCCCCAGGGCGCGACCCAGCCGGTCGCGATCCCCGCCACGCCACCCACGGCGAGAACCGTCAGGGAGAGCGCGGCCACCCCCACCAGTACCCAGTGCATGCCGATCATCGTCCCACGAGCTCCAGCACCCTGACCAGGTTGTGTTCCGCGATCTCCCGCATCCCCTCCGGGTGCGGGAAGTCGCCCTCGATCAGGCGGAGCGGGCCCGCGACCAGGGACACGTGCATGGCGAGGCGGTAGAGGCGCATCCGGTCCTCGTCCAGGTCGCGGGTACGGAGGACGTCGTAGTGGCGCGGGCCGAAGCGGATGCGCAGGAAGACGTGTTCCCACTCGACGTCGAAGTACATGAGCCCTTCGACGTCGATGAGGGCGGGCCTGCCCTCGTCGTCCAACAGGACGTGGTCGGCGCCGAGTTCGCCGTGGATGAGGGTGTGCCGGTCGCGGGGCCGGACGGCGGCGGCGAGCCGTCGTACGGTCTCTGCGAGCTCCTCCCGTACGGCGGCGATCCGTTCGTCGCGTACGGCGGCCTGTTCGATGTGGCGCAGGGCGCCCTCGGTGACGCGCTGTACGGCCGAACTCGACGACGGGGTACCGCCGTTGTCGACGAGCCCGACCTTGCCGAACGCCGGGCCTTCCTGGGCGTGCAGGGTCGCGAGCTCGGCGGCCAGCCGGTCCAGCGCGGCACGGCCCGCGACCGGGTCCCGCTCCAGGGCCTGTTCCAGGCTGCCGCCGCGCATGTCCTCGACGACCACGGCGTCCAGGGCGGTGTCGGAGTACAGGAGGCGGGGGGTACGGACTCCGGCGGCGATCAGGCGGCCATGCGCGGCGGTGAAGACATCGAGGGTCGTCCCGGCGGAGAAGGGGTCGCGGGGGTCGGACGGGCCCGCGTCCCAGTAGTCCTCGTCCGGCGACCAGACGTAGGCGACGACGGTCGTGCCGCCGTCGAGGGCCAGCCGGTAGACCCCTTTCTTGGTGCCGCCACGCAGCCGGGTGACACCGGTGAGGCCACGGCCGGTCGCGGCGCGGGCGAGGGGGGCGAGGTCGTCGCGGGTGAGGTGTCTGCGGGTGGTGGTCATTCGGCAGATCGTCGCAGTGCGGCGGGCCGGAACGCAGGTGGTTTTCTAACGGACCCAGTCCCTCTCGTACGCCGCCCAGTCCCCCTCCGTCGCCGCGAAGTCCACATACAGCGCGACCCCGAAGTTGGCGCGGTCCGCGTCCGTGCGGGAGAGGCCGAGGCGGACGCCCCGGACGGCGGCCGGGACGGTCTCGGCGAAGGACCAGTGGTCGAAGTTGTTCTCCCGGTAGAAGGGCAGGCCCATCAGCAGGTCGGTGGAGTCGGGGGTGACCTCCAGAGCCAGGGAGGTCTGCTGGGCGACATATCCGCCGTACAGGCTCTCCAGCGGTGTGCTCGTGTCGTACGACATCACCGCGATCTGGTCGACCCGTCGCGCGACCTCGCCGAAGTACGCCTGCGACCACCACTTGGGGTGCCCGGCGAGCGTCCCGGCGACGGAGTGCAGCGCGGGCAGCGGGTCGATCTGGTGGGCGGCGACCGAGAGGGGGACGCCACGGGCGCGGGTGACCCGGTGGAGGGCGTCGAGGAGGTCGAGGTAGTTCTGGTCCCCGGAGTGCAGGGGCTCCAGGTCGAAGTGGGCGCCGTCGAATCCGGCGGCGAGGATCTCGCGGGTGGACCGCACGACGGCAGCCCGGGTGTCCTTCTCGGCGAGGCGCATGCCGTCCGGGCTCTCGGTGGCGAGCTTGTCGCCGAGCCAGGCCTGGACGCGGATGCCGGGGGCCGCCTTGTGCACGGCACCGATCAGCCAGCGCGCCCTCGGGTACGCCGACGCGGGCAGCGTCCCGTCGTGTTCCAGGGGGCCCGCGTGGACGTACAGGTCCCGGATGCCGGTGTCCCTCAGGCGGCGGGCGAGGGCGGTGACGTCGGCGTCCGTCTTGCGGCCGTCCACCCAGGCGTGGCCGAGCCAGATCGCGTCCTTGTCGCGGGTGTAGGTGCCGTCGGCCGGGTCGCCGGTGTAGTTGAGCCGGAGGGCGACCGCGACGGTGAGGAGGGGCAGCAGGACGACGAGCACGAGTCCGAGCACGCTCCAGCGGATCCAACGGCGGTGTCTCCGCTTCGGCACCGGCCGGTCCTTGTCGCCGTCCCCCTCGGTCTGTATGTCCTGCACATCCGACATCCGCTCCCCGTCCTCTCGCCGTACCCCCGCCACCCCGCCCCGCTCGCGCCCCCGCATTCCGGCCCATACGCTCCGAAATGTGACGTCATCCTTGATACGGGGCCGACCGCGGCGCGGCCGCTCGCACATATCCGTGCGGGTGGCGCATGCCCTGCTGGGCCTGGTGGCCGCGGTCGTGTGGCTGGTGTTGCCGTGCATGACGATCAATGACGACACGGCGGTTGCAGGGGCGCGTACCGCAGCCGCCGCGCCCGCGGACGACGACTCCTCCGCCGACCTCGTCCTGCCGGTGGCCGCCCTCGCCGTGGTCGTCGGCCTCGCCGCCTACGGCTCCCTGCGCCGGATACGCCGCACCCGCAGCCGTACGACACCGGCCTCCCCCGGTACGACCCACGTCGGCGCGTACCCCTCGCCGGCCGCTCCGCTGTCCGACCTCGACGAGCGTTCCCGGACCGCGCTCGTCGACGCGGACAACAGCCTCCGCGCCTTCCGCGAGGAACTCCCCTTCGCCGAGGCCGGGTTCGGCGCCGAGGCGATGGTCCCGTTCGTCCGGGCGGCCGAGGCGGCCGAGGCCGAGCTGTCGGCCGCGTGCGCGATCCGGCGGCGGTACGACGAGGGTGTCCCCGAGGAGGCGGCGGCGCTCGCCGGAGTCGTGGGCCGCTGCGAGGAGGCCGGGCGGCGGCTGGCGGTCGACGCGGAGAACCTGCGCGGGCTGCGGGCGCTGGAGGAGGACCCCGCCGGGGCGCTGGCGTCGGCCGAGACCCGCTTCCGTGAGCTGACCGCCCGCACGGCCGAGGTGGAGACCGCGCCCATGGCCGACTCCGTCACCGGATACGTCGAGCTGGCCAAGGACAGCCTGGTCACCGCCACCGTCCACCTCAACCAGACCCACCAGGCCACCGCCGCCGCCCGGCCCGACGAGGCGGCCCGGCACCTGCGCGCGGCGGAGACCGCGATCTCCCGGGCGGACGTGCTGGTGACGGCCGTGACCCGGTTGCGCGAGACGCTCGCCGAGGCCGCCCGCCTGATCCCGTCCGCCCTCACGGGCGCGGAGGCGGAACTGGCCCCGTTCCGCGACGGCACCGTCTACGAGGGCGAGACCTACGCCCGGCTGCTGCACGCCGACGCGGTCCTGGCCGCCGTACGACAGGAGACGACGTCCGGCCGGCCGTACGACCCGCTCGGCGTCCTGCGCCGGATCGTGCACGCGACCGCGCCGCTCGCGACGGGCCGGTCCGGAGTGCTCGGGGCGGCCGCGCTGCTGGTTGCCCGGGAGTCGCTGGCGGCGGCGGACGAGTACGTCACCGTCCACCGCGAGGCGGTCGGCGTCTCGGCCCGGGTGCGCCTGTCGGAGGCCCGCACGACCGACGACCTCCCGCGGGCGGACATCCTGGCCCGCGAGGCGCGCGACCTCGCGGAGCGGGACGTACGACTGCGCGGGCACCCCTCCGAGCCGGGCTAGAACAGGCTCAGCAACGCCTCCGCCGGGTCCACCATGCCGTGCTCCCCGTCGGGCAGCGGCAGTTCGAACCACACCGTCTTGCCGCGCGGGGTGCGGCGGGAGCCCCAGGCGGCGCTGAGCAGGCCGACCAGTTGGAGGCCGCGGCCGCCCTCGTCGGTGTCGCGGGCGCGCCGGCGGCGGGGCTGGACGAGGCCCGAGTCCCAGACCTCGCAGACCAGGGTGCGGTCGAGGAGGAGGCGGAGCCGGATGTCTCCCTCGCCGTACCGGAGGGCGTTGGTGACCAGTTCGCTGACGAGGAGCTCCGTGGTGTCGACCAGGGGTTCCAGGTCCCAGCTCAGCAACTGGCCGCGCGCGTACTCGCGGGCCCGGCCCACACTGCGGGGCTCGCGCGGGAGCGTCCAGTCGCCGACGGAGCCGGCGGGCAGGCCCTGGACACGTGCCATCAGCAGCGCGATGTCGTCCTCGCCGTGGTGGGTGTCGAGGGTGTTGAGGACGTGGTCGCAGACGTCCTCCAGGGGCGCGGAGGGGTCGGTGAGCGCCCCGACGAACGCCTGGAGGCCTTCGTCGAGGGGGTGATCGCGGCTTTCGACCAGTCCATCCGTGTAGAGCGCGAGCAGGGCGCCTTCGGGTAGTTCGACCTCGACCTCCTCGAAGGGCTCGCCGCCGACGCCGAGCGGCATGCCGGGCGGCACGTCGAGCATCAGGGCGTCCTCGCCGGGCTCGACCAGCACGGGCGGCAGATGGCCGGCGTTGGCGAAGGTGCAGCGGCGGGTCACCGAGTCGTAGACGGCGTAGACGCAGGTCGCCAGGTACACCTCGGACAGGTCCGCCTCACGGGGGCGGCGGGCCGCGCGGGTGGCCTGCTGGACCCCACCGGGGGCGCCGAGACCGCGGGCGATCTCGTCCAACGCGGAGAGCACCTCGGCCGGTTCGAGGTCCAGCAGGGCCAGGGTACGGACGGCGGAGCGGAGTTCGCCCATCGCCACCGCCGCGCGCAGCCCTCGGCCCATGACGTCCCCGACCACCAAGGCCGTGCGGTGTCCCGGCAGTTCGATGACGTCGAACCAGTCGCCGCCGACCTCGCTGGGGCGGTCCGCGGAGGAGTTGCCGGGCAGATAGCGGCAGGCGATGTCCAGACCGGAGGCGACCGGGTCACCGGGCGGCAGCAGGGACCGCTGCAGTATCAGCGCCCGCTCGTGCTCCCGCCGGTACAGGCGCGCGTTGTCGATACAGACCGCGGCCCGCGCCGCCAACTCCACCGCCAGGTCCCGGTCCCGGTCCCCGAACGGCTCGCTGCCCTTCGTCCGGGCGAACTGCACGAGTCCTACGACGGTGTCGTGGGCGACCATCGGCACGGCCAGCGTGGACTGCACCAGGCCGCCCTCCTCGGCCGGGATGTACTGCGGGCGTGCGGTGCGCAGGGCGTCCGCGCAGGGCGAGTTGAAGGGGTAGTGGTGGACCGCGCCGACCGAGACGGGAGCCCCCGAGCCGATGAAGGGGGCGTCGGAGACCGCGCTGGCGAAGGCGACCCGGCGCAGTTCGGCGCTGCCGTCGGCGAGCCCGGGCGGGGTCTCGTCGCCGGCCAGCAGTCCCTGGTACAGGTCGACGGTGGCCAGGTCGCAGAAGCCGGGGACGACGACGTCCAGGAGTTCGCGGGCCGTGGTCTCCAGGTCGAGGGAGTTCCCTATGCGGGCACCGGCCTCGTTGAGGAGGGCGAGATTGCGCCGGGCGGCGGCGGCCTCGCGGGCGGCGGCACGGCGGGAGGTGATGTCGGTTCCCAGCCAGGCGATTCCGATGGGCCGCCCGGAACCGCTGCGCACCCGGTACAGGTTGATGGACCAGTGCCGACGCTCGTCGGAACCCGGCAGAAAGCCGGTGACGTGCATGTCCGTGATGGAGTCGCCGCTCTCCAGGACCCGGCGCAGGGTCGCGGTGACCCGCTCGGCCTCGGGACGCGGCAGGTAGTCGTGGACGCCCTTGCCGCGGTGGTCGTCCGGGCTGCCGCCGAAGACGGAGGCGAAACGGTAGTTGACGCGGCGAATGCGCAGATCGGGGTCGATCAGAATGAATCCGAAAGGAGATTGACCGAAAATCGCCTGCGAGGCGGCGAGGTCGGTCTCGATGCTCCTGAGCGTGCGCACGTCGACGACGATGCAGACGGCGGCCTTCTCACCCTCCTCGGTCCGCGTCGGCATGACGTAGACCTCGGCGAGGCCTTCCCGGCCGCACTCGCCGTCGGTCGACGACGGGGGCATCCGGAAGGGGACCACGCCGGTCCACTCGCGGCCGTCCAGGATCTCCGCCATCTTGCGCTGGCCCTGCGCGTGCAGGTCCGGGTCGATGAACGCCCCGATGGGGTCCATGCCGACGGCACGCCCGGCGGGGATGCCGAAGAGCTGCTCGGCGCGCAGGCTCCACTGGTCGACGAGGCCGTCGGGGCCTATGGAGAAGGACGCGACCTTGATGTAGTCGTAGATCGAGCCGGGCGGGCTGCTCTGCCAGATGGCGTCACCGGACAGCGCCTCGCCGGTACGGATGTGCGCCGCGGCATCACCCGCGGCCTCCGTCCTCGCGCCGCCCGACGGGTCATTCGACTCCGTGGCCTTCGCTGGTATCTCGCTCACGCGAACCGTCCCCTCCAGCTCACCGCGCCCGGCACCGGTCACCGGGGGCGGCTGCCCGCAGTATCCAGCACTACGGTGCCGCACAACACGGTGTTCACGATCACAGCACGATCCCGACGGTTTTCGGTCCGGACTGCGACAACACTTCCAGTCTTCTAACCAGCGGACACCGCGTCGAATCACGCCCGTCGACAACCGCCACTGGCCTGAACCATGCCGTACAGGTGTTCTTCATCGCGATCAGGTCCTGTTCATCCCGGTACCGCGAGCTCGAACCAGACCGTCTTGCCCGTCGCGCCGGGGCGGGTACCCCAGCGGTGTGCGGCATGGGCGACCAGTTGCAGACCGCGGCCGCTCTCGTCGTCCAGCTCGGCGACGCGTTCGCGGGGCGGGTCGGGGAGCGGGTCGGAGACCTCCACCAGGAGGATGCCGTCGACCGCGTCGGGGCGGACCAGGCGGACGCCGATGGGGCCGGTGGCGTGCCGCAGGGAGTTCGTCACCAGCTCGCTGACCAGCAGGGCGGCGATGTCGGCGAGGCCGTCGAGGTTCCAGGCGCGCAGGCTTTCGCGGACCGCTGTACGCGCGGCGCGTACGGCGCCGGGGTCCTCGGGGAAGGTCCACTCGGCGCAGTCGCCTTCGGTGTCGATCACGCCGATCACATCCCGGGCCGACCCATGTCCGCTTTCGTGGGGTTAAGGGGCACATACCCGGTATTGCGGGGGCGGTACCGTGCCGAATGGGGTAAGCCGGGGCGCCTAAGAGCTCGGGGGGTTCCGTCGGGGGGCGGGTGCGGGTGCGTTGTGGCTTGTCGCGCAGTTCCCCGCGCCCCTGAATGCCCTCAGTGCGCCGATGGCTTCCACGTCCTGGTCGAGCCAGTCGACGTCCCAGAGTTCGCCCGGCGCCAGCCAACGGAGTTCGTCGTGGTCCTGCAAGGGCTTGGGGGCCGGGGAGTCCGGCAGGAGGCGGGCGGTCCAGGCCTGGAGGACGTACGGGGGCTTCAGGGGCCACTCGCCGGGGACCCGATCCAGCACCTCGGCCTCCACGCCCAGTTCCTCACGCAGTTCACGGGACAGAGCCTTCTCCGGGCTCTCCCCCCGCTCCACCTTGCCCCCGGGCAGCTCCCAACGGCCGGCCAACGCCGGGGGCGCGCTGCGGCGGGCTGCGAGGAGGCGGTCGCCGTCGTAGAGGGCGGCCGCCACCACCACGATCCGTTCCGTCATGCGCCGGAGCCTACGGGAGGCTCGGTCAGTCGGCCGGGCCGGCGCCGTTCTGGCTGATGCGCTCGACCCAGTAGAGCTGTTTGTGGCCGCGGGAGTCGAGGCTGTCCGCGATCTTCTGGGCCTCCGCCCTGGTCGCGTACCTGCCCACGCGGTAACGATTGCCGCTGTCGTCCTGCCGTATGACCAGCCAGGGAAGAGTGATCGTGCCGTCGTTCATTGCGCCCCACCGCTCCTTCCCGACCTGCGTCGAGCCCCACCCGATAAGGAAACCGCAATCCGCATATGCCCGAGCCTACGCCCTACCTTTACGCAGCGAACACGCGTTTTCACAAAGAGGTACGCAACCAGCCAGGACGGACTCCTCAGACAGGGGGCGCACAGCGGTGAACGCGCCCCGGTGGACGGCGATGCGTCCGGTCAGCGGTGCCGCCGGGACTGTGGTGTGGACCTGCTAGAACGGCCGAATTCGAACGGCGTTCGCCTGCGGGCCGGTTGAGTGTTCGCCCGGGGCAACTTCTCTGGGGCGCACGCTACTTCACCGGAAGGTGGTACGCGACCTGGTAGCGGTCGGCCGGGATGACCACGTCCGCAGTCTCCACCGGGCGCCCCGAGGCGTAGTAGGTGCGGTGGACCACGAGGACGACATGGCCGGGGACACCGCCGAGGGCGAGCAGCTCCTCGGCGAGGCCGGGGCGGGCGCCGACCTCCTCGGTGACGTTGTCCACGACGACGTCGATCGCGGCCATCCGCTCGACGACACCCATACCGCCGAGGGGGCCTTCCTCGGGGAGCATCACGGGAGTGCGCCCGGTCACCGCGAGGGGCTCCCAGGAGGTGGAGAGCATGATCGGCTCACCGGCCTCCCGGAAGACGTACTTGGTGCACATCACGCGGTCGCCGGGCCGGAGGGCGAGCCGCTCGGCGATGGCGGCGGAGGCCTCGGTCTGGGCGCTGCTGGACTCCCAGGTGCCGCGCCCCTCCCCGTCGGCCTGCTCCTGCCGGAAGGGGGTGGCGCCGGAGGCCGGGCGGTAGCCGGAGCGGGCGATACGGCGGGGCACGGGCCGCTCACGGACGTACGTCCCGGAGCCGGAGCGGCCCTCCACCAGGCCCTCGGCCATCAGCACCTTGCGCGCCTCCAGGGCGACGGTGTCCGAGACGCCGTACTCCTCGCGGATCCTGGCCTGGGACGGCAGGCGGGTGTGCGGTGGCAGCGAACCGTCGGCGATCTTCTTACGGAGATCCCCCGCGACACGCAGGTACGCCGGCTGCTCACCGAATGTCACTGGCCGCTCCCATCAGGTTGTACAGACAGCAACAGCGTGGCAACCGTGGGTTGGGCCGTGCAAGCAAAGGCCAGAGAATCACTCGATGTGATGACATGTGCCCGTGGCGGGCTTTACGCAGGCACTTTCTCCCCGCTATGGGCGCCCTCACACATTGAGTTCACCGCTGCCCGAGTCACCGCCTCCCTCGCCCGGGTCCTCGTCGTACGACGGCCGCTTGGTGGCCAGCCCCAGAGCCTTGCGTGCGGTGACCGTGCTGGAGCCGTCGACGTACGAGTAGCCCTTGTCGTAGTGGGTGTAGAAGGTGTCCACGTCGTCGGCGGCGGCCGCCGCGGACGCCTTCGCCCACTCGGTGCGCGCCTTCTCCATGTCCTTGACCAGGGCCGCGACCGGCTTGTCGGCATCCGCCGACCAGGCGTGCGCGCGCAGGGCCTTGATCTGCTCGTCCAGGCGGTCGTGCACGTCCCGCGACCAGTCCCGGTAGCCGGGCAGGTCGTCCTCGGGGTAGTCCTCGGGCTCCTCCCACAGCACGGTGTCCATGGCGTTGAGGGACTTCAGGAGGGCGATCTGGTCCGGGTCGAGCGTGGTCGCGTCGGCGCGCAGCGAGCCGGTCAGGGTGCCGCTCTCGTCGGTGTTGCCGAAGATGCAGGTGACCTCGCGGTCGCCGAGGCGCCAGCTCTGGCGGGTGGGGCCGAAGTAGTACACGTCGACGTCGTCGGGGAGCGACCAGGTGTCCATGACGTAGGCGTCCTGGAGCGGGTAGCACTTCTCGTCGGCGGCGTCGGAGACCGCGCCGTCCCCCGGGAAGCCGGCGCCCGTCATCTTGAACTCGCCGAACACCTCGCCCTCGTGCTCACCGGCGCAGGGCACCTCGTCGACGTCGTAGGTGAGGCCTTCGAGGGACTCCCCCGGCGCGTCGAAGCACTGGCCCTTGACCACCGAGAAGGCCGTGCCCTCGGTCGCGCCCTCCTTGAACCCCTCCCAGGCCTTGGAGAACCCTCCCGTGGCGAGCGCGGTCACCCACAGGGCGAGGCCGAGCGACGACAGGATCGATCCGGCGATCGCGAGAGCCTTGCCGGACTGCTCCTTCTTCTTGATCTGCACCAGCGCGATCACGCCCAGCACGAGTCCCACGGCCGGGAAGCAGCACAGGACGCCGAGGACCAGGGAGGCGACGGCGAGACCGTTGACCGACTTCGGGCGGGCGTAGGGGCTGTAGCCCTGGCCCCAGCCCTGGTACGGCGAACCATAGGGGTGCCCGTACGGCTGTCCGTACGGCTGCTGTCCGTACGGTTGCTGCCCCTGTGGTGGCGGCCCATACGGCTGCGGTCCCTGCGGCGGCGGCCCGTACGGGTCCGGGGCCGGGGACGGCCCCTGGGCGGGGTCGGGCTGAGGTGGCCCAGGGGGCGGGGGTATGGACACGGGTACCGTGCTCCTGGTTCGGGCTGTGGTGGGGAACTGACGTACGACAGGGCGCATGGTATGCGCGGGGCGGGCGGGGGCGGAACGCAGTTACGGGTGCGACGGCCCGGGCGGTGAACGGACCCACAGCGGGCGGGGGCGGTTCCGGGGGCACGGTCTTCTCGGCGGCCGGCGTGTGGCCGCTGCCGGCCCTCCTGGCCGACGGGGCGGCGAGCACGGCACGGGCCGAGCCGGCGGCGGCCTGGGAGCTCCCGGCGGACGAATCGGCCGCGCCGGCACGGGAGTTGCCGTGCGGGAGGAGTGGGCGGACGGACTGGCTGCCGACGCGCACGGCTGGGCCGGGAAGCGCACGAGGCCCTGCACGGGCTGAACCGGCGGAGCGTACGCCTCACCACGGCGTCTACGTCCATCTCCTGCTCGGCGACACGCACATGACACCGGGTCAGGTACCGGGCGGACGCACCGTGGTGATTCCTTTGCTCAGACCATAAGTTCGCTAAATGAAACCCCGTTCGACGGCCACTACAGTTTTTGACTGCTGTCGGCACACAGGCGAACGGGGGATGTGTGGCCATCGAGTTGCCTGACGAGCTGGTCTGGGTGATGAACCTGATCGGCGTCAACTGGCCTCAGGTGAACGAGGACAAGGTGCGCGAGTTCGCCGGGCATGTGCGGACGTTCGCCGGCAACATCGACAGCTCGCACCAGGCGGCCACGGCGACCGTGCGCGAGCTGGCCGAGCACTACGACGCCGACTCCTACCGGCAGTTGGCCGCGCGGTGGACCGCGATGTCCTCCGCGCACATGACCGAGATCGTCGAGGTCTGCGGGGCCGTGGCGGTCGCGCTGGAGATCGCCGCCGACGCCGTCGTCGCCGCCAAGACCGCCGTACTCGTCGAACTGGGCGTACTGGCCGCCGAGTTCGTCGCCGACCAGGCCGCGGCCGTGCTGACCTTCGGTGCCGCCGAAGCCGCCGAGGTCCTGCTGATCGAGGCCACGAAGAGGGTCGTCAACGGGATCCTCCAGGAGCTGGAGGGGCGGCTCGTCGCCGACCTCACGGCCAAGGCGGTCGCGCCCCTGGAGACGGTGGTCGAGCGGGCCCTTCGCGGTCTGGTCTTCGAGGGGGTCGACGCGGCGCTGGGAGGCGCCTCCGGCGGTGGCGCGGGCTCCTACTTCCAGGTGCATCCGGAAGGCATGAGACAGATGGCGGCCAAACTGCACGCGCACGCGGACGACGTGGCCGGGCACGCCGACGTGATGGCCAGGGCGACGGCGGGGGTGTCGTTCTCTTGAGCCATCCCATAGCCAAGGCGCTGGAGGACGCGGCCAAGAAGATCGGCGTCAAGCTGAGCAAGGAGGCCGCGCACGCCGTCAGCGACATGTACCGGCAGGCCGGCAAGGGCACGGAGAAGGTGGTCAAGAACATCACCGACGCCGACGACGCCCACAAGCGGGAGATCACCGCGCTCGCCGAGAAGATCGCCAAGAACCACGGCGAGACCGGGCCGGGTTCCCGTAAACGGCTCGTCCAGCAGGCCGACGCCCGCACCGAGCTGTCGAACGCCGTCGGCGTCCGCGGCGACTACGACGCCGAGCTGGTGGTCAACCGCACCAAGTACCCGGAGTCGGCCGCGCACATCGAGGAGGCCCAGAGCGGCCAGATCTGGCGCGGCGACACCTACCGCCAGGGCCGTCCCAAGCCGTCCGTCCTGACCATCGACAAGCCCAACGCGGACGACAACCGGGCGAACTCCCTGCGGGGCATCGACACCCGGCCGCCGGACGACCGCGACGAGTACCCGCCGGCCATGTTCAAGGAGGGCGGCGCCGGGGCCAGCGTGAAGTACATACCGCAGCCTGATAATGGTGGTTCGGGGTCGAGTATGGGCAGCGCCCTGCGCGGGCTCCCGGACGGGACCAGAATCAAGATCACCACCAGATAGGCCCCCCGGCATGACCGGCACGACAGGAGCGAGTTCCCATGAACGCGGCCGAGGAGCTGATCGCCCAGGCCCGGCACGGCAGGTTCGGCGAACTCCTGCCCCGGCTCCAGGAGCTGGGTACCGGCCCGGAGGCGGCCGGGAGCGCGGACGCCTGGGAGGCCGTGGCCGCCGCCGTGCAGATCCTCTTCTGGTACGACCGTTTCGCCGAGGCAGCCGAGCTCGCCGAGGCCCTGATCACCCGGGACGGCCCGCTCGGCGGTGAGCTGTGCGACCAGGACATGCCGTTCGGGGTGGCCTTCCTGGCCGCCCAGGCCCACGCCGGCGTCCCGGCCGGGCCGCGTCTGACCGCCCTGGCCGCCCACGTCCCCGAGGGGCGGGTACTGGGCGACGACCTGCTGTGGCTGGCCGAGGAGGTGCCCGGACGGCCGGTCGAGGAGCTGCTGCCGAACCACGCGGACTGGGGCGGCCCGGCCCGCCCGCTGGACGGGGTCATCGGCGCCGACCTGGTCGAGCGGGACTTCGGCACACTGGACGCCGGTCAGAAGCGGGTCGTCTGGCAGGCCCTGGCCAAGGTCAACGACTTCGAGCGCGCCCACGAGCTGGCCGAGACGAGCGGTGAGACCCCGGAGCAGTTCGCGGTCTGCACCTGGCTGGCCGGCTGGTACGGCACCCGGGGGGACATCGCGCGAGGTGAGAGCATGCTGCTGGCGGCGCACGGGCGGTGGTGGCCGTACGCGAAGTGGGACGCGATCCCCGATGCTCCCGTGCTCCAGCCCGCTCTGCGGTCGGTCGCGACCGAGCGGGTACGCGCCCACTATCTGACCCGACCGATCGGCCCCGAGGCAGCGGAGACGAACGCATGAGCACCGACAGCGCACTGGAGCAGCTCCTGAGCCGGGCCCGCGGACCGCTGGGCCCGGCGATCGACCTGGACTTCGGCTTCGAGACCGGCCCGCTGGCCGAGCTCGGCCGGGTGATCTCCCGTATGAACGGGTTCTTCCTGTTCAACGCCGGGGTGCAGGTCTTCCGGGTCGGCGAGGAAGGCCTCGGCCACGACCTGCTCCACTGGAACACCGACGACGCCTGGAAGGACACCTACGGCGGGCTGGCCGACGACCAGTTCTGCTTCGGCCAGGACATCTTCGGCACCCAGTTCGCCGTGGTCGGCGGCGAGAAAGTGGTCCGCTTCGACCCCGAGACCGCCGATGTCACCGAGCTCGGCGACAGCCTGGAGTCCTGGGCGGCCTGGCTGCTCGCCGATCCCGACGTCAACGCCGCCGCCTCCTTCGCCTACGCCTTCCAGCGCGAGAACGGGCCGCTGGAGCCGAACGAACGGCTGGTGCCGCTGCAGTTCCTCGTCGGCGGCGGCAGCTACGACTTCGACAACTTCGCGGTCAAGGACGCGGTCACCGCGATGCGTATCCGCGGGCCGATCGCCCAGCAGGTCCACGGCGCCCCGGACGGCGCGACGATCCGGCTCGACCTGGCCTGAGCCGACCCGGCACTCAGTCGTCGAAACCCGTGGCCCGGGTGCTCTTCTCCCAGGCGGCCACGTCGGTTCGTACGGCGTCCAGGTGGTCGATTACGGCGGTCACCGCGTCGTCGCCGAGCGGCAGCCGCAGCGGGGTCTCCTCGGCGTCGAGCGCGGCCCGGATCAGGGCCGCCGCCTTCGCGGGGTCGCCGACCTGGGTGCCGTCGCCGCCGGAGACGAACCCGCGGGTCTCGCTCACCTTGGCGTAGAGCCCGCTGTCGGCGCTGGCCCCCGCCCTGCCCGTCTCGAACAGCGCGGTGCGGAAGGAGCCCGGCTCCACGATCAGCACCTTGACGCCGTACTCGCGCACCTCGTCGGCGAGCGCCTCGGACATGCCCTCCAGGGCGAACTTCGTCCCGCTGTACGCCGAGAACCCGGCGAAGGACAGCTGCCCGCCCATGCTGCTCATCTGCACGATCGCGCCCGACCGCCGCTCGCGCATGGACGGCAGCACCGCCCGGGCGAGCGCGGCGGGCCCGAAGACGTGCAGATCGAACAACTCGCGCAGTTCCGCGTCCGTGGCCTCCTCGAAGGCACCGACATGGGTCCGGCCCGCGTTGTTGACCAGCACGTCGATCCGCCCGTGCCGGGTCACCACGTCCCGTACGGCGGCCTCGGCGGCGGCCGTGTCGGTCACGTCCAGGCGCAGGGCCTCCAGCTGGTCGGGGTGGGCGGCCACGAGGTCGTCCAGCGCCTCGGGCCTGCGGGCCGCACCCACCACGACGTCGCCGTCGGCCAGGGCCGCCTCGGCGATCGCCCGGCCGAACCCGCTGCTCGCGCCCGTGATCAGCCACACCTTGTTCATGAGGACTCCTCTTCTGTCATGTTCCACGGTCCAGCCTGCTGCGGAAGTCGGTTGCCCGTCCAAGACCCGGGCTGATAACCGATGGTTATGACTACCGATGTGCACGTACGGGAGCTGCGTTACTTCCTGGCGGTGGCCGAGGAGCTGCACTTCACGCGGGCGGCCGAGCGGCTGTAGGTGTCGCAGCCCGCGCTGAGCAAGCAGATCCGGGCGCTGGAACGGCAGTTGGGCGTGGAGTTGTTCCGGCGGGACCGGCGAGGTGTGCTGCTCACCGAGGCCGGTGAGGCGCTGCTGCCGCACGCCCGGCGGGTGCTGGCGGCCTGGACGGCGGCGGAGGGCGCGATGGCGGCGGCCCGGGCGGCGCGGCGCGGCACGCTGGTGGTGGGCATGAGCACCAGTCCCGGCCGCGGTGGTCTGCTCCCGGCGATCCGCTCCCGCTTCACGGCCGACCATCCGGAGGCGGTCGTACGACTGCGGCAGATGGGCTGGCAGGACCCGACCGCGGGCCTGGCGGACGGGGAGACCGAGGTCGCGTTCGTCTGGCTGCCGCTGCCCGACGAGGAGCGCTACGCCTGGACCGTGGTCGCCGAGGAGCCCCGGCTGGTCGCCCTCCCCGACACCCACCCGCTGGCCTCGCGCGAGGAGGTCGACTTCGCCGACCTGGCCGACGAGCCGTTCCTCGCGCTGCCGCCCAGCGCGGGCCCGCTGCGCGACTTCTGGCTGGCCCTCGACGAACGGTCCGGCCGCCCGCCCCGCGTCGGCGCGGAGATCGCCGGCACGGAGGAGACGTACGAGGCCCTCGTCGCCGGCCTGGGCGTCTGCCTCGTGGCCGCCGGGAACGCCCCGCTGATCACCCTGGGCGGGGTGGTCACCCGGCCGGTGCGGGGGATCGGGCCGAGCAGGTACGTCCTGGCCTGGCGCAGGGAGGACGGGGGTCGGGCGCTGGTGCGGGGGTACGCGGAGGCGTGCCGGTCGGTGGCGGCGGTGTGAAGGGGGTCCCCTTTCGGTGCCCGAGGCGCGCCGCCCCGTGGGACGGACGGTGGCGGCGTTCGTCGGGAGCGTGTTGCGGTCCAAGCTGATGGCCGTCAACCTCCGGTCGGCGGACACGGCGTTGTCGGGTGGCAGGCATCGAGCTTCCCGCCGCGGCTGCGGCGCCATCTCATGATCTTCGGTCGCGGCAACCTTGACCATGAGAAGTCGCGTCCCCCATTTCCCGTCGGAGCAACCGCCAAGGACACACTGTCTCAGGACGGAGCACCCACCTCGGCATCCGAGAACGCTTCAGCCTGGGAGTGGAGGGCCGGAACCGTGCCGTTGAGGGTCGCCTCCAGGGCCCGGCGAACAGCGCGGCCCGGCCCGACCTCGAGTCCGCGCACGGGTTCGGTCCTCGCCGTGCACGGCCGTCATCGGAAGTGAGACTCCGCGCTCCCGGAGCGGGTGGCCCCGGCGTGCCGCAGAAGGCGCGGGATCAGCCCGTTGCTCTTCCGGCGCCGCCGCATGCGAGGCGAAGCTCGATACATCGAGCCCCGTCGTACACGCCGCCGCGACACAGCGCCAGCACGCGCTCATACAGGCCGAGGCACGGTCGATCCGTTGGGCATTGATATCGAACGCGTATCCGTCTCCAACCCGGTCGAGACACACACCGGCGGCACCCGATGCCGCGATCGCCCGCCGAATGAAGCGAAGGCACTTCATCACCTGCTCGCTTACCGTCCGCGGGAGATCGGTATCGCGCATAGGTGGCTGCGAGCCGTCGCCTACCGCATGCTCGGATCACATGCCGACGCGGAAGACGTGGTCCAAGAGGCGTGGTTGCGTCTGCCCCGCCAGGACACCGACACCATCGACAACCTCGGCGGCTGGCTGACCACCGTGCTCGGCCGCATCAGCCTCGATGTTCTGCGGTCGGGCCGGACGCGCCCAGAAGCCCCCTTGGACGACCAGCTCCCCCAGTTCACCGTGACGCTCGACGACACTCCCGCTCCGGAAGACCTTGTGACACTCGGGCACTTCGTCGGCCTCGCGCTGCTCACGGTCCTCGACTCGCTGCGCCCTGACGAACGAGTGGCGTTCGTGCTGCACGACGTGTTCGCCGTGCCCTTCGGCGAGATCGGCACCGTTCTCAGCAAATCCGCCGACGCGAGCAAAATGCTCGCCAGCCGCGCCCGCAGGAAAATACGAGCCGCCCAGCAGCCGGCAAGCGCCGGACGACAACAACGCAAGGTGGTCCAAGCCTTCCTGGCCGCGGCCCGCGACGGTCAGTTCGAGCAGCTGCTGCAGGTCCTCCACCCCGAAGTGAAGTTCACCGTCCACACCCCGAACGGCACGCTCGTCACGCTCGGAGCCACCGAAGTCGCCACCCGCGCACGAGTGGCCGGCAGCGCGGCACGAGGACATGCGGCCACCGTCAACGGCCGACCCGGCGCCATCTCCTGGAGCAAGGACGGCACCCCGCTCTCCCTCCTCGCCTTCACCGTCGCCGACGGCCACATCACCGAGATCACCGCCCTGGTCGACCCGGCCAAACTCGCGCTCATGGACCTGCCGGACCCGGTGTGACTCCCTACCGGCGAAGGCCGCGCCTACTCGAAGTGGTCCACGCCTGATTTCACAGAGACGTTGAACTCAGCCTCTGAGAAAATCTCACCGGCCTCGCGGTGCACGACGGGGGGCCATGGTCCAGTGCGACCGGCAGGCGTCAAGAGTCAGCTCAAGCATGCAAAGTCCGGGGGCTTCCTTAATGACCAGTCACAGACTCCAATAACCCTATGACAGCACGAGATTCGCGATACCGGTCTCAGCGAACCACACCTTTGATGCGTACATCCGGGTGGTCTGTGCCCCCCAACTTCCCCACGTCTGGCGGCGCTATGAGGAATTCCTCGCAACGTTGGTGAAAATGGCGCCGGTTCGGATAAATCCGTCCCGTCCCTCACCGACTTCATGAGATGTGACCAAGTGAAACGCAGGAGATTGCGGGCAGGGCTCGCCGCCGTGGCGGCAGTTGCCACCGGGGTGACCGTCTGGGGGCTCCAGTCCCAGTCGGCCACGGCCCCGGAATCCAAGGCCGCCTCGGAGGAGCGGAACGCCCAGCAGGCCGACACCCTTTTGCAGGCCGCCATTATGCAGCAGCAGTACCAGGATGCACGCGGGGCTGCCCGCACGTATCGTCGCGTACTGGAGATGGATCCCGAAAACAAGGTCGCCTGGTACAACCTGGGCGTCATCGCACAACAGGACGGCAGGACGACTGACGCCCGTGCGGCGTACGAAAAGTCGCTGAGGATCGATCCGAAGTACACGTCGGCTCTCTTCAACGAGGCTGTCCTGCTGAAGTCGAGCGAGCCCGAGCGGGCCATCGCCCTCCTGAAGCGGGCCATCGCCACCAATTCCCAGGCGGCCACCGCCCATCTGCAACTCGGCCAGATCCTGGCGGAGAAGGACCGCGGCGACGAGGCCGAGGACGAGTTCCGTCGTGCCGTTGCGGCCGATCCCTCCCTCCATGCCCAGGTACCGAAACCTTTCCGGGATTCCGTAACCCCCTCACCGACATCGAGCCAAGCAAGGAGCACCGGATGACTTCGACCGCGACACCGAGGTTCTCCGTCTTCACCCCCAGCCACCGGCCCCGTTTTCTCGATGAGTGCCTGGCGACCCTGCAGGCGCAGACCTGTCCGGACTGGGAATGGATCGTCCTGCTCAACAGCGGCGCCCGATGGCGGCCGGAGCAACCCGACGAGCGGGTGCGTGTGGAGATCGCGGACGACATCCACGGCGTCGGAGCCGCGAAGCGCAGGGCCTGTGAACTGGCACGCGGCGAGGTCCTCGTGGAACTCGACCACGACGATCTCCTGGCCAAGGCCTGCCTGGCGGAGCTCGGCAAGGCGTTCGACGCGCATCCCGACGTCGTCTTCGCCTACAGCAACACCGCGCAGATCACCGAGGACGGGAAGCGGGACGACGACCGCTTCAACGAGGCGCACGGCTGGAAGTACGAGGAGGTGCGCGTCGACGGCCGCAAGCTGCTCCAGGTCAGGTCGATGGCTCCGACGCCGCACAACGTCGCCTACATTTGGTACGCGCCCAACCACGTACGGGCGTTTCGCAGGGAGAGTTACGAGAAGGCCGGCGGATACGACGCCAGCCGTACGGTCCTGGACGACCAGGACCTGATGTGCCGCCTCTTCCACATCGGCGACTTCCACCACATCGACCGCTGCCTGTACCTACAGCGGATGCACCCCGAGAACACCCAGCGCGACCCGGAGATCAACGCACACATCCAGCGCGAGACGGTCGCCCTGTACGACAAGTACATCGAGGCCAACGCCCTCGCCTGGACCCAGCGGCGGGGACTTCTCGCCCTGGACCTCGGCGCGGCCCACCAGAAGCCGCCCGGCTACCTGGGCGTGGACCAGCATCCGGGGAAGGGCGTGGACATCATCGCGACCCTGCCCGAGAAGTTGGACCTGCCCGACAACTCGGTCGGCCTGATGCGGGCGGTGAACTTCCTCGAGCACGTGCCCGCGAAGGTTCCGCTCATCAACGAACTGTACCGGCTGCTGGCACCCGGGGGCATGCTCCTCACCATGACCCCCAGCTCCGACGGCCGCGGCGCGTACCAGGACCCCACACACGTCGCTTTCTACAACGAGAACTCCTTCTGGTATTACACGGACAACCAGTACCGCACCTTCGTGCCCGAAATCGAGGCCCGGTTCCAGAACTCACGGCTGATCACCTACTTCCCGACCGAGTGGCACTCCCAGAACAACATCTCCTATGTGGTCGCGAACCTCATCGCCATGAAGGAGGGCGCCGACCGGTGCGGCGGACCGTTGCTGGTCTAAGACCGTGTCCTACGTGGCGAGGCGCCCGACGGGACGGTCGGGCCCAGAGAGGCGCCTCATGCGTTCACCGGGCTAGTTACGCGCGGCGGCCAGAACGGCGAAGCCGGGCGGGTCCAGGGCCATGGTCAGTTGCTCCCCCACCGAGGGAGGCCGCACCGAATGCCGGACGAGGAGCGGGAGGCGCGAACTTCTCCGCACCTACCGGGTGGATCCGTTCGGGAGCAGCACGCCCGCCAGGGCGACCCGGCAGCCGCCCGCACACCCCACAGATGCGGAGAACAGGTACGCCACGGCGGGGATCAGGAAGTAGTCCAGCATCGCCATCCAGCCCGCGCCGAACCCGGCCTCCTTGCCGAGCCCGGCGCGCGTAGGCGAACACCGACTCTACCTGAGGGACGAATCGCGCCATTTGCGCGTAACCGCATGCGGTGAACGCCATCGCCACGGTGGCAATGACGTAGACGAGGGCGACCGCTCCGTGCAACTTGGCGTCCAGGGTGCCGTAGACCCCGCGGGAGCCACGGCCGCGAAGAAGAGCAGCCCGTAGACGACGAGGTCCCGAAAGCCCAGGCTGCGCCGCAGATCGCCGGGTTCCTCCTCGGTCGTACGGTCCGCCGTGCCGGTTCCGGACATTGTGCCTCGCCCGTCCTGCCCTTCACATCTCGGTCAGTCTCCCAGGAAGGTCACGACCACGCGATCTTTGGCCGGCCGAACGCGGCCTTACGATGGGACGCATGACCGCTTCGCCTGGCCGCCGTGTCCTGCTCGCCGCCCCCCGGGGCTACTGCGCGGGCGTGGACCGCGCCGTGATCGCCGTCGAGAAAGCCCTGGAGCAGTACGGCGCTCCGGTGTATGTCCGGCACGAGATCGTCCACAACAAGTACGTCGTACAGACCCTGGAGAAGAAGGGCGCCATCTTCGTCGAACGGACGGAGGAGGTACCGCCGGGCAACATCGTCATGTTCTCGGCCCACGGCGTCGCCCCCGTCGTCCACGAGGAGGCCGCGAGCGGAAAGCTCGCCACCATCGACGCGACCTGCCCGCTCGTCACCAAGGTCCACAAGGAAGCCGTCCGCTTCGCCAACGAGGGCTACGACATCCTCCTCATCGGGCACGAGGGCCACGAGGAGGTCATCGGCACCTCCGGCGAGGCCCCAGACCACATCACCCTCGTCGACGGCCCCTCGGATGTCACCAAGGTCGAGGTCCGCGACGAGTCGAAGGTCGTCTGGCTCTCCCAGACCACCCTCTCGGTCGACGAGACCATGGAGACCGTCGACGCCCTCAAGGAGAAGTTCCCGCAGCTCATCTCCCCGCCCAGCGACGACATCTGCTACGCCACGCAGAACCGCCAGCTCGCGGTCAAGCAGATGGGCGCCGAGGCCGAGCTGGTCATCGTGGTCGGCTCCCGCAACTCCTCCAACTCCAAGCGGCTCGTCGAGGTCGCCAAACTGGCCGGCTCTCGCGAGGCCTACCTCGTGGACTTCGCGAGCGAGATCGACGAGGCCTGGCTGGAGGGCGTGACCACGGTCGGCGTGACCTCGGGCGCCTCGGTGCCGGAGGTGCTCGTCGAGGAGGTCCTGGAGTGGCTGTCGCAGCGCGGCTACGGCGACGTGGAGCTCGTCAAGGCGGCCGAGGAGTCCATCACCTTCTCTCTGCCGAAGGAGCTGCGCCGCGACCTGCGCGAGGAGGCGGCGGCGCTGGTCGCGGAGCGTACGGGGAAGTCGGGGCCTTCGGGGACCTCGCGGGAGTGACTGTCAGTCGTCCGTCGTAACGTAGGGCCATGCAGATCTTCGGCTTGGACATCGGCGGATCCGGGATCAAGGGCGCCCCTGTGGACCTGAACAAGGGCGACCTCGCCCAGGAGCGCCACAAAGTGCTCACTCCGCACCCGGCGACGCCCGACGGCGTCGCCGACGGGGTCAAGCAGGTCGTGGACCACTTCGGGTGGACGGGACCGGTCGGGCTGACCTTCCCGGGCGTGGTCACCGGCGGATCGACGATTCGCACGGCGGCCAATGTCGACAAGAGCTGGATCGGCACCGACGCGCGCGCCTTGTTCAGCGAGCGGCTCGGCGGGCTGCCGGTGACCGTCGTCAACGACGCGGACGCGGCGGGCGTCGCCGAGATGAACTTCGGCGCGGGCAAGGACCGCAAGGGCACCGTCATCCTGCTCACCTTCGGCACCGGCATCGGCAGCGCGGTCTTCGTCGACGGCGTCCTCGTCCCCAACACCGAGCTGGGCCACCTGGAGCTGCACGGCCACGACGCCGAGACGCGCGCCTCCAGCAGGGCCAGGGAGGACGAGGAGCTCACCTGGGAGCACTGGGCCCACCGCGTCCAGAAGTACCTCGCCCATGTCGAGATGCTCTTCTCGCCCGAGCTGTTCATCGTCGGCGGCGGCGTCAGCCGCAAGTCCCAGAAGTTCCTGCCCCACATCGAGGACATCAAGGCAGAGATCGTCCCGGCACAGTTGCAGAACAACGCGGGGATCGTGGGGGCGGCGATGCGGGCGGCGCAGGAGTAGGGGGCCCGGGCGGGGGACAGTGTCCGGCGCGGGCGTGTTCACCGGTGGGCGGGGCGGGCCCGAGGGAGCGGTTTCGTCCGCGGTCCTCGAGGTGGCCGCCCTCGGCCGCGGTCGGCCCTCGTACCGCCGGTCCTCGTCAGCGCGAGTTGCGCCGGACCTGGCAGATCCTGCGGACCAGCGCGATGAGGCCGGCGGCCAGTGTGCCGCCGTAGAGCCAACCCGCCTGGGTGGCCAGTGCGGTGAACAGTCCCATCAGGCGGCCCGAGGTGCCGCCGCTGCTGTCGGCGACCGGGACGAGCCCGACGGCGAAGGCGATCGGAACGATGATCGGGGCGGTCGGCAGATCGCCTCGGCGCAGCCAGACCGCCGTCAGCACACTCACCGGGACGAACAGCACGCCGTACACCGTCAGCGACGAGCCGAACAACAGGGAGTCGAGGCAGCCGAGCACGACCATCAGCGCGGCGGAGAACAGGCCGCCACCCAGCCCGGTGAGCCGGGGATTGGGCAGCCGTCGCAGCGTCCGGACCACGGGGGGCGGGGGGCGGCGGGCCACCGGCGGCCGTCGCTCACCGCGGGCCTGCGCGGGCAGCGGCGCTCCTGGGGTTCCGCGTCGCGTTCCGTTGTACGGGGGGCGGGTCCTGTGTTGCTCCACTGGACCAACATAGGTCGGTTTATGTGCGGAATCGCCCCTGAGACACGCCGTGGGAAAGACCTTGGCCATGCGTTCGAGAGGCCCGCCGGAGCGGGGTCGGGCAGCCCGTAAACTGGGGGTCCGGCCAGCCCGCCGGCCCCTGGTCCGCCCAGGACGGGTACTGGCCCCCTGGCCCTCTCACTACGGGAAGTCGCAACGTGTCGCTCACGATCGGAATCGTCGGTCTGCCGAATGTCGGCAAGTCGACCCTGTTCAACGCCCTGACCAAGAACGACGTGCTGGCGGCCAACTACCCGTTCGCCACGATCGAGCCGAACGTCGGCGTGGTCGGCGTCCCGGACGGGCGCCTGACGAAACTGGCCGAGATCTTCTCCTCCCAGCGGATCCTCCCGGCGACCGTCGACTTCGTCGACATCGCGGGCATCGTGCGCGGCGCGAGCGAGGGTGAGGGCCTGGGCAACAAGTTCCTCGCGAACATCCGTGAGTCGGACGCGATCTGCCAGGTCATCCGCGCCTTCAAGGACGAGAACGTCGTCCACGTCGACGGCAAGGTCTCGCCCAAGGACGACATCGAGACGATCAACACCGAGCTGATCCTCGCCGACCTCCAGACCATCGAGAAGGTCCTGCCCCGCCTCCAGAAGGAGTCGCGGATCAAGAAGGACATCGCCCCGAAGGTCGCGGCGGTCGAGGCGGCGAAGGAGATCCTCGAGAAGGGCGACACGCTGTTCTCGGCGGGCATCGTCCAGGGCTCCGGCAACGAGGAGCTTCTGCACGACCTGCACCTCCTCACAACCAAGCCGTTCCTCTATGTCTTCAACGTCGACGAGGACGAACTGGTCGACGAAGGCTTCAAGGACGAGCAGCGGGCTCTGGTCGCCCCGGCCGAGGCGATCTTCCTGAACGCCAAACTGGAGGCGGACCTCGCCGAGCTCGACGAGGACGACGCGATGGAGCTCCTGGAGTCGGTCGGCGCCGAGGAGCCGGGGCTGGCCACCCTCGCCCGGGTCGGCTTCAACACCCTCGGCCTCCAGACCTACCTCACGGCCGGCCCCAAGGAATCCCGCGCCTGGACCATCAAGAAGGGCGCCACCGCCCCTGAAGCCGCCGGAGTCATCCACACCGACTTCCAGAAGGGCTTCATCAAGGCGGAGGTCATCTCCTTCGACGACCTGGTGGAGACGGGGTCGGTGGCGGAGGCCCGCGCGAAGGGCAAGGCGCGGATGGAGGGCAAGGACTATGTCATGCAGGACGGGGACGTGGTGGAGTTCCGCTTCAATGTATGAACCCACTACGCCGCTGGCCTGGGGAAATGAGACTCCAAAGATCACTGGGCCTTTTCCATCCTCAGTCTGAGATGGCTAGATGGAGGGTGAGGACGGCTTGGACGAGGCTCTTGATCCGGGTCGTCGAGCAGCGGAGCCTGCGGAGGGGCGCCAAAACTTGAGGGTGGCGATGGCTGGATCGACCAGCGCCCGGACTTTCGCGTGGACCGGTTGACGGCCTGCTGACCGGCGGAGAGGCTGTCCCATCGGCCGCGGGAAGGGAGACGGAGTGCCGCCTGCGCTCCGGTAGCCCTTGTCCGCCCAGCAGGTCCTGCCAGCCTCGGCGAGAGTGTCGACGATGCCGTGCTCGCGCGCGGTTGGACACCTTGGACGGCACCGGCCAGGACCGGTGAGTCCCAGACGAGACAGCCCTCGAGTCGGTTGCACGTTCATGCGGTTCTTCTTGTGTTTGATGCCCGCGTAAAAAAGACGGTCGTCGTCGGCGATCCGGTCGATCGGCAGAAGTGTCCCGACCAGAGGTTGTCCCGTACGGGGTGTGCGTTATCCGGTGAGGGCCAGGTTGTTGAGCCGGGCGATGCCGAGCATCGCCTGGTAAACGCCGTGGCCTTGAGCCGGCAGTCCCGCAGGATCTTCGAGTTCTTCAACCGCGACAGGGCGTGTTCCACTCGGGCTCGCGCCTGGCGGTGGATTGCATTCTCCGCTTCCTGCTGTGTGCTGAGGTGCGTCTGACCTCGTCGTTCGCGGTGCGGGATGAGCAGGCCGGTGCCCTGGTATCCACCGTCGGCGATGGTCGGTGCGCCGCGGCAGGCCCGGTCCACACCGGACTCCGGGGAATCCGCTTCGCATCGGTCCCGCAGAGCCAGGCCAGGCACGTCACATGCATCAGCGGCGCAGTCCTCGACGTCGTGGGGGTCGAGGGTGGCGTCCCGCCAGGTGCAACGCCGTTGCGTTTAGCTGGGTGGTGCCTTGTCAAGAATGCCGTCCGTGATGATCGCGGTGTGGAGCTTGTAGCGCATGCACCTGCGGGGAT
>NZ_JBEZKG010000020.1:0-159516 GCF_040651535.1 Streptomyces sp. NPDC048420
GGCCGCTGCGGGCGGACACCCCCCACCCCGTCCCCTTGCCGCCGTACGCGGCCAACGGCCCACCGTGGCGCACGGCGCGGCGAACGGTCCGTCGTAGCGCGGGGGAGCGGGGAACGGTTCGTGTTGGTGCGCGGGGTGGTTGGCGGTCCGTTGTGGCGCAGGCCGGCTGCAGCTCCTTAGGGGTGCGGGGAACTGCGCGACCAGCCCCCACCGGGCCGCGGCCGCCATACGACATCGCGAGGCACTTCCCTGGGCGCCCGGCCCAAGCCCAGCGCAGCTGCCCGCCGGGAACTGTGCGACCAGCCCCCACCGACCCGCACTCGCCACACGACATCGCGAGGCACGTCCATAGGTGCCCGGTATCGCAAGAGGGCGTGTGTCACATCGTGCCCCGGTTCCGTGTGCCGCCGGAGGACCCTATCGTCAAGGTCATGTTCGCTGTCTACGCCGCCCGAATCGACCGCGACAACCCGCTCTCGGGACTGGAGTTGGGGGAGCGCCCGGCCCCCGAAGCCCGCCCGGGTTGGAGCGTCGTCGACGTCAAGGCCGCTTCCCTCAATCACCATGACCTCTGGTCCCTGCGCGGCGTGGGTCTCGCGGAGGACAAGCTGCCGATGATCCTCGGCTGTGACGCCGCCGGTGTCGACGAGGACGGCAACGAGGTCGTCCTGCACTCCGTCATCGGACAGAGCGGGCACGGGGTCGGCCCCAAGGAGTCGCGGTCCATCCTCACCGAGCGCTACCAGGGGACGTTCGCCGAGCAGGTGACCGTGCCGACCTGGAACGTCCTGCCCAAGCCGAAGGAGCTCTCCTTCGCGGAGGCCGCCTGTCTGCCCACGGCCTGGCTGACGGCGTACCGGATGCTCTTCACGAACGCGGGCGTCCGGCCCGGTGACTCCGTGCTGGTGCAGGGCGCCGGGGGCGGCGTCGCCACGGCCGCCATCGTGCTGGGGAAGGCCGCGGGGCTGCGGGTCTTCGCCAGCAGCCGGGACGCGGCCAAGCGGAGGCGTGCGGTGGAGCTCGGGGCCGTGGAGGCGCTGGAGCCGGGCGCGCGGCTGCCGCAGCGGGTGGACGCCGTCATCGAGACGGTGGGCGCGGCCACGTGGTCGCACTCCGTGAAGTCGCTGAGGCCCGGCGGCACGGTGGTCATCTCCGGTGCCACGAGCGGTGACCGCCCCTCGCACGCCGAACTGACCCGGATCTTCTTCCTGGAGCTCAAGGTCGTGGGCTCGACCATGGGGACCAAGGACGAGCTGGAGGACCTGCTCGCGTTCTGCGCCGCCACGGGGGTGCGTCCCGTCATCGACGAGATCCTCCCGATGGACCGTGCCCGTGAGGGCTTCGAACGGGTCGCATCCGGTGAGCAGTTCGGAAAGGTCGTGCTCGCCAACGGCTGACCTCCTTTTTCCTTGTCGACGGCCGACCCGGGCCTGCGGGTCGGCCGTCGACGTTTGTCAATCACGGTTGACACCTGATTCTTGTCAACGTAGGTTGACGTCATGACCGAAGCAACGGATCTCGCCGAGCGCGCGGGCGATCGCGATCCCCGGGTGGGGCTGCGTGCCGTCGCCGCACTGCGCAGGCTGCTGGAGCAGCTCGAGTCGGTGCAGGTGCGCAGCGCGCGCAATCAGGGCTGGTCGTGGCAGGAGATCGCCGCGGAACTCGGAGTGAGCAGGCAGGCCGTGCACAAGAAGTACGGGAGGCATTGATGTTCGAGCGGTTCACGAAGGATGCCCGGGCGGTGGTCATGGGCGCGGTCGAACACGCCGAGGGGGCGGGGGCCGGGTCGGTGGACGCCGAGCATCTGCTGCTCGCGCTGCTGGACCGGGAGGCCGGGCGCGCCTCCTTCGCCCTGGCCGCTCTCGGACTTGCCGAGCGCGGGGAAGCCGTACGGGAAGCCCTGGGCGAGGCGCGGCGGCGGGCCGGGCTGTCCCAGGCGGACGCCGAGGCGCTGGCCGGGCTCGGTATCGACGTCTCGGAGATCGTCGCCCGGGTCGAGGCGGTGCACGGGGTCGGGGCGATGTCAGGTGACCGGAGGGGCAAGGGGCGGCGGTCCGGCCGGCACCCCTTCGGACCGGGCGCCAAGGAGATCCTGGAGAAGGCTCTTCGGATCGCCGTGGCCCGCCGTGACCGTCACGTCGGCGACGAACACATCCTGCTGGCCCTGACAGTCAGGCCCGGGGTCCCCGGGGAGGTGCTCGCCGACCACGGAGTCACCTACGAGTCGGTCGTTCGTGTCCTCTATGGAGGGGGAGAGGCGAAGGCCGGCTGAGTCCGCTGGGGCGCCGCCGTGGAGAGATGGCGACGCCCGGTCGGATCAGGCCTTCGGCGTGTGCAACAGCGCTCCTATGTGGGCCGCCGCCGTGGAGAGATGGCGGCGGGCGTCGCGGAGCTGGTCGGCCGTGATGCCGTGGTCGCGGGCCGCGTCGCGGATGTCGTCACGGAAACGGTCGAGCAGCCGGTCCAGGTCGCGGGCGGGATTGTCGGTCGGGGCCTCGTGGGCCCAGGAAGGTTCGTGCTCGGCGGGGAAGTCCTCGGGGGTGTGCGAGTACTCGGGGCCCGAAGACGTCCTCTCGGACCTCACGCCGCCCCGGCCGAAGCCGAAGTCCTTCCCGAACTCCTTGCCGTAGTCCTTCCCGAACTCGCCGAACTCCTTGGCCAGTTCGGTCAGACCCTCGCGCACTCCTGTCGGCCAGTCGCCCCGCGCGAAGTGGTCCTGCACCTGCTCCTGCACCCGTCGGGCGATGCGCTGCACCTCCTCCTGCGCCTGCTCCCGGGCTCGCTCCTGGGCCTCCTTGGCCTGGCGACGGGCCCGCTGGGCCTCCTCGCGGGCGCGGCGGCTCTCGTCCTTGGCGCGCCGGGCCTGCTCCTTCCACTCCTGCTTGACGCGGCGCATCTCCTCCTTGGCGACACGCCACGACTCCTTGTCGGCGTACTCCGTGAAGTCCCCGAAGGGGCCCTCCTGGGCGCCGGAGCCTCCCTTGGTGCCACCGCCCTGGCGGGCCTCGGTCGCGGCCGCCCGCATCTCGCGCCGCAGGTCGCCCGCCGCGCCGCGCACATCGGCCCGGATCTCGGCGGCGAGCTCGGCGACCGACTCGCGGATCTCCAGCTCCAGGTCGGCCAGTTCACCGCTGCGGTCGGCCAGTTCGGCGCGGCCCGCGTCCGTGATGGCGTACACCTTGCGGCCGCCCTCGGTGGTGTGGGTGACCAGACCCTCCGCCTCCAGCTTGGCCAGCCGGGGGTAGACGGTGCCCGCCGAGGGGGCGTACAGGCCCTGGAAGCGCTCCTCCAGGAGCCGGATCACCTCGTAGCCGTGGCGCGGGGCCTCGTCCAGTAGCTTCAGCAGGTAGAGGCGGAGGCGGCCGTGGGCGAAGACGGGGGGCATGTCAGAGCACCTTCTTGTCGGTCGTGCCGTCGGCCGGGGCGCGGGTGGGGTCGTCCGCGGGAGCGGGGGTGGGGGTGGCGTTGGGGGTGGCGCCCGGGCCGGAGACGGAATTGTCTCCCGAGGCGCGGTGTCCGTGGTCGGTCGGGTCCGTCGGGCCGGTCGTATCGGCTGGGTTCGTCGGGTCGCCTGGGTCCGCCATGTCCGCGAGGTCGGCCGGGTCACGGGGGTGGTCCGTGGGATCCGCGAGGTCGGCCGGGTCGCGGGGGTCCCTGGGGTCCGCGGTGTCCGCCGGGTCGCGGGGGTCCATGGGATCGGCGGCGTCGGTCGGGTCTCCGGCGTCGGTGAAGCCGGTGCCGTCCCCCCGGACACCGGCGCCGCTCGGCTCGGTACCCGGGTCTCCGTCCCTCACGAAGGGGTCCGTCTCCCACGGCTCCTCCTCGTCCTCCCGGGGCGGGCGGCGCAGGAGGGCGATGGAGCCGGAGACGGTGGTCGCGCGGAGCTTGCCGGTGCCGGCGCCGAGGCGGCCCGTGACCTTGTGGGCACCCCACTGGCCGTGCACCCGCAGACCCTCGAACGCGTTGGAGATCGTCCCGCTCGCGGTGTTGGCCTCCACCTCGGCGTCCGCGGGCTGGGGGAGCCGGATGGCGATCTCACCCGAGACGTTGGTCAGCCGGACGTCGGTGGGGCCCTCCGGGTCGAGGTCGACGATCATCGAGCCGCTGACCGAGTCGGCCCGCACGGAGGAGCCGGAGCCGTCCACCACGGTGAGATCCCCGGAGACCGAGTTGAAGCGCAGGTCGCCGGTGACGGCCTGGGCCTCCAGATTCCCGGAGACGGTGTCGGCGCGGACGGGGCCGGAGAGGCCGACGAGGGTCGTGTCGCCGTTGACCCCCTTCACCACCGACGGGCCGCGCATCCCCGACACGACGGCCCCGGCGCTGACCACCCCCACCTCCACGCGGGTCTCCGCGGGCACCGCCAGCGACACGACCGCACTGCGCCGCCAGCCCTTGCGGTCGAGCCACTTGAGGAAGCCCTTCCAGGGCAGGTCCTCGTAGGCCACCGTGAGGGTGCCGCCCTCCTGGGTGACGACGAGGGGTGGTCCCTCGATCTCCGAGACCTCGAGGCGGGCAGAACCTTCCTCGGTGCCCACCACGTTCACTGTTCCGTTGACGATGCGCACGTGGAGTTCGCGCACGGGCTCGTCGAAGGTGAGCTTCCTGGGCTCAGTGACGGACCACTCGGACATGGTGCAGACCTCCCCGTAGCGACGCGCCATATCGCGTCTCCTGTTATTCACGATATATCGTGGACACGGAAAGTCAAGACACTCGTTCTGGGGGCGATAGAGGCTGTAAATATGACTAATCGGCGTGAATCGCCCTAACGTGTGAGCATGCCGATGGAAGCCACCTCCCGCACCGGTCGCACCGGCCCCGCCCCGGGAGCGCTGCTGCTCTGCCGGGCCGAGCCGGACTCCGTGGCCCCCGCCGCCCAGCTGCTGCGCGAGCGCATGCTGCTCACGCGCGCGGGCAAGGGCTGGAGCGTCCTCGTACCGGAGGGCGGGCCCTGGCTGCACGGCGAGGAGCCGGTCGACCGCGTCCTCACCGGCTGGGCCACCGCCCTCGCCGTCGGCGCCCCCTGGCCCGTTCTCGCCCTCTGGTGGGACGCCGACCACAGCGGGTACACCCTCGCGTCCGGCTTCCGCCGCCCCGTCGGCTACGTCTGGCTCACCAACGGCACCCCGGCGGGCGAGGACGAGGCGATGCGCACCTTCGCGGCCCGCCTCGCCCTCGACCCGGTCCTGGACGTCCAGTCCCTCGACCACCTCACGAAACCGGACCCCTCGTCCGACGCCCGGGCCCGTCTGCGCGGCCTCCTGGCGATCCTCACGCGTGCGGGAGTCACCCTCCCCACCGGCCTCGCCCCCGGCGAACCCGCCGACCGCCTCCGCGCGACGGCCCGCGTTCAGCCGGACGCCCGCGCGGTCGAGTGGGAGGGCCGGCGGGAAGCCGTGCAAGGCGAGATCGGGACAGCGGCAGGCCACCACCTGATCCCCTGGCTCCCCTGGTCCGGCGACCCCGGGGCCCGAACCCCCGCCCTCGCCCAGATCGCGACCGGCCTTCCCCTCGCCGCCTGGGGCCTACGCCACCACAGCGGCGGCTGGCTCACGGCAGGCGCGCTGCTGCTGGCGCACGGGGCGTTCGGGCTGGCGTACAACCTGACGCACCCGCGGGACTGACACGTTCCGAAGTGTGCCCCGACACACGAAAGGCGCCCCCGAAGGAGCGCCCACACCACATCCGCCCTACTCGTCGTCCTCGTCGTCGAGCCGCGCCAGCCACGTCGCCAGCCGCTCCACCGGCACCTCGAAGTCGGGGTTGAGGTCGACGAACGTCCGCAGCTGCTCGGCGAGCCACTCAAAGGTGACCTCCTCCTCGCCGCGCCGCTTCTCCAGCTCTTCGATGCCACGGTCGGTGAAGTACATGCCGTCAAGGATAGATGCGTGGAAACGGCCGGGCCGCACCCCCTGGGAGGGGTGCGGCCCGGCCGCCTACTGCCTGCGAGAGCGGTTACGCCTCGAACACCTCACGCACCAACTGCTCCTGCTCGGCCTGGTGCCGCTTCGCCGAGCCCACCGCCGGCGAGGAGCCGTGCGGGCGGGAGATACGGCGCAGGCGCTCGCCGTGCGGGATGTCCGCGCCGACGGCCAGGTCCAGGTGGTCGATCAGGTTGAGGGCGATGAAGGGCCACGAGCCCTGGTTCGCCGGCTCCTCCTGGGCCCAGAGGTACTTCTCGGCGTTCGGGTACTTGGCGATCTCGGCCTGGAGCTCGGCACCCGGCAGGGGGTACAGGCGCTCGACGCGGATGATCGCCGTGTCCGTGACACCGCGCTTCTGACGCTCGGCGTCGAGGTCGTAGTAGACCTTGCCGGCGCAGAAGACGACCTTCTTGACGGCGGCCGCGTCCACGGACGTGTCGCCGATGACCGGGCGGAACTGACCCGACGTGAACTCCTCCGTCTTCGACGCGGCGGCCTTGAGACGCAGCATCGACTTCGGGGTGAAGACCACCAGCGGCTTGTGGTGCGGGTTGTGCACCTGCCACCGCAGGAGGTGGAAGTAGTTCGACGGCAGGGTCGGCATCGCGACCGTCATGTTGTTCTGGGCGCAGAGCTGCAGGAAGCGCTCCACACGCGCGGACGAGTGGTCCGGGCCCTGGCCCTCGTAGCCGTGCGGGAGGAGCAGGGTGACGCCGGACGTCTGGCCCCACTTCTGCTCCGCCGCCGAGATGTACTCGTCGACGATCGTCTGCGCGCCGTTGACGAAGTCACCGAACTGCGCCTCCCACAGCACGAGCGCGTCGGGGCGGGCCAGCGAGTAGCCGTACTCGAAGCCCATGACCGCGTACTCGGACAGGAGGGAGTTGTAGACGTTGTAGCGGGCCTGGTCCTCGGCGAGGTACTGGAGCGGGGTGTGCTCCTCACCCGTCTCCCGGTCGATCAGGACCGCGTGGCGCTGGCCGAAGGTGCCGCGCTGGGAGTCCTGGCCGGACAGACGGACCGGGGTGCCCTCCAGGAGCAGGGAGCCGACGGCCAGCGTCTCGCCCATGCCCCAGTCGATCGTGCCGTCCTCGACCATCGACGCCCGGCGCTGGAGCTGCGGCAGCAGACGCGGGTGGACGTGGAAGGTGTCGGGGATGTTGACCTGGGACTCGGCGATCCGCTTCACGGTCTCCGTGGAGATCGCGGTGTTCACGGCGACCGGGAACTCGGCCTGCGGGTCGGAGACGGGACCGGCGGCCGGCTGGGCCGTGACGGCCTCGCGGACCTCGGTGAAGACCTTCTCCAGCTGGCCCTGGTAGTCCTGCAGGGCCTGCTCGGCCTCTTCCAGGGTGATGTCGCCGCGACCGATGAGGGACTCGGTGTAGAGCTTGCGCACCGAGCGCTTCTTGTCGATCAGGTCGTACATCAGCGGCTGGGTGAAGGCCGGGTTGTCCGACTCGTTGTGACCGCGGCGGCGGTAGCAGATGAGGTCGATCACCACGTCCTTGTTGAACGCCTGGCGGAACTCGAAGGCCAGGCGGGCCACGCGGACCACGGCCTCCGGGTCGTCGCCGTTCACGTGGAAGATCGGGGCCTCGATCATGCGGGCCACGTCCGTCGCGTACATGGAGGAACGCGAGGACTCCGGGGCGGCCGTGAAGCCGACCTGGTTGTTGATGACGATGTGGACCGTGCCGCCGGTGCGGTAACCCCGCAGCTGCGACATGTTCAGGGTCTCGGCCACCACGCCCTGGCCCGCGAAGGCCGCGTCGCCGTGCAGGGCGACCGGCAGGACGGTGAAGTCCGTGCCGCCCTTGTTGATGATGTCCTGCTTGGCGCGGGTGATGCCCTCGATGACCGGGTCGACCGTCTCCAGGTGGGAGGGGTTCGCGGCCAGCGAGACCTTGATCTGCTCGCCGTCCAGGCCGGTGAAGGTGCCCTCGGCGCCCAGGTGGTACTTCACGTCGCCGGAGCCGTGCATCGACTTCGGGTCGAGGTTGCCCTCGAACTCGCGGAAGATCTGGGCGTACGACTTGCCGACGATGTTGGCGAGGACGTTCAGGCGGCCGCGGTGGGCCATGCCGATGACGACCTCGTCCAGGCGGGACTCGGCGGCCGAGTCCAGCACCGCGTCGAGCAGCGGGATGACGGACTCGCCGCCCTCCAGGGAGAAGCGCTTCTGGCCGACGTACTTCGTCTGCAGGAAGGTCTCGAAGGCCTCCGCGGCGTTCAGCCGGCGCAGGATGCGCAGCTGCTCCTCGCGCTCCGGCTTGGTGTGCGAGCGCTCGATGCGGTCCTGGATCCACTTGCGCTGCTTGGGGTCCTGGATGTGCATGAACTCGACGCCGGTGGTGCGGCAGTACGAGTCGCGCAGCACGCCGAGGATGTCGCGCAGCTTCATCAGGGACTTGCCCGCGAAACCGCCGACCGCGAACTCCCGCTCCAGGTCCCACAGGGTGAGGCCGTGCTCGGTGATGTCCAGGTCGGGGTGCTTGCGCTGCCGGTACTCCAGCGGGTCGGTGTCGGCCATGACGTGGCCGCGGACCCGGTAGGAGTGGATCAGCTCGAAGACCCGGGCGGCCTTGGTGACGTCGTCGTCGTGCGAGGCGTCGATGTCCTTGAGCCAGCGGACCGGCTCGTAGGGGATGCGCAGCGCCTCGAAGATCTCGTCGAAGAAGTTGTTCTCGCCGAGCAGGAGGTTCGCGACGATCCGCAGGAACTCGCCGGAGGCGGCGCCCTGGATGACCCGGTGGTCGTAGGTCGACGTGAGCGTCATGACCTTCGAGATGCCGAGCTTGTTCAGGGTGTCCTGGGAGGTGCCCTGGAACTCCGCCGGGTAGTCCATGGAGCCGACGCCCATGATGACCGACTGGCCGGGCATGAGGCGCGGCACGGAGTGGACCGTACCGAGGCCACCCGGGTTGGTCAGGGAGACCGTGACGCCCGAGAAGTCGTCCATCGTCAGCTTGCCGTCACGGGCGCGGCGGACGATGTCCTCGTAGGCCTGCCAGAACTCGAAGAAGTTCAGCGTCTCGGCCTTCTTGATGCCCGCGACGACCAGCTGGCGGTCGCCGTTGGGCTTCACCAGGTCGATGGCGAGGCCGAAGTTGACGTGCGGCGGCTTGACGAGGGTGGGCTTCCCGTCCTTCTCCGCGTAGTGCCAGTTCATCGACGGCATGGCCTTGATGGCCTGCACCATCGCGTACCCGATGAGGTGCGTGAAGGAGATCTTCCCGCCCCGGGCGCGCTTCAGATGGTTGTTGATGACGATGCGGTTGTCGAAGAGCAGCTTCACCGGGACCGCGCGCACGGACGTGGCCGTGGGCAGCTCCAGGGAGGCGTTCATGTTCTTCGCGACCGCGGCGGCGGGACCGCGCAGGGTGACCGTCTCGGGGCCCTCCGGAGCGGAGGCCTGAGCGGCGGCGGGCTTCGCGGCGGCCGGAGCGGCCTTGGCAGGCGCAGGCGCGGCCTTCGCGGGAGCCGCGGCCGGGGCCGGCGCGGCAGCCGCGGGCTTGGCAGCCGGAGCAGGAGCGGCCGGAGCCGGGGCCTGCGCGGGAGCCTGGGCCTGAGCCGGCGGAGCGGTCGGCGCGGACGGGGCCGCCGAGGCCTGAGGAGCGGTGGTGGTCTCTGCGGCCCCCGCGGCCGCAGTACCCGCCGGAGCCGGGGTGGCAGCAGCCCCTGGCTTGTAGTCGGCGAAGAAGTCCCACCAGGCTCGGTCTACCGAATTCGGGTCCTGGAGGTACTGCTGATAGATCTCGTCGACGAGCCACTCGTTCGGGCCGAACGCGGCAGCGGGGTTCTTGCCCGCTTGGTCTGCGTCGGTCGAGATGCTCGAGTTACTGGGGGACTGTGGCGACACGGCGGCAACCGCCCTCTTCCGCTTCACAAGGTGATGGACAGCGGAAATAAAGGCTACGCCCCCAAGACCGTGAAGGTCAGGCCGGGCCGGTCCATCGTCGTGTAAGTCACATCAAAGAGCGGGTTTCGGGGGTGGAAATGGCGGGAAACAAGCGAGGTTCCGCTTGGTGAAACCGCGTGAGGGAAGGGCCGAGCGGGGCCCTGCGCGACGACGGCGCGGCCCTCTGCCTGATCACACGTGTCCGACAGCGCGGAACAGAGATGGATCTTGTGGCTCCGCTTCGAACTTTACGTCAACTTGGCAGAGATGGAAGCCCCGGCAGAGTGACAAGAATCCTGCAGCCCCGCTCGGATTCGGCCACTCCGATCCGGCCGCCGTGCAGATCCACCGCCCAGCGGGCGATCGCGAGCCCCAGTCCGGTGCCGCCGTCGCTGCCCGGACCGTGCGGCCGCATGACCTGACCGCGGTTGAACCGCTCGAAGACGCGACGCCACTCCGAGCGCGGAATGCCGGGGCCCTCGTCGAGAACCTCCAGCTCGAGGGACTCGGGCAGGGACCCGCGCCGCGCCTTGACCGTCACCCGGCCGTGCGCCGGGCTGTGCTTGACCGCGTTGTCGATCAGGTTGGCGACGACCTGGTGGATGCGCTCCGGATCGGCGTGCGCGGTCAGCTCCGGCGGGTGCACGTCGAGGTGCAGATGCACGTCCGTGCGGGTGTGGCTGCCGGACCCGGAGGCGATGCCCGCGCGCGCGGAGGCGACCATGTTGGCCTCCTTCAGCACGCCCGAGAGATACGGCCACACCTCGAAACGGCGCTTCTTCAGCGGGACGACGCCGTTGTCGATGCGGGACAGGTCCAGCAGTGTCTCGACCAGCCGGCCGAGCCGTTCCGTCTGCTTCAGGGCCGTGCGCATGGTCTCGGGGTCGGCCTCGGTGACCCCGTCGACGATGTTCTCCAGCACCGCGCGCAGGCCCGCGATGGGCGTGCGCAGCTCGTGGGAGACATTTGCCACAAGTTCCTTGCGCTGGCGTTCCTGGGCCTCCAGGTCGTCCGCCATGCGGTTGATCGTCTGGGCCAGGTCGCCCAGCTCGTCCCGTCGGTTCTCACGGACCCGGCGGGTGTAGTCGCCGTGCGAGATGGACCGGGCGACCGCGTTCATGTCGTCCAGGGGAGCGGTGAGCGAATGCGCCACGAACTGCGTAATGAGCAGTGTGGCGATCATCGAGAAGACCGTGATGAAGCGCAGCTCGGTCGCCGTGCGCATTGCGATCATCATCAGCCCGGTGGTGATGAGGACCGCGATGACGACCAGGGCGCCCAGCTTGGTCTTGATCGAGAACGGGCTCACGCCGCCCCAGGGCTCCCTGGGGCTTCTCCGGCCGGCCGGACCCTCGCTCATGGCGTCGGCGTCTCCAGGGCGTAACCGACGCCGTGCACCGTGCGGATCCGCTCGGCGCCGATCTTGCGGCGCAGCGCCTTGATGTGGCTGTCGACCGTGCGGGTGCCGGAGGCGTCCGCCCAGTCCCACACCTCGGCGAGCAGCTGCTCACGGGAGAGCACCGCGCGCGGGGTGTTCGCCAGGCACACGAGCAGGTCGAACTCGGTGGGAGTGAGGTGAACGTCCTCGCTCCGCACCCGCACCCGGCGCTGCGCGTGGTCGATCTCCAGCTCGCCGAGGCGCAGGATGCCGGACCGGGGTGTGGCGGCGGCCAGCGCGGCCCGCTCGACCCGCCGCAGCAGGACGTGCACGCGCGCGGCCAGCTCACGCATCGAGAACGGCTTGGTCATGTAGTCGTCGGCGCCGACGCCGAGCCCGACCAGCATGTCGGTCTCGTCGTCACGGGCCGTCAACATCATCACCGGCACCGGACGGGCGGCCTGCACACGGCGGCAGACCTCCAGACCGTCGAAGCCGGGCAGCATGATGTCGAGGATCAGCAGGTCCGGCTGCCAGGCCTCGGCCGTGTCGACCGCCGACGGACCGTCGACCGCTGTTTGCACGAGGAATCCCTCGGCGCGCAGGCGGGTCGCGATGGCGTCGACGATCGTCGGATCGTCCTCGACGACCAGGACCCGGCGCTGTGCGCCCGGGGTAGCCGTCGAACCGTTGTGGGAGGTGTGTGTCTGCTCCATCGCCCGCCCCTGGGGAGTGCTTTCCGGAACCATGTGGGGTGATTCCTTGTCTGCGCATGACTGCGATTGACGCTTGAATGATCGGCGTAGGGGAGCAGAGTACGGGGAGACATCACCCCTTTGCTATCCAGGTCGGACGGCAAGGTGCACGACGTCGGGTACGCCCCGGGCAACGGGGATCTCCTCGGTACGTACCTGTTGGAACCCGGCATTTGCTAGGGATCCCTCAAATTCCGCTGAGGGTTTGGCGGACCACACGGCCAGTACCCCGCCCGGCTTCAACACCCTTGCGCAGCTTGTGAGTCCGGCAGGCGCGTAGAGTCCGCCGTTGCCCTCCGTGACCGTCCAATCAGGTCCGTTGTCGATGTCGAGGCACAGCGCGTCAAAAGTGGCGCATGTCTCATTGACGAATCCGACCAGATCCGTTTCCAGAATGTTCGTCCGGGGATCGGCGAGCGCCGCGGCCGAGAGCGCCGACAGCGGGCCCGTGCGGTGCCAGTCGACGATCGCCGGTTCCCGCTCCACGACCGTGATCCGGCCCCAGCGCGGATTCGCGGCGGCGTGTGCGAGCGAGAAGCCGACGCCGAGGCCGCCGATGAGGACGTGCGGGTCCGAGCGGTCGTCGAGCGCGCCGAGCGCGGCGTCGACGAGCATCCGCTCCGAGCGCCCGTCCGAGGTGTCCATCAGGAAGCAGCCGTTGGCGATGATCTGGAGCAACTCGCCGTGGCGCCGCAGGACTACCTCTCCGTAGGGGCCCTCGCGACGGTCCAGGACTTCGGGAATGTCGTACGAGGTGGGCATCGGTCCATCCTGGCAGCTACGGCGTGCGGGGCGGGGCTACTTGAGAAGACCCTGTGAATCGGGACAAGGGTGGCGCCGGTCACAGACAGCGAGTGGGTCGGGCACGAAGGCTGGGGTGAAACGGAAGGAGCAGCTCACCTTGGAACGAACCGTGCCGCCGGCTCCTCCCGACGCGACCGCGCCGACCGCGCCGACCGAGCCCGCTACGGACGCGTGCTTTCCGGATGTCGCCGGGCTGCTCGACGGTATGCCCCGGCAGCGGAACGGGACTGCCGTCGCCGACCTGCCGAGGGAAGCCACGCCGACAGCCGCCGTCCCGGTCCGCCGCTTCCAGGTCCCCCGCGTGTGGCGGTTGCTCCCCACCCCCACCGGGACCCCGTTCACCTTCGTCTACGGCGCCGTCCTGGCCGCGGTCTCGCTGGTCTCGGCGCAGCTGGACCCCGCCCTCGTGCACACCCTGCACCAGGGCTCCAGCACCGATGTCGCCCACCTGGTGCGGACGCCCGTGCTGGTACTCCTCGCCAGTGCGCTGTGGATCGCGGGTGGCATCCTCTCGCCGTACGCCGTCGCCCTGTTGTTCGTCCTCACCGCACTGGAGCGACGGATCGGCGGTGTGCGCACGGCCGGGGTCTTCCTGCTCGGCCATGTCGGCGCGACCCTCGCGACGGAGGTCCCCATAGGCGTGGCGGTCCTGGTCGGCCACCTCCCGACTTCCTCGCTGCACCGCCTCGACTACGGCGTCAGCTTCGGCGTCGCCGCGAGCCTCGGCGCGCTGACCGGGCTGCTCAGGCCATGGCTGCGCTGGCCGTTGCTCGCCCTGTTCGGCTGGATCCTGGTCACCGACCTGATCGCCTTCACCGACCCGATGACCAACTGGGGCCACCTGATCGCGTTGTCGATCGGCGTCTCGACCTGGCCGCTGGTGCGACGGTGGCGGCAGGCGCGGCAGCCCCTCGCCGTCGACTGAGCCCGCAGAGGATGGCCGGCGGTGTCAACGGCCCGGTGGCGTCCAGACGTACGGCGTCGTCGTGGTCACCGCGTGGAAGCCGAGCCTGCGCAGGATGGGCGCGCTGTCGTCCGACGCGTCGACGTGCAGATACGTGACCCCGCGCGAGACGGCGAGAGCGGCGCGTACGGCGACCAGGGCGCGGTAGATGCCCCTGCCCCGCCACTCGGCGAGCGTGGAGCCGCCCCACAGGCTCGCGAACTCCGTGCCCTCGCGGAGCACCAGCCAGGCGGCGCACACCACTTCGCCGTCCGCCTCGGCCACGTACACCGCGATCCCGTCGGGCGCGGCGGCCACCCGGCCGATCAGGTCGTCGGCGAGCCAGTTCCAGTCCTGGCCCCAGACCGCCGACTCCATCGCGGCGATCCGGCGCATGTCCGCGTCGGCCGTGACCCGGCGCACGGTGACCCCGTCCGGCAGCACGGGCTCTCGTACGGCCATCTCGTCGGCCCGGCCGACCAGCACGGTCTCCCGCTCCTCGGGCAGGAAACCGGCCGCGCCGAGCCGTTCGGTGAGGTCGGCCGGGATGTCGTGGGAGCGGGTCTTCCACTCGACGGCCTCGCCGCGCGCGGAGAAGAAGTCGCGCTGGCGGACGATCAGCTCGTCGAGTGCGTCCCCGTACACGCCGAGGTCCCGCGGCCCGTCCACGAACCCGCGGAACTGCCCGACGATCCGCGACAGCGGTCCGTCCTGCTCGTAGGTCACCCCCGCGGGCGGGGCCGGGGGAGCGCCCCGCATCTGGTCGTCGTAGGCGGAGAGGAGGGCCGGTATGTCTGCCGTGGTCATCGTCGCTGGTTCCCCCTGGTCCTCAAGGATGTCCGGGGCGTCCGGCTCGTCGGGCCGTCGGGAAGAGCGGGCGTCGGCCGGGTGTTGTCCCTCATGAGGCCGGCGCGGATCACCGCGGGTGTCGGGTCGGCCACCGACGCAGCATGACAGAGGTCGTCCCGAGGCGCCTCCGGTTTCCAGGGAGGCGGTGACGGGTGGTCACCCGGCGTTCGGTCCCTCGAACTTCGCACTGGTGAGCGGAGCTTCCACATGCCAGCCCAGAGCCTCGTACAGCCCCCGTCCCGCCGGGGTGCCCGCCAGTACGCCGGTCTCCGCCCCCATGCCGACGGCCACGTTCTGGAGCGTGCGCATGACGACGCTGCCCAGCCCCCGGCGCTGGTGGGCGGGCACGGTCGCGATCTGGTCGAAGACCGCGGTCCTGCCCGTCGGGGCGACCTGGCCGCGGGCCGCGAGGGAGCCGTCGGGCGCGGCGACGAGTACGCGGGTGACGCCGCCGACGGACCAGGTGCGCAGCCGGTATCCGGGAGGGGCGCCGGTCCGTTGCGCCGAAGCGGTCAGCGGGACCGTCATCAGGAAGCCCGGCTCGGGATCCACCCACCAGCCCTCACCGAGCCAGCCCCCGACCACCTCCGGGTCGTGGAACACCTTGAGCCACACGCCGGCCCCGGTCACCCCGCCCGCCACTTTGCGCACGACGCCCTCGTCCACGTCGTCGCCCAGCGCGTCGAAGACGTGCCGCGACACGTGCGCGACCTGCCCCACGTCGACGGTGAACCCCCACGGCTCACGCTCCGGTGCCGCCGCCCCGCGGGAGACGACCCAGCCGGTCACCCATGCCTGTACGACTCCGTCCACGACATCTCCCAGTAATGACCACTCACGGTGTGTGCCTGTTACGCGACGACCATAGGTCCCGAACCGCCGATTCCGGCAGCCGTGATCGCCGACAGCGAACAGGCGGTCGGGTGGGGAACATTCGAAGGTGCATGTGCATTGAGTCGGCATAGCTCAACTTGACTGCCGAAGGGGAGATCATGGCTTCGACGTCCACACCGCTCACTCTGCCTGTGCTGCCGCTCGACGACGAGGTCGTGCTGCCCGGAATGGTGGTTCCGCTCGACCTGAACGACGCCGACGTCCGTGCCGCGGTGGAGGCCGCCCAGGCCGCCGCCCGCTCGGAACCCGGTAAGCCGAAGGTCCTGCTGGTGCCACGCATCGACGGCACCTACGCGAGCACCGGTGTACTCGGCACCGTCGAGCAGGTCGGCCGGCTGGCCGACGGCGACCCGGGCGCGCTCATCCGCGGCCGGGGCAGGGTGAAGATCGGTGCGGGGACCACCGGCCCGGGCGCCGCCCTGTGGGTCGAGGGGACGACGGTCGACCAGACCGTCCCCGACCCGCTGCCCGGTCACGTCACCGAACTGGTCAAGGAGTACAAGGCCCTCGCCACCGCCTGGCTGCGCAAGCGCGGCGCCTGGCAGATCGTGGACCGGGTGCAGGCCATCGACGACGTGTCCGCGCTCGCCGACAACTCCGGTTACTCGCCGTTCCTGACGACCGAGCAGAAGGTCGAGCTGCTGGAGACCGCCGACCCGGTCGGCCGCCTCAAGCTCGCCACCCAGCAGCTGCGCGACCACCTCGCCGAGCAGGACGTCGCCGAGACCATCGCGAAGGACGTCCAGGAGGGCGTCGACAAGCAGCAGCGGGAGTTCCTGCTCCGCCGTCAGCTGGAAGCCGTACGCAAGGAACTGCGCGACCTCAACGGCGAGCAGGACGGCGAGGAGTCCGACGACTACCGCGCCCGCGTGGAGGCCGCCGACCTGCCCGAGAAGGTGCGGGAAGCCGCCCTCAAGGAGGTCGACAAGCTGGAGCGGTCCAGCGACCAGTCCCCGGAGGGCTCCTGGATCCGCACCTGGCTGGACACCGTCCTCGAACTGCCGTGGAACGAACGGACCGAGGACGCCTACGACATCCAGGGCGCCAAGGGGATCCTCGACGCCGAGCACGCGGGCCTGGAGGACGTGAAGGAGCGGATCACCGAGTACCTCGCGGTGCGCAAGCGCCGTAGCGAGCGGGGCCTCGGGGTGGTCGGCGGCCGGCGCGGCGGTGCCGTACTGGCGCTCGTCGGACCTCCCGGTGTCGGCAAGACCTCGCTCGGCGAGTCCGTCGCGCACGCCATGGGCCGCAAGTTCGTCCGCGTCGCCCTCGGTGGCGTACGGGACGAGGCGGAGATCCGCGGCCACCGGCGGACGTACGTCGGCGCGCTGCCCGGCCGGATCGTGCGGGCCATCAAGGAGGCCGGTTCGATGAACCCGGTCGTCCTGCTCGACGAGATCGACAAGGTGGGCTCCGACTTCCGCGGCGACCCCGCGGCGGCCCTCCTGGAGGTCCTGGACCCGGCGCAGAACCACACCTTCCGCGACCACTACCTGGAGGTCGAACTCGACCTGTCCGACGTGGTGTTCCTGGCGACGGCGAACGTCCTGGAGGCCATCCCGGAGGCCCTGCTCGACCGTATGGAGCTGGTCCGCCTCGACGGCTACACCGAGGACGAGAAGGTCGTCATCGCCCGTGACCACCTGCTCCCGCGCCAGCTGGAGCGGGCGGGGCTCGCGGGGGACGAGGTCGTCATCGACGAGAGCGCCCTGCGCAAGCTCGCCGGCGAGTACACCCGCGAGGCGGGCGTGCGCACCCTGGAGCGCTCGATCGCCCGGCTGCTCCGCAAGGTCGCGGCGCAGCACGAACTGGGCGAGCGGAAGCTGCCGTTCACCGTCACGGACGAGGAACTGCGCGGTCTGATCGGCCGCCCGCACCACGTGCCCGAGTCGGCCCAGGACCCCGCGGAGCGCCGTACGGCGGTCCCCGGTGTCGCGACCGGACTCGCGGTCACCGGAGCGGGCGGGGACGTGCTCTTCGTCGAGGCCTCGCTGGCCGACCCGGAGACGGGCGCGGCGGGTCTGACGCTGACCGGCCAGCTGGGTGACGTGATGAAGGAGAGCGCGCAGATCGCGTTGAGCTTCCTGCGGTCGCGCGGCGCGGAGCTCGAACTGCCGGTCGGCGACCTGAAGGACCGGGGCGTGCACATCCACTTCCCGGCGGGCGCGGTCCCGAAGGACGGCCCGAGCGCGGGCGTCACGATGACGACGGCCCTGGCGTCACTGCTCAGCGGTCGCCTGGTCCGCACGGACGTGGCGATGACGGGCGAGGTCTCGCTGACCGGCCGGGTCCTCCCGATCGGCGGCGTGAAGCAGAAGCTGCTCGCCGCGCACCGCGCCGGGGTGACGACCGTCATCATCCCCAAGCGCAACGAAGCCGACCTGGACGACGTCCCCGCGGAGGTGCTGGACAAGCTCGACGTCCACGCCGTCACCGACGTCCGCCAGGTCCTGGAGCTGGCGCTGGCCCCGGCGACGAACGAGGCCGCGCCGGAGGTTCCGGTGGCGGCGTGACGGGCGCTGCCGGATGAGGTGGAGGCCCGGGTTCTCGTGAGGGAGGCCCGGGCCTTCGCCGTGTCCGCGCACGGGTCAGCCGTTGGCGAGCGCCTTCACCCGGTCGAACGCTCCGTTGAACCGGTCGTGGTCGCCGACCGTCGGGCCGGAGGAGGTGTACTGCCACATGGTGTACGCACTCCAGCCGGCCGGGAGGGTGCCCGCCGTCGAGGCGTACCGCGCGATCCACAGCGGGCTGGCGGAGAAGCCGCCGTAGTTCCCGGTGCACTGGGTCCACCAGCTGGTGGCGGTGTAGATGACCGCGTTCCGGCCGGTCCGCGCCTTGTACTGGTTCAGGAAGTCACGGATCCAGGTGACCATCCCGCTCTGCGACTTGCCGAAGCAGGCGTCGCCGTACGGGTTCCACTCGATGTCCAGCACCCCCGGCAGCGTCTGCCCGTCCCGGGACCAGCCGCCGCCGTGGTCGACGAAGTAGTTGGCCTGCGTTGCGCCGCTCGTGGTGTCCGGGGTGGCGAAGTGGTAGGCGCCGCGGACCATGCCGACGTCGTAGGAGCCGCCGTACTGCTGGCTGAAGTAGGGATTCGTGTAGTACGTCCCTTCGCTCGCCTTGGCGTACGCCCATCGGACCCCGCTGTTCCACAGGGTCGGCCAGGAGACGTTGCCCTGGTAGCTGGCGACGTCGACACCGTCGGTCTGGGCCGCCCGGGTGTCGGCGGGAAGAGCGCCCTGGCCGTCATGCGCTACGACGCCCATCCCCATGTGGGCGGAGCCGCGGGCCGGGGTGGCGGTGGCCTCGGGGGCCGCGGGGGGTTCGGCGGCCGAGGCGGGTCCGGGGTGCAGCAGGGAGAAGACGGTGAGCAGGAGGGCGGCGGGAAAGAGGCGCCGGGGACGTATCGGTCCGGGTCTGTGCACGGGCATGGCGTGCCTCCGAAGGCTCGGTGATGCTCGGTGGGGGCTGCGCGGGAAGCGCTGGGCAGGCCGGCCGGCGTGGCGACTTCTGGCGTGTACATGCCAGTAATTGCCTGGTGGAGACGCTGGGTACGGGGACGACGGGTTGGTAAGGGGGACCGGAGCTGCCGTTGGTCTAGCCCTGCGAAATACTTACGGAGCTGCGGCTATGGCGCAATTTGGCGGAAACTTTCAGTACCGGGAAAACCGAGGCAGGGACTGACGTGCACGAAGACGGAAACGGCGACGGCGGCCGGGGCGCGGCCGACGGGGCGCCGAGCGATGTGGACCAGCCCGGATTCCTGGCGCTCGAACGCGAGTTGACCGTCCTGCTGCGGCGCGCCCGGGCCAACCAGGGGGAGATGGCCCGCGAGGTCCATCCCGACCTGGAGTCGGCGGCGTACGGTCTGCTCGTCCGTCTGGATGAATGCGGCCGCCAGCGCGCCACCGGACTGGCCGCCTACATCGGCGTCGGCAAGGCCACGATGTCCCGCCAGCTGCGCGCCCTGGAGGAGCTGGGCCTGGTCGCCCGCGAACCGGACCCGGCGGACGGCCGGGCCTGGCTGGTCGACCTCACGGAGGAGGGCCGGTCCCGGGTGAAGCGGGTGCGCGACGCGCGGCGGGCGCGGTACGCGGGGCGGCTGGCGCACTGGGATCCGGGAGAGGTGACGGAACTGGCGCGGCTGCTGCACCAGTTGAACCGGGGGATGGAGAAGTAGCGCCGACGCCTCCCGGGCTCACAGCTCCGCGTACACCACCGTCGCGTCGTCGTGCGTCTTGCTGCGCCCCAGGTACGCCCGAGCCTCCGCGTCCCCGCGCTCCAACTCCCGTACGCGGTCCACCAACGCCTGCGCCCCCTCCTTGCGTACGAAGGTGAAGAGCTCTGTCCAGTCCCCCTCCCGGAACTTCTCCACCCACCGCGTCGCCCCGTCCGTCAGTGCCACCAGCGTCCGCACCCGGGACCGGTCCGCCGACCCCGTCACCGCCCGCCCCGCCACCGCCGGATCCGCCGCCGCCGTGAAGAAGCCGCCCTCCTTGTTGCGGAGGTCGGCGTCGATCAGGGCGTCCGTGGCCAGCAGGGCGCGGGGGATACGGGACAGACGGTCGTCCAGGACAGGGGTGAGGGTCCCGTCGGGGGACTCCAGGAGCAGGGCCGAGTCCGACAGGACCAGGTACTCCACCGTCGACGGGGACCACCGCGCGACCACCACCGTCGCCTGGGGCGTACGCGGGTGAGAAAGGTCACAGGTGGCTTGATGTGCCTGCGCTGTGCGCGCGATCGCCCGGGACAGCGTCTCGGCCAGCGGAACATCCATGAGCGAAACGGCCAGTTCGGTCAGCGCCCCGCCGAGACGCGCCGTGAACCAGGGGACGGAATGCAGACAGCCGGTCGGACCGGCGGGCGGGGTGACCCCGTCGAGGGCGACCAGTACGCCGCCCTGTCCGGAGGCGGGGAGCGCGACGCTCGCGAAGTCCTCGTTGGGCCGATGGGCGTCGCCGGGTTCCGAGACAAGTTCCGTACGCATTCGGCCAGTCTGCACGAGCCCTTCACAAGGTCCGCCAAAGGGTGGCAACGGTCACGGGACTGACGCAGCCGCGCAGGTCAGACGCCAGATTTGGGGTGGAATGGTTCACTCCGGGCAGGCGTGGTGGCGAATACTGCCATCGGTCTCCGCCGGCGTCCAACCGGCCTGCCGCACAAGGCTCGTGCGCGTGCCGTAGGAACTTGCCCGCCAACTCCCCTCCGGGGTTCACTCCTTCGGGTGGCGGCTCAGGTGATGCGCGGCCACCGCCCACCGGCGCTGGGAGGGTCGGGAATCTACCCCGGTGTGCACACCAGTTGACGGAGCGTCACCCCGGGCCCATGGGTATCACGAGTTCAGGAATGCGAGCAGCGGTGCAGAAGACGCGGCCTCGTCGCACAGGCAAGCAGACGGCCTCCGGCAAAGGCGCGGAGCGCACACCCGCCACGCCCGGCGCTCCCGAGACCCCCGTCGGCACGGGCCGCCCCACCCATGTCCGCACCCGGCTGATCCTCGCCGTCGCCGTCGTGGCCGCCGCGATCGCCGGGGCCGGGGCCCCCTCCGTCGTCAGCGCCTCCGCGGACCTCCGCGACTCCCAGGACCTGGTGACGCTCGCCGAGCAGACCCAGGACGCCCTCGCCCTCGCCCACTCGCTCGCCGACGAACGCGACGAGGTCACCTCCTACATCGCGGCCGGGCGGCCCAAGTCGAAGGCGCCGACCGAGCAGTCGAGCGCCCGAGTGGACCGCCAGGTCGAGGAACTGCGCACCGACACCGACGTGTCCACGACCCTGCGCGGCGACCTCGACACCGTCGCAGCCGTACGACGCTCCGCGCTCACCGGCAAGAGCACCGCACTCGAAACGCACGACGCCTACTCCGCCGCCATCACCGAACTGCACCGCCTCGCCGAGGAGCTGGCCGAGCGGATGCCGCCCCGCGCGGGCTCCGGCGCCTACTCCCTCGCCGAGCTGGACTCCGCCGTACAGCAGGCCGCCGCCGCCCGCGGCCTGCTGCTCGCCGCCCTGAGCGTGCCGACGACGACCCAGAGCGTCTACGACCCGATCACCGGCCTCACGAGCACCAAGAAGGTCTCCTCGGCGGCCGCCACCAAGCAGCGGGACGCGCTCAGCGCGGCCGCCCAGCAGGCCCGGCTGCGCTCCGACGCGGCCCTCGCCGACTTCCAGGACTCCGCGCCCGCCGCCGCCAAGGCGAGCTACGACTCCACGGTCACCGGCCCCGAGGTCAACTCCGCCGACGAGTACCTCGCGACCCTCACCGACCAGCCCACCCTCACCACCGGCGACCTGGGCACCAGCACCATCAAGGTCGACGACGCCCTCTCCGCCCGCGTCGACCTGATGCGCGGCGCCGAGTCCGCGCTCTTCGAACGCCGGGTCAAGGAACTCGCCCAGCTGCGCGACGACGACGTCACCACGCTGGAACTGCGCGTCGCGATCCTCGGCGCGCTGATGCTGTTGGCCGTCGGTATCGCCACCGCCATGGCCCGCACCCTCACCCGCCCCCTGTCCGTGCTCCGGCGCGGTTCCGCCCGGCTCGCCGGGGCCGAGGACCCCACCACCGAGGAAGCGGTCGTCTTCACCGGCCGCAACGACGAGTTCGCCCAGGTCGTCCGCTCGGTCAACGCCCTGCACGCGCACGCCGTCGCCCTCGCCGAGCGGGTCACCACCCTGGAGTCCGACCGCAAGCACCTGGTCGGCCAGCGGCAGAGGATGGCCGACGCCCGCGAACAGCTCAAGGGCGAACTCGCCGACTCCACCGCACAGTTGCAGCGACTGCGCACCACCATCGGCGCCACCTTCGTCAACCTCGCGCTGCGCACCCTCGGCCTCGTCGAGCGTCAACTCGCCGTCATCGAGGGCCTGGAGGAGCGCGAGCAGGACCCCGAGCGCCTCGCGACCCTCTTCAAGCTCGACCACTTCGCCACGGTCATGCGCCGCCACAGCGAGAACCTCCTCGTCCTGGCCGGCACCGAACACGTGCAGCAGAGCGCGGGGCCCGTCCCGCTCGTCGACGTCGTCCGTGCCGCGGTCAGCGAGATCGAGCGCTACGAGCGCGTCCGCATCGCCGCCCTCCCGCCGCACGCCCATGTGGCCGGCTTCGCCGCGGACGACCTCTCGCACCTGCTGGCCGAACTGATGGAGAACGCCAGCTCGTTCTCCCCGCCCGACCTGCCCGTCGAGGTCTCCGGCTGGCTCCTGGAGAGCGGCGAGGTCATGCTCTCCGTCCAGGACGAGGGCATCGGCATGACCGCCGAGCGGATGACCGCCCTCAACTCGCGCCTCGCCGAGTTCGACCCGGAGGACCCCGAGTCGGCGTACTCCTACGACGACCAGGGCGGCGACGGCCTCGGCCTGGGCCTGTACGTCGTGGCCCGCCTCGCCCACCGGCACGGCGTCCGCGTCCAGCTGCGCGAGCAGAAGCAGGGCGGGGTGGCCGCGGTGGTCGTCCTCCCGAAGCCCCTGCTCACCGCCGCCCCCACGTCCGCCGTACCGACCGCCGACGCCCCGGTGACCGGCGCGGCCCACTCCTTCTCCCTCCCCGGCGCGGACGCGGAGGTCAACTCCAACGTCCTCAGCGGCCGTTCGCAGGGCGGCGACCGCCTGGTGAACCTGGCGGAGAAGGCCGTACGCGACGCGGGGACGGCTCCGAGCGATCACCCGGACCCGGAGACTCCGGCCGAGACGACGATGGAGCTGCTGGCGCCGGTACCGGCACAGCCGGACGAGCCGGACGAACCCGCACCCGAGGCCGAGACGGAACACACCCGTGCCGCCGACGAGCCCCTCACCGACAAGGGCCTCCCCAAGCGCACCCCCAGGATCACCGCACCCACCCCCGCGGCCCCCCGCCAACGCAACGCCTCCGTGGACGCCGAAGCCCTCCGCAGAAGGCTCGGCGGTTTCAGAAGGGGCGCGGAGGCCGGCCACCGCGACGTAGAGGCGGAGATCAAGGAACAGACCGGCGAGACCAGACTGCCGGCCGCAGAACACCGCACCGCATCCGATGAAGCCACGGGGGGCACAGTCGAGGAGGCAAGCAGTTGACCGCGCCCAGTACCTTCGGACTGAGTCGTGAGGCCCGCAATCTCCACTTCCTGCTGACCAACCTGGTGGAGGAGGTCCCCGGCGTCCAGTCCGTCGCCGTGGTCTCCTCCGACGGCCTGCTCCTGCTCTCCTCCGACGCCGAGACCAACGCCCAGGCGCGCGAGGCGAAAGCGGACAAGCCCTCCGGCCCGCGAGGCTCCGCGGCCGACCTCGCGACCATCGTCTCCGGCATCGGCAGCCTCACCCTCGGCGCCGCGAAGCTCATGGACTTCGGCGCCACCAAGCACACCATGATCGCGATGGACGAGGGCAGTCTCTTCGTGATGTCGATCAGCGACGGCTCGCTGCTCGGAGTGCACGGCTCCGCCGACTGCGACATGAGCGTGGTGGCGTACCACATGGCCCTGTTCGTCGGCCGCGCCGGACACGTCCTGACCCCCGAACTCCGCAGCGAGCTACGCCAGTCGCTGGAGAACGAGGGGACGGGGAGCGCCCGATGACGAACCGGCCCGAGCTCCCGGTCCGCGGCAGCGACCGCAAACCCGCCCGCGTCCGCCCGTACTCCCTCACCGGCGGCCGCACCCGCTTCGGCCACGTCCTCCTGGTGGAGACGTTCGTGGCGGCTCTCGAAGCCCCCGAGGAGCGCAAGGAGTTGACTGGGGGCACCGCCCGCGCTATTGGCAGCGGGGGAGGCTTGCTGAAGTCGGTCATGCCCGAGCTCCAGGCCATCGTCGAACTGTGCCGCCGGATGCGCACGGTGGCCGAGATCGCCGCGCTGCTGAAGATGCCGCTCGGCGTGGTCCGCGTGCTCCTCAGCGACCTCGCGGACCAGGGAAAGATCCGTGTGTACGGCACCGGTACCGGTCACGGTACGGGCCGTCCCGACCGCGCTCTGCTGGAAAGGGTGCTGAGTGGACTCCGTCGCCTTTAGGGACCTCGCGTTCGAGGACACCGACGACAACCTCAAGTCCTGGCAGACGGACCGCACCCGGGCCCCCATCGCCACGAAGATAGTCGTGGCCGGCGGCTTCGGCGTCGGCAAGACCACCCTCGTCGGCACCGTCTCGGAGATCGAGCCCCTCCAGACGGAGGCGCTGATGACCGAGGCCAGCGAGCAGGTCGACGACCTCACCGGCACCCCGGAGAAGGTCACCACCACCGTGGCCATGGACTACGGCCGCATCACCCTCGACGACGACCTGGTCCTCTACCTCTTCGGCACGCCGGGCCAGGAGCGGTTCTGGTTCATGTGGGACGACCTGGTGCGCGGCGCGATCGGCGCGGTGGTCCTCGCGGACACCAGACGGCTGAAGGACTGCTTCCCGGCGCTGGACTACTTCGACGGCTGCGGGATGCCGTACGTCGTCGCGGTCAACCACTTCGACGGCAGTGAGCGCTTCGAACCGGAGGACGTGCGGGAGGCGTTGACGATCCCCGCGCACATACCTGTCATGATCATGGACGCGCGGCGGAAGATCTCGGTGATCGAGACACTCCTGTCCCTCGTCGGCCACGCACTGGACGTCACCCCCGAGTAGCCCTGGTTAGGAGCCATCACCCGCATGCGGAAGATACTCGTCGTCGGAGCCGGCCAGTCCGGACTCCAGCTCGCCCTCGGCCTCCAGTCGCACGGGTACGAGGTCACCCTGATGTCCAACCGGACGGCGGACGAGATCCGCACCGGCCGGGTCATGTCGACGCAGTGCATGTTCCACACGGCACTCCAGCACGAGCGCGATCTCCAGCTGAACTTCTGGGAGTCCCAGGCCCCGAAGATCAAGGGACTCGGCGTCTCGGTGGCGGCCCCCGGCTCCTTCGACCCGGGGCCCTCGCAGCGTGCGATCGACTGGCTGGGCACACTCGACGGGTACGCGCAGTCGGTCGACCAGCGCGTGAAGATGGCCGGCTGGATGGAGACGTTCGCCCAGCGCGGCGGCCAGCTCGTCATCCACGGCGCGGCGGTCGGCGACCTCGACTACTTCTCCCGCACGTACGACCTCGTGATGGTCTCGGCGGGCAAGGGCGAGCTGGTGTCGATGTTCGCCCGCGACCCGGAGCGTTCGCCGTACCGCGAGCCGCAGCGGGCCCTCGCCGTCTCCTACGTCCACGGACTGGGCCCGCGCCCCGAGCACCCGGACACCGAGGCCGTCCGCTGCAACCTGGTCCCGGGCGTGGGCGAACTGTTCGTCATGCCGACGCTCACGACCTCCGGCCGGGCCGACATCCTGTTCTGGGAGGGCATACCCGGTGGCCCGCTCGACGTCTTCAACGGCGTGAAGGACCCGGCGGAACACCTCTCCCTGACCCTGGAACTCATGGAGAAGTTCCTCCCCTGGGAGCACGCCCGCGCGAAGGACATCGAACTGACCGACGCGGGCGGGGTGTTGTCCGGCCGCTACGCCCCCACCGTGCGCAACCCCATAGGCCGCCTGCCCGGTGGAGGGCTGGTCCTGGGCGTGGCCGACGTCGTCGTCGCCAACGACCCGATCACCGGGCAGGGCTCCAACTCCGCGTCCAAGTGCGCGGCTTCTTATCTCGCGTCGATCCTGGAGCGAGGGGAGAAGGAGTTCGACGAGGAGTGGATGCGGGGTACGTTCGAGCGGTACTGGGGTACGGCTCAGCACGTCACGAAGTGGACGAACGCGATGCTCGCGCCTCCGCCGGAGCACATCCTGAACCTGATCGGCGCGGCGGGGCAGTTGCAGCCGGTGGCGGATCGGTTCGCCAACGCGTTTGACGATCCTGCCGACTTCGAGAACTTCTTCTATGAGCCGGAGAAGACGGGGGCGTACCTCGCTTCGGTGGCGGGCGGCTGATCCGGACGTACGGCTCCGAGGATCGGGTGGGACGCGATCGGGGACACTCTGACTTTCTCGCCCGTTCTTGGAGCCTCGATGACCTCTCCCCTCCCCGCGTACATCGCCACGTGAGTCGCCTCCTGGAAGTAGATCACCAGGTCACCCGGGCGTAGTTCCTCCAACGGAACCCTCGGTAGCTGCGCCCACTGCTCCTCGCTCGTCCTCGGGATCGGGGCCCCCGCGTGCGCCCACGCCTCCGACGTCAGGCCCGAGCAGTCGTACGTCCTCGGGCCCTCCGCGCCCCACTCGTACGGCTTCCCCAGCTGCTGTCGGGCGTACCGCAGGGCCTTCTCGCCCGCCCGCGACGGCTCCCGTTCGCCCTCACCCAGGGCACCCGAGGCGGTCAGCTCTTCCTGTGCCTTCTCGACCCCCTTCTTCTCGAACTCGGCCAGTCTGGTGAGCTGTTCGGCGGTGAGGGAGGCGAGGAGTCCTTCCACGTCGTGGAGCTTCTTCCGTACGCCGTCCCGGTCCTTCTTCTGCCGCGCCGCGAGGGTGAGTTGGTCGTCGAGCGCCTTGCGGGCCTTGCGGGCGAGTGCGTCGGCGCGGTGTTCGTTGCCGGTCATACGGCCGACCGTCTTGGCGCGCTCCCTCGCCAACCGGCCGATCACACGTCCCTGGTCGAGCGCGTGCTCGGGGTCGCGGGCCAGCAGGAGACGGACGTACGGCGAGATGTCCGTGACGTTCTGGTATTGCTGCCGGGCCAGCCGTCCCGCGGCACCCCGGCTGTCGTGGAGGGAGAGCCGGGCCCTGGAGAGTTCGGCGTCCAGGCGGGTCACCTCGGCGCGCTTGGCCTTCAGCCTCTCCGCGGTGGCGTTGTACGTCTCGGTGGCCTCCTCGGCCTCCCGGTACAGCCGCTGAAGGTCCGTCAGCACATCAGCCACGGAACGCTCACGCGGCTCCGGCTCGGGTACGGCCGCCGCGGGCAGCGGTGCGAGGACGGTGCCGGCCGCCACGGCCGCCGTACACACCAGACGCAGAAGCCTTCCTGACACGTCATCACCTCCGGTGCGGGACAGCCCCTCTGTTCCGCACGGCGAGCATCAGACGTCGCCCGGGATTTCGCGCGCCGGGTGTGGGCGGTTCGGCGCAACCTCGTCACCCGTCGGTGGTGTCCCGCTTGTCGACCGGCCTGTCGGGCTTGGACCAGGGCCACTTCAGCCCACTGTCCGCCTTCCCCTCGGGGTCGTACGCGTACTTCCACCCCTTCTGGATCCCGAGCTTGGTGTGCCCCCTCGGCACGCGGCGGTACACCAGCACGGTGGGCGGGCCGTCGGCCGTGTCGGGGACGGGGATGCGGTACGTCTTCGGCGGGTGACCCGTCGGTCCCAGCAGCACGGGCAGCACACGGCCGTCCATGGGGCCGCCCTCGAAGGGGGTGTCTTCGCTCTTCACGGGACCAGTCTCAGCCATCCGCCGCGAGGGCCGTGACCAGCGCGGCGGTCTGCGGGTCGCGGTTCGCGGTGACGGAGAGCACGGCGACGAACTGCTCGACCAGCCAGTCGCGCAGTTCCTCCACGGGGGGCTGCTTGCCCTCGTCGAGCCAGATCAGCGAGGCCGCCTCCACCGCCGTGATCCACATCCGTACGGTCATGCGCAGCCGCAGACCGGGTTCGGTGACCGCGATATGGCTGAGGATGTGCGCGGCGGCGGCCCGGCGTACGCCGTCCACGATGGCGGTGGTCCGGGACGTCTCGACCACGCTGCCACCCTGCAGCAGGGCGCTGAAACCGGCGTCGTGCTCGTCGACGAAGGCGAGGTAGCGGTCGAGGGCGCGGGCCAGCCGGGTGAGGAGGGGCCCCTCCCGGGGTTCGTCGAAGCACTGCTCCAGCTCTTCGGCTGCGGAGCGGAGGGCTGCCTCGTAGAGCTGCTGCTTGCCGCCGGGGAAGTACCGGTACACGAGGGGACGGGAGACTCCGGCCGCTTCCGCCACGTCGTCGAGGGAGACGTCCTCGGGGACGCGGTGCGCGAAGAGTCCGAGAGCGGCCTCAAGAAGCTGACTGCGGCGCTCCTCGACGCTGAGGCGACGATAGGCGGGCGCGGATGGGGTCATGCCTCGCAGGGTAGTCGGCCGTCCGCGGGAGCGTCGTGGCTGGTCGCGCCCCGCGGCGGAGCCGCTGATGTCACAGCCCCGCGCCCCTTGAGTAGGTCCAGCTGAGGTCTTTCAGGGGCGCGGGGAACTGCGCGACCGGCTCCCACCGGCCGGCAGCCGAAATCAAGCCAGCAGCCCCGATGACCGCCACAACCGACGCCCGACACCCCGAAGCACACCAATGTCGTCCAAGAAGTCGGTCAGCCGCCGAGCCCCGGTCTGCATCACTTCGCGCCGATGCCCACTCGCCTTCACCTGCGCAAGAGCCTCCCGCTGGTCAAGGCCCACGTTCGTGTACACCTCCGGATTCACGAACGCCACCGAGAACACCCGCGCGAACTCCCCGGACGTGACCCGCGTGAACTCCTGCGACCACCGCGGAGCGCACACCATCTGCCGCCGCAGCTCCTCGCGGGCGTACCGCACATGACGTGCCTCCTCCACCACATGGATCCGCGTCACCCCCCGGATCAACGGCTGCACCCGCTCGTCCGGAAACGTCAGCCGCTGCATCCAGTCGAGCACCTCCTCACCCAGCAGCGTCGCCGTGAAGGATCCCGGAGTCGTGGAGATCGTCTTGAACAGCCGCCCCAGCTGCTGGTGCGCCCGGCTCACCGGATACCAGGGCGTCCCGCCCCGTGAGATCAGCCGCGCGAACATCTTGGAGTGTCGGCACTCGTCCTCGATCTCGGTGAGCGCGTACCGCACATGCGCGCTCGTGGCCGCCTTGTCGTAGATATGACGGCACAGCAGCTGCATGAGGATGATCTCGAACCAGATCCCCAGCGAGGCCAGCGCCGCGGCCTCGTGCTGCGAGAGCAACAGCCGCTGCTCCTCGCTCATCCGGCGCCACATCGGGGTGTCGTACAGGGACACCAGTTCCGGCGGCCAGAACCACAGGCCCTCCTCGAAGGGCGCGTCCCAGTCCAGTTCCTCGTCCGGGTCGAAGGAGTGCTTCCTGGAGGAGTCGAGCAGCCGCTCGGCGACCTGCTCCCGGTCCTTGAGCAGACCGAGCGCGTCACGCAGCCCTGCGAGCGCGTCGACTTCTGTCAGACTCGTCATGGCACTTATGAGACTGCTTGTCAGCAAGGCCGTCAATCCCTCGCGCACGACTTGTTGACCCGGCGTCTACGAAGAGGCAGCCTGCGGAACATGCCGACTTTCGACCTGTACACCACGGACCCCGGGGACCCCCACTGGCAGGTACCGGCGACGGGCAAGGCCCGTTTCGCCTGGGAGTACGACGACGGCCGCGACCGCCTGCTCGCCCTCTACCAGAAGGGCAAGGACAAGCAGTGGGACGGGCAGACCCGCATCGACTGGGACCTCGAAGTCGATCCGTACGACCCCCTCGGCACCCCCGACGAGTCCATCTCCCTCTACGGCACCAAGTACTGGGCGAAGTTCACGGAGAAGGACAAGGGCGAGCTCCGCAGGCACCTCGCCTCCTGGCAGTTCAGCCAGTTCCTGCACGGCGAGCAGGGCGCGATGGTGTGCGCGGCGCGGATCGTCGAGTCCGTGCCCGACCTCGACGCCAAGTTCTACTCGGCGACCCAGACCATGGACGAGGCCCGGCACGCGGAGATCTACGGCCGGTTCCTGCACGAGAAGATCGGGATGCTGTACCCGATCAACGACAACCTCCAGTCCCTCCTCGGCGACACGCTCAGGGACTCCCGCTGGGACATGCCCTACCTCGGCATGCAGGTCCTCATCGAGGGCCTCGCGCTGGCCGCGTTCGGCATGATCCGCGACACCACCGACAAGCCGCTGCCCAAGCAGATCCTCGCGTACGTCATGCAGGACGAGGCCCGCCATGTGGCCTTCGGGCGGATGGCGCTGCGCGACTACTACAAGCAGCTCTCCGACGCCGAACTGCGCGAACGCGAGGAGTTCGTCATCGAGGGCTGCTACCTGATGCGCGACCGGCTGCGCGGGGTCGAGGTCCTGGAGAACTTCGGCATCCCCAGGGCGGAGGCCGAGCAGTACAGCGAGCAGTCCGAATTCCTCGCCCTCTTCCGCCAGTTGCTCTTCTCCCGGATCGTGCCCTGCGTCAAGGACATCGGCCTGTGGGGCAAACGCCTCCAGCAGGCCTACGTCGACATGGGCGTCTTCGAGATGGGCAACTCCAACCTCGACCTCCTCATGGCCCAGGACGAGGAGATCGCCGAGAAACTGGACGCGGAGCGCTTCGCTGCGGAGGAGCGGGAGCGGGTCGCGGAGGTGGCGGGGGCCATCGAGGCGGGGGCCGCCGACCCACAGTAATGTTCTGACGTGTCCACGCCTCAGCCGCCCCAGAGTCCCTACGGGGCGCAGAATCCCTACGCGCCCCAGAACCCCTACCTTCAGCCACAGCCCCCGCAGGCCCCGTATCCCTCAGGCCCGTACGGGCAGCCGCAGCCGCAGCCGCAGCAGCCCTACGTCTACGGCGGCTGGGGTGCGCCCCCGATGGCCCCGCCGCCGAAGCGGCGGCTCGGGCGGGTGTTCACGATCGTCGGCGTGGTCGCGCTGGCCGTCGTGGGATACGCGGTGCTCCAGACGGCGGCGAAGAACACCGGTTACCCGGCAGCCGAGTACACCCTCTCCCTGCCCAAGACCCTGCTCAGCGGCCGGTACGAACTCGCCCGGGACTACTCCGACTCCGAGGGTCAGAAGATCGTGGACGCGTCGGGCGGCTACTCGGACGCCAAGGTCGACGGGGCCGCGGTCGCGCAGTACAGCCTGGCCGGCAATCCGACGGAGGGCTCGCTCGTCGTGTCGGGCATGTACGGGCGGTTCAAGGAACCCGATGTGTCGCGGAACCACATGATGAAGGGCGCGGGTGAGGGCGCCAAGGTCGCCCTGGCACCGCAGGACTTCCATCCGGACGGCTCCGAGGGTGTCACCGTCACCTGCGAGGTCCTCACCAAGACGCAGGCCGGCACCGACATGACGGTCCCCGTCTGCGCCTGGACGGACGCCAACACGGGCGCGTCGGTCGGTGAGCTCAGGACCTCCACGATGACCCAGGACCCGTCGGACGTGGACCTGGAGAAGCTGGCGGCGACGACTCTCCTGATCCGCTCGGAGATGCGCAAGCCGATCGGAGGTTAGACCGAGCAGCCCAGATCGTCCGGCACCGCCAACGGCACCGGCTCCGCCCCCTGCGCAGGGAACGGCGTCCGCAGCGTGAACGCGTACGGCGTGGGCCCGTTCGTGCGCAGGTGCAGCAGACGGGCTTCCGCCTCGGCGACCGTGGGGCGGTGCCCGGCCGGGACCCACCACATGGCCACCATCGCCTCCTGGACCCGTTCGAAGAACTCCCTGCGGCGGGCCAGCATCTCGCGGTGCCGGCCCTGGTACATGTACGCCGTCAGCGCGTTGGTGTCCCGCCACACCGACATGTTGATGATCAGCCACTCGTCGCCGAACACGGCCACGTCCGTCGCGTCGCCCGACTCGCCCTCCAGCCGCCACACGAAACCGTCGGCGGCGTCCGCGTCGGCGTTCACGGGGTCGAGGTTGTCGACGAAGTCCTTCAACTGGGCCGAGTCCAAGGGGGCTTTGAGTCGGCCGATGTTCACCTGGGCGAGTTCGTAAGCGGCTGAATTCATGTACCGAACGTTAGGTAGGGCAGGCGGTCGCCTTCAACCCCCGTCTCACTCCTTGGAGTTGAGCACCGCCTCCATCACCGCCCGCGCGATCGGCGCCGCCACCCCGCCCCCGGTGATGTCCCCCCGGTCCGCCGAGGCGTCCTCCACCACCACGGCCACCGCGACCTTGGGCTCCATGTCCCGCTCGCCCTGCGCCCAGGACACGAACCACGCGTACGGCGTCCCGGCGTTGCCGACGCCGTGCTGGGCCGTCCCGGTCTTGCCGCCCACGACCGCGCCGGGGATGGCCGCGTTGGTGCCGGTGCCCTCCGTGACCACCTGGGCCATGAGCTCCTTCAACTGTGCGGCCGTCGACGGATGCATCGCCTGCCGCACCGGACGCGAACCCGCGGTCCCCACGGTGGCGCCGCCGTCGGTCGTCGTCCGCTCCACCAGGTACGGCGTCCGGATCTGACCGCCGTTGGCAACGGCCGCCGAGACCATCGCCATCTGGAGCGGAGTCGCTCGGGTGTTGTACTGGCCGATCGACGACAGGGCAAGCTGCGCCTTGTCCACGGTCGGGTCGAAGGTGGACCGGGCCACCGAGAAGGGGATCCGCAGCGAGTAGTCGTTGAAGCCGAAGGCGTGCGCGGTGGCCGTCATGTCACCCACCCCCACCCGCACGCCGAGCTTCGCGAACACCGTGTTGCACGACCACCTGAACGCCTCCCGCAGCGAGAGGTCCTCGCAGCCGTCCGACTCGTTGGACAGCGAGGTCCGGGTGCCGGGCAGGGTGTACGGCGCCGGTGAGTCCGTCGGCGCGTCCACGTCCGTGACCACCCCCGCGTCCAGCGCGGCCGCCGCGGTGACCACCTTGAACGTCGAACCCGGCGGATAGGTCTGCCGTACCGCCCGGTTGAGCATCGGCTTGTCCACGTCCTCGTTGAGCCGCGCCCAGGAACGGCCCACCCCCCGGTCGTTCCCGGACAGCACCGCCGGGTCGTACGACGGGGACGACACCAGCGCCAGGATCCGCCCCGTCGACGGCTCCACCGCCGCCACCGCGCCCTTGCGTCCGGCCAGGCCGTGGAAGGCCGCCTTCTGCGCCGCCCTGTCGATCGTGGTGACGACGTCCCCGCCCGGGTTGCGCCGCCGCGTGAAGTCGTTCCACAGCGGGAACGGCGTCAGCAGCGGGTCCGAGCCGGACAGGACGCCGTCCTCGGCGTGCTCCAGGAAGGTCGTGCCGTACTCCTGGGAGGCGAAGCCGGTGACCGGCGCGTACAACGGCCCGTCGGTGTACGTCCGTTCGTAGCGCAGCTGCTCCCCGGTGTCCCGGGATCCGGTGACCGGCCGCCCGCCGACCAGGATGTCCCCGCGCTGCAGGCCGTAACGGGCGATGTTCTCGCGGCGGTTGGCCGGGTTCTCGTCATGGGTGCGGGCCTGGAAGACCTGCACCCGGATGGCGTTGACGAGCAGGGCCGTCAGCAGCAGCGCGCAGAAGCAGGCGGCGTGGCGGATGTAACGCGTCATGCGGGGGGCCTGCAGGGGGGCCTGGTCCATCAGGAGACCTCCGGTTCGCGGGCCGAGTCGCTGACCCGGATCAGCAGGGCCACGATCGCCCAGTTGGTGACCACCGACGAGCCGCCCTGGGCGAGGAACGGCATCGCCATGCCCGTGAGCGGGATCAGCCCGCCGACCCCGCCCGCGATCACGAACACCTGGAGCGCCACGATCGAGGCGAGCCCGGTCGCCAGCAGTCGCCCGAACGGGTCGCGCAGGGCGAGGCCCGCCCGGTAGCCGCGCTCCACCAGCAGGCCGTACAGCAAAAAGATCGCGGACAGGCCCGCCAGGCCCAGCTCCTCGCCGGCCGTCGCCAGGATGAAGTCGGACTTGGCGGCGAAGCCGATCAGGATCGAGTGCCCGAGCCCGAGCCCGGTGCCGAGGACCCCGCCCGCCGCGAAGGCGAACAGGGACTGCGCGAGCTGGTTGGGGCCCTGGCCCGCCTCGATCGACGCGAAGGGGTGCAGCCAGTCCTCCACCCGGCTGTGGACGTGCGGTTCCAGCCCGCCCACGGCGAAGGCGCCGACGGTGGCCAGCAGCAGCCCCAGCGCGATCCAGCCGGTGAGCCCGGTGGCGACGTAAAGCAGGACGACGAACAGCCCGAAGAACAGCAGCGAGGTGCCGAGGTCCCGCTCCAGGACCAGCACCCCGACGCTGATCAGCCAGATGGCGAGGAGGGGGCCGAGGACCCGCCCGGTGGGCAGTTGCAGTCCCCAGAACCGGCGGCCCGCGAACGCCAGCGCGTTGCGGTTGGTGGCCAGGTACGCGGCGAAGAACACCGCGAGCAGCACCTTCGCGAACTCGCCCGGCTGGATGGAGAACCCGGCGATCCGGATCCAGATGCGGGCGCCGTTCACGGAGGGGAAGAGGATCGGGAGGGTCAGCAGGACCAGCGCGGCGGCCACGCAGACGTAGGCGTACCGCTGGAGCACGCGGTGGTCGCGCAGCGCCAGTACGACCACGATGAACAGGGCCACCCCGACCGTGGACCACACCAGCTGGGCGGGGGCGGCGCGGTCGCCGGGTGTCTCCAGGTCGAGCCGGTAGATCAGGACGAGGCCGAGGCCGTTGAGCAGCACGGCGATCGGCAGGAGGAGCGGATCGGCGCAGGGTGCCCGCCACCGCACCGCCCCGTGCGCGAGGAGCGCGAGCACGCCGAGCCCGGCGCCGTAACCGGCGGCGCCGGGCGGGAGGGTGCCGTTCTTGGCGAGGCCGACAGCGCAGTAGCCGTACACGCAGAGCAGGACGGCGAGGACGATGAGGGCCAGTTCGATGCCACGGCGCCCGGGCAGGCGTCCCGCGGGAGCGGGGGCGTCCGCGGGGGCCACGGTGGTTCCGGCCTTGGTCATGTCCGGAACCTACCCAAATAGGGCGGGATGTCTGCCTGGCTCGCGCGAGATGTCAGCACCAGCGTGGCGTGGTCCCGATGTCCCTGATGTACCGGGCCGAGCCCCAGGCCCAGGTGCCGTCCGTGAGGAGGTACCAGTTGGAGTTGCCCTGGATGTTCTGCCCCCTGGTCTTGCAGAAGATCGTGACGACCTCACCCCGGGCGGCCCACCGGATGATCTGCCCGCCCCGGTTCGGCGCGCTGCGCAGCGCGAGCGCACTGGCCGTCACCACGCCCTTGTACAGCCGCGCGTTCTGGTTGTTCTGACCCTGGTTCGGGTTCTGGCTCTGGTTCTGGTTCTGCTGGTTCCCCCAGGTGCCGCTGGAGTCCTCCCAGTCGTCGCCGGCGACGGCAGGCGTGGCGAGCGCCGCGACAGCGAGAGCACCGGCGGCGACGGCTATGGAGAAACGGGAGCGCAGAGACATGGGGACACCTCCGTGAGCGGGGTACAAACCTGACTATTCGCCACGTTAGGAGGCGGGTGAGAAGGCCGCCTTTCAAACTGGGCCATAGGAGAACGCCCCTTCAGGGGCGCGGGGCTGTATCGATATGCGGCTCCGCCGCGTGGGCGCGAGAGGCCCCACCGGGCTGTCAGCCGCCCAACTACCGCAACACCAACGTCGCGACCGCCCCACCATCCACCGCATTGGAAAACGAAAGCCGAGCCCCCAGAACCTCCGCCTGCCCCACCGCAATGGTGAGCCCGAGCCCATGCCCCCGAGCCCCGCCCTCCGTACGAAACCGCTGCGGCCCGTGGTCCACGAGATACCCCGGAAACCCCTCTCCGCGGTCCCGAACAGTCACCACCGTCCCGTCAACCGTCACAGACACCGGCCCCCGCCCATGCCGATGCGCATTGGCCACCAGATTCCCCAACACTCGCTCCAACCGCCGCCGATCCGTCTCCACGGCGACATCCCGCACCACGACCACCTCGGTGTCCGTCCCCGACGCCCGCACCACCCGCTCGGCCACAGCGGCCAAGCGTTCCGTGTCCAGCTCGACCGTCTCCCGTCCCGTGTCCAGCCGGGAGATCTCCAGCAGATCCTCCGTCAGCGTCCGCAAGGCCCCGACCCGATCCCGCACCAGCTCCGTCGGCCGCCCCGGCGGCAACAGCTCGGCCGCCGCGTGCAGCCCCGTCAACGGCGTACGCAACTCGTGCGCGACATCCGCCGTGAACCGCTGCTCACTCAGCAGCTTCCCCTGCAACGACCCCGCCATGGAGTCCAGCGCGGCGGCCACCGCGGCCACCTCGTCCTGGGGCCGGCTCGGATCCTTCGTACGAGGGTCGTCCACCCGTGCGTCCAGGTCACCCCCGCTGATCCGCCGGGCCACCCGGGCGGTCGTGTCCAACCGCCTGGTCACCCGGGTGACCGCGAACGCCCCCACCAGCAGCGTCGCCGTGATCGCCAGCGCCGACGACCACAGGATCGCCCGGTCGAGCCCCTCGATCGTCCGCGCGCCCTGCGAGTAGTCGACCTCCACCGCGAGGGCCCGCTTCCCGTCCACCGGTCCCGCCGCCCACATGGTGGGGCGCCCGCGGTGCTCGCCGACCATCGTGCCGCGGTCCCCGGCGACCGCCAGCGCCCGCAGCGACCGGGGCAGGTCCGGTGGGTCCACGCCGGCGTCCCACATCAGGGTGTCGCCGGCCTCGTACGCCCCGGTCGCGTCCTTCAGCCGGCTCAGCGCCAGGTCACGGGCCTCGCCGACGGTCTGGTTGGTCACCGAGACATGCACGAGCACGCCGAGCAGTGCGGCCAGGGCGCAGCACATCACGGTGATGAAGACGGCGGCCTTCACGGCGAGGGTGCCGGACCACCGGGGGAGCGCGAGCCTCATCGCGTACTCGCGGAGGGACTGGGCGAGCCACTGGCCACGCCGGTGTTCTTGCCCGTCCGGAGCATCTCGTCGTGGGTGAGGAGCATCGCCTTCTGCTCCGGATCCCAGGTCCACTGCAGCCGGTACTCGTACCCGGCCACCTCGGACGGCGAGCGGATGATCACCGACCGCCCGGCCAGCTCGACCCCGCTGACCGCGTCCTCCCAGTGCATGACCTGCACGAGCCGGTGCTTCTCGACGGTGTAGACGCGTACGGCGGTGATGTTGCCGGGCAGCTGGAGGAAGCCCAGCGTCAGGTCGTCGTGTCCGTCGCCGGTGAGGTCGCGGTAGTAGGGCTGCAGGACCGGGCACTCGTGCCGGGCCGCACCGCTCTGGTCGCAGTCCGCCATGAGCCGGGCCGTGCGGTCGTAGCCGCCCGCGGTGTAGTCGCCCGGGTCCGACTTGATCTCGGCGCGGACGACCGCGACCGGATCCACCGCGCGGATGTCGTCGTCGGGTACGGCGACGCCCTTGACGACCTGCGTGTCCACCTCGTCGATCGTGAAGGCCGGGCTGGAGGCCGGCGTCAGCTGCGGCCACAGCCGGTCGGGGCTGATCGCGGTCGGTGTGGAGCCCGCGCCGACCAGGTCGCCCGCATCGCCGCAGCCCGCCGCGGCCGTCAGCAGCAGGGCGACGGCGGCGACGGCGCGGGTCGTACGGCGTGCGCTGCGGGCGGGTGGCACTGTGCTCCTGGTGTCGGGGCCGGTGGGCGTACGTCGGCCCCGTACAGGTTATTCGTGCGGAAGTCGTCCTTGCGTTCCGGCGGGTCCAGGCGGGCCTACTCGGTCAGCTCCTCCAGCAGCCGGGCCGTCGAGAGACCGGTCCGGAGGTACTCCACGAACAGCTCGTTGTGCAGGGCCCACGGCGAGCGCCGCCCCCGGATCAGCCGGATCGCCTCGTCGGTGGCGTGCCCCCGGCGGACCAGGGCGTGCGCGACGACCAGGCCCGAGCGGTTGTAGCCGTGGTAACAGCGGACGAGGACCGTGCGGCCCTCGTCCAGTGCGTCGCTCGCGGCTCGCGCGAGGCGTATCACCCCCGCGAGCTGGGTTCCGTCCAGCGGGCCGTCCGGAATCGGCCACACATGGTGCTCGACACCGGGATCGGGACCGTGCCCCGGCAGCCGCAGCAGCGTCTGCACGACGTCGAACTCGTCCCGTACGACGGCGAACTCCCGTTGCCCGGAAACGCCCTGGAACTCGTGCCCGCCCATCCACAGCCCGGGCACGATCTCGTCCCACGCTCTGTCCGGAGCCGGTACATCGGGTTGCTTCCTACGGGTCCGCAACAGCGCCTCCCCAAGCCCCTGCGCCAAGCCCTGCAACTCACCCCAAAGGTAACCGGCTTCTTGCCTGCGCAGCACCCCGCCTGTTCCCATGGTCGGTGGGGTGATGGTGCATGAGCGGACTGCGCGTCGTACCGACCTGGCGCCATGGTCAGGAGCGGCTGTACGTCTGCCTCACGGATGGCAGGAACATCGCCTGGTACGACCGTGAGGCGGCCCGGATCAATCTGTTGAGCGAGGACCGCGAGGAGGACGTGCTCACCGTTCTCGGACCCTTCCTCACCGGTCCGGTGGCCGTGGGCCCGCCACCGGTGCCGACACCCGCCGAACTGGCCCGGCTCTCCCTCCACCCGGACGACGACCTCGCCCCCAACCGGCCCGGCGAGGCCCTCCAGATCGCCCTGGACCGGGAACCGGGCCCGCCGCACCGGTTGCGCCGCGACCCCCGCCGCCGCGCGCTGGAGGCCGAGCAGACCGTCGGCGAGGCCCTGGACCGCCTGGACGGCGCGGGCTGGCACACCCTGCACTCCGTACCGCTGCCCGGCGGCGACCGCGTCCACCATCTGGTGATCGGCCCCGGCGGACTGTTCGCCGTGCACGCGCTGTACGCCCGCAAGCAGAAGGTCACGGTCTCCGACCCCATGGTCGCCCTGGGCCGCCGCGACCCCCACCCCCTCCTGCGCCGCGTCCGCGCCGACGCCGACCGCGCCTCCTACGCCCTGACCGCCGAGGTCCACCCGGTCCTGGCCCTGGTCGCCCCCACGGCCATCTCCGTCACCCTCCCACCCCGCGAGGTCCGAGTCCTCAGGGAAACGGACCTCGAAGGCCTCGCCCGCCTCGGCGGCGTGCTCAAGCCGGCGGACGTGGAGGCCCTGCACGCGATGGCACGGGACCGGCACACCTGGTCGAGGGTCTGACACGGGGTCCGCGCCGGCGATACGCGGCTTCCGGTCTGGGGTGGTGCGGGGGCGGTGAGCGGTTCGTCGTGGTGCGTGAGGTGGTGAGCGGTGTGTGGTGGCGCCGGTGACTGCAACTCCCCAGGGGCGCGGGGAACTGCGCGACCAGCCCCCACCAACCCGCACCCGCCCGACAACCTGACCCACCCCCCCATGACGCGCAGCCCCCCCGGCCCGTCAGGGAATCCGCCCCGCCCGCCCCGGCTCAAGCAGCGGAGCCAGCAGATCACCGTAGTCCTGCAGCCGAGGCCCCATGTCCCCGGCCACGAAGGCCAACCGCTCTGGCACCGCACACTCCGCGACCTCCCCCCACGTCACCGGCGCCGACACCAGCGGTCGGGCCCGGGCCCGCAGGGTGTAGGGCGTCGCCGTCGTCTTGCGGCCGGCGTTCTGGCTCCAGTCGACGAAGACCTTCCCGGGGCGCAGACTTCGGGTCATCCGGTGCAGGGCCAGCCGTGGCATCGCCCGCTCCGCCTCCACGGCGAGCTGCTTGGCGTACTCCGACACCTGGTCCGACGACGCTCCCCGCACCGCGGCCAGCAGATGCAGCCCCTTGGACCCTGCGGTCTTCGGATACGCCTCGACACCGTCCGCCGCCAGCCGTTCGCGCAGCCAGAGGGCCACCTCGCAGCACTCCACGATCGTGGCGGGCGCCCCCGGGTCGAGGTCGAATACCAGCCGGTCGGCCTCCTCGGGGTCCCCGACCAGCCACTGGTGGGTGTGGAACTCGGTGACCAGGTTCGCGGCCCACATCAGGCTCGCGAGGTCCTGCACCAGCACCATCCGGGCCGGCCCCTCGGACCGCGGCACCTCCGCGGTGGTGACCCAGTCGGGCGTACCCGGCGGAACGTTCTTGGCGAAGAACACCTGGCCCTCGGGGCCGTCCGGATAGCGCAGGAAGGAGACGGCACGGTCACGCAGATGGGGGAGCAGGGCCTCGGCCGTCGTGGCGTAGTAGTGCAGCATCTCGCCCTTGGTGAAGCCGGTGGCCGGATACAGCACCTTCTCCAGATTGCTGAGCGCGAGCCGCCGCCCCTCCACCTCTGTGATCGGCGTCATACGATGAGAATCTCACGCAAAATATGAGAAAAGGGCGTAAATACACCGAAAGGGTGCTGCACGTGCGATCCATATGGAACGGCGCCATCTCGTTCGGCCTGGTCAGCATCCCGATCAAGCTGGTGAACGCCACCGAGAGCCACTCGATCTCGTTCCGCCAGATCCACACCGAGGACGGCGGCCGTATCCGTTACCGCAAGGTCTGCGAACTGGAGGACCGCGAGGTCACCCAGGCCGAGATCTCCAAGGGCTACGAGGACGCGGACGGCACGATCGTCCCGATCACCGACGAGGACCTCGCCCATCTGCCGCTCCCCACGGCGAAGACGATCGAGATCGTGGCCTTCGTGCCGGGCGACCGGATCGACCCGCTCCAGATGGACGCCGCGTACTACCTCCAGGCCGGCGGCGCCCCGGCGGCCAAGCCGTACACCCTGCTGAGGGAGGCGCTCAAGCGCAGCAACAAGGTGGCGATCGCCAAGTTCGCGCTGCGCGGACGGGAGCGGCTCGGCATGCTCCGGGTGGTGGAGGACGCCATCGCGCTGCACGGCCTGCTGTGGCCCGACGAGGTCCGGGCCCCCGAGGGCCTCGCCCCCGACACCAAGGTCAAGGTCAGCGACAAGGAACTCGACCTCGCCGACGCCCTGATGGACACCCTGGGCGAGATCGACCTCGACGAACTGCACGACGAGTACCGCGAGGCCCTGGAGGAGGTCGTCGCCGCGAAGGCCGCGGGCGAGGCACCTCCGGAGGCGCCCGAGGCGGCCCGCGGCGGCAAGGTCCTCGACCTGATGGCCGCGCTGGAGAAGAGCGTGCGGGACGCGAAGGAGTCCCGCGGCGAGGAACCGGCGGAGGTCAGACCGCTGCCCCAGCGGAAGTCTGCGCGGGCGGCGCCGAAGCAGACGGGCGGGAAGAAGTCGACGGCGAAGAAGACCACGACCGCGAAGAAGACGACGGCCGCGAAGAAGACGACCGCGAAGTCGTCACAGGGCACGAAGAAGACCGCGGCGGCGAAGAAAACCACGAGCGCGAAGAAGACGACGGCCAAGAAGACGACCGCCCGCAAACGGACCGCGTGACCCGCGCACTGCCGTCGGCAGTACCCGGGTCACCCCGGCCTCGGGTGCCGTCGGTCAGTCGACGACCTTGGCGGACTCGATGATCACCGGCTGCGTCGGCACGTCACCGTGACCACGGCTGCTGCCGGTCCGCACGCCCTTGATCTGGTCGACGACGTCCTGGCCCTCGACGACCTTGCCGAACACGGTGTAACCCCAGCCGTTCGGGCTCTTGGCCGTGAAGTTCAGGAACTCGTTGTCCGAGACGTTGACGAAGAACTGGGCGGTCGCCGAGTGCGGGTCGCTGGTGCGCGCCATCGCCACGGTGTACGCGTTGTTCTTCAGACCGTTGTCGGCCTCGTTGGGCACCGGCGCGAGCGTGGGCTTCTGCACCATGTCAGGGGTGAAGCCACCGCCCTGGACCATGAAACCGTCGATCACCCGGTGGAAGATCGTGCCGTCGTAGTGCCCGTTGCCGACGTACTTGAGGAAGTTCTCGACCGTCTTGGGCGCCTCGGCGTCGGCCAGCTCGAGGACGATACGGCCGAAGTTGGTGGTCAGCTCGACCCTGGACATGGGAATCGTCCCTTTCTGGTGGGGCATGACCGAAGCATCTTGTCACACGGTTGTGCGGGGACTGGGACCCCGGAGAGCCTGGGCCCGGCGAACCGTTACTCGGCCAGGTGCGCCGACTGGCCGTCCTGAGCCGCCGGATGGCCCAGGTGCGCACCGGCGCCCAGGTGCCGACGGCCGGGAAGGCCATCCAGCTCGCCGTCGAGTACGACCCGCACCCACCCTTGGACGCGGGCGACGCGGCCGGGGCGAGCGGGCAACTCAAGCAGCGCGCACCGGACTTGCTCCTCACCTCCCCGTCCTCACGGCCTCAGGGCACGGGTGACGTCAGGGGTCCCTCGCCCGTGCCCGAGGGTGAGGGAACCACCGACGCCTCGGAGGGGACCGGCGACGGCGACGCCGGGCCGGGCGTGGTGGTGGCCGGGGGGCTGCTCGCAGGGCTCAGCGGCACCGAGGAACGGCCGGGATCGGTGCCGGGCAGCGCGGCCACGACCCCGGCGGCGAGAACGGCGGCCACCAGCGCGCCCACGGCGCCCGAGACCGCCGTACGACGACGCCGGATCCGTCGGCCGCCGGCGACGGCCGCGTCGGTGACACCGGGGAAGGACGGCTCCCGCGCGCCGTCGAGCATGGCCTCGAAGACGTCCCGCACCCGTTCACCCTCGTGCGTGTCATGCATCTCCCGCCTCACCTCCCGCTCGTCTCGCCGGCCAGACCCTCGACGAGCCCACGCAGCCGGACCAGCCCGCGGGCACTCTGGCTCTTGACCGTGCCCGGGGTCACGCGCAGCGCCTCCGCGGTCTGCTCCACGCTCCAGTCCTCCCAGAACCGCAGCACCAGCACCGCCCGGTAGCGGGGCGGCAGTTCCATCAGCGCGGCCTGCATCACCAGCCGCAACTCGGGGGTGACCGGCTCCGCGGACGTCGGCTCGGGCACCTCGTCCACCGGCTCCTCGCGCCAACTCCGCCTGCGGTACTGGTCGATGAAGGCGCGGGTGAGGATCGTACGGGCGTACGCCTCGACATTGCCGTCGCGGCGGACGCGGCCCCAGGACGCGTACAGCTTCATCAACGTCGTCTGGGTCAGGTCCTGGGCCTGGTGCCAGTCCCCGCACAGCAGATACGCGCTGCGCCTGAGCTGCCCCTGTCTGGCCTCGGCGAACTCCCGGAACTCCCGCTCCCGGACTGCTTCCCGCACCCGCCGACCCTCCGCCGAACCGATCCACCTGTCCTCCAGAGGTACGGCGAGGGGCCCCGCGAGGTTGCACGCCCAGGGAAGAGAAGTTTCCGGTCCGGCGCGCGCAACCCGCCCCCGCCGACGCCCCGTACTCCTCTCACACAACCGATCCCACGACAGAGGAGCAGTCTTGACGAACCGTCATGACACCCGACCCACCCGCCGTCTCGTGATCGGCGCCCTCGCGGGAACCGCCGTGGCCGTGGCGGGCTGGGCCGCCGTCGCGAACGCCACGACCGAGTCCGCGAAGCCGAAGCCGGCACCGGCTTCGGCGTCCGCGAAACCTACGGGGGTGCCGTCGACGGTGCCGTCCGCGGTGCCTTCGGAACCGAGTGCGGTGCCGTCGGTGCCCGCGACCGTGCCGAGTCCGGCGCCGTCGGTTGTGCCGACCAGGGGGTCGTCGCCGGTCCCGAGTGAGGAGCCGTCGGTTGTTCCGAGCCCCGTTCCCGCGGAGCCGACCACCGTGCCCAGCCCGGTTCCCTCGGTCCCCGGGAGGTCGTCCAAGTAGGCCGGGCCGAGCGGCACCGAACCGGGCGGCCTGTACGGGACGGCGACGCCCCGGTCGCCGTCCCGTCGCACGGTCAACTCCCGTCAGGCACGCCCGGGTTGAACCGCATCCCGCCGGAACGCCCACCGCATCTCCGGCTCCACGACACCCCGCAGGGCGCGCCGGACGGGCGGAGTGCACAGCACGGTCACCACGACCGCGGCGACCAGGGCGACCGCACCCACCCCGAGCGGCCCATGGACCCACGCGGGCCCGTACCAACCCCAGAACCGGGCACCCTGGACGAGGAATCCGTGCAGGAGATAGCCGTACAGGGTCCCCGCCCCCAGCGCGGTGAACCAGGTCCGGCGCCCCGGTACCAGCGCGAAGAAGCACCCCACGAGGAGCAGCGAACACCCGAAGACGACCAGCGTCATCACCGGCCCCGACCAGGCGGGCCCGCCCAACTCCCGGGCGCTGTCCCGGTGATAGAACCAGGCACCGCTCATCCGCGGCACGGCCCAGTAGGCCGCGACGAGCGCGCCCGCGAACACCGGCACCGCCACCACCCGCGCCGCGCGCCGCCGTACCACCTGGAAGTGCTCGGGCTTCATCAGCAGGCCCAGCACGAAGTACGGCAGGAACTGCAGGACCCGCTGCAGGTCGAGGTCGTCCCCGATGGACGGCGTGAGGGTCGCGAGCATCGCCACGGCGAGCGCGAGCGGCAGCGGATGACGCACCCGCTGCCAGAGGGGCGTGGTCAGCCGCCACACGAACAGCGCCACCAGGAACCACGTCAGATACAGCGGATCGAGCAGGCTCACCGGCCGGTCCGGCACCTGGTCGGTCCACCGCGTGAAGAAGGTGTACGCCGTCTCGAACACGACGTACGGCACGACGAGCCCCGTGACCAGCCGCCGCAGCCGCCCCGGGCTCCCGTCGAAGTTCCGCGAAAAGTAACCGGACACGACGATGAACGCCGGCATGTGAAAGGCGTACACGAGCAGATACAGCGCCGACACCGCCCGGCTCCCGTCCCGCAACGGCTCCCACGCATGCCCCACCGCGACCAGGACGATCGCCAGATACTTGGCATTGTCGAAGAAGGCGTCCCGCTCCTTGGGACGCTGCTCTGTTGCGGGTCTTTCCCGAGGGATGCCCGTGAGAAGTCGCTCGCGCATCCTGGTCGCCTCACCGCCCGCGGGCCGGCCCAAACTCCGCAATCGCGTGCGAACGCTGCCCCCTGTGGGCCGTCAGGACCCCGGCCGTCGGGGTGTCTCGGCCGCGCGCTGTCGGTCGTCGGTTGCAGGAGGGACCTTCCGCGTCATGCGCAGTTCCACCAATGGATGTAGACATCACGCGTTCCGTCCGATTCCCCTCTTCGCCTGGGGCCCCGGGCTGCCGACCCTCGCAGTATGGGGGCTTTGGAAGAACGACCGCGCAGGTTGGAAGGCGGGCAGTCACTCTGCCTCTTCTGTGGGCTGCCGGCCGACCGCGTGGCCACACTGGAGTACGACTGGGTCATGCTGGAGCCGGACATGGAGCCGCTGGCCCATACCGTGCCGGCCGAGCATCGATGGATCGCACTGCCGGACGGACGCGTCACGGTCTACGGCGTGTGCCCACCGGACCCGTTCCAGCGCTGCCGCATCGAACACCGCCTTGCCTGTCCGGCACAACAGCTACCCGACCTCTGGCCATGGCTGACGAGCCTACGGCGCGAGAACGGACGCCGAACGGAACGCGAGAAGGAGGCGAAACCACCACAGCTCCCGAAGCCATGGCCGGATGCCGGCTGAGGTCTCTCGATCGCCGTCCACAGACAGGCAGTTCCTGCGCTTGGGCAAAGGTCCCGACCTCAGCGTTTCCGCTGGTGACGGGGGTTCAGAACTGGCCGGCGCCAGAAGACGCCCAACAGCGGAGCACCTGGCTCAGCCCAGGTTCCGGGCGAACGGCAATGGCTCGCACGGACATCCACTGAAGGATCAGATTTTGATGACGATGGCTCGCCCACCGCACAGCGCCGTGAGGTCCTCCGGATCGGAGGTCAGGATTGTCACGGGGCCGGGGGCGGTGAGGGCGGTGGCCCCGAGCATGGCGTCGATGGCGTACTCGTGGCCGTGCAGGCCCGCGTCGGCAAGGAGTGCGGCGGCGTGGCGGCCGATGGGCTCGGTGACCGGTTCGACAACCAGGCGGGACAGGGTCCACTCCAGCGCCGGGCGGTTGATCCGAGGGTGGACCACCTCGACGAGGGTGGCTGCGGAGGTGATGACGCGCAGGTCGTCGGCGCGGGCCAGGGCGAGCCAGGCGGTGACGGTGCGGTCGCGCAGGACGGCCTTGGCCAGCCCTTCGCTGTCGAGGACCAGCGTGCCGCCGGGGGTAGCGGGGGAGGGGTGGGTCACGCGGAGTTCGCCCCGCCTGTCTGTTGCTGGCGGGCCTGGTGGAGTTGGTCGCGCAGCGCCTGGATCTCCTCGTCCGTCACGGGCCCGTGCTCGGCCTCGGCGACCTGGATGATCTCGTTGAGGTTGTCCCGCTCGATCTGGCGGGCCACGGCGGCCGCCACATAGGCAGACAGGCCGGAAGGGCCGCTGCGGGCCTTGGCGGCCTCGGCGATGTCCCGCGGCATGGTGATCGAGTACTTGCCGGTAGGCTCGCTCATGCTACTCATCCTACCTCGGATCCTCCCACGCGGAGATGTCTTACTGGGAACTCGAGTCGGCTGGCAGGACCGGTCGGGAGTGATCCCCACCCGCCGCGCCAGGCTTCAGGCCCCTGGATCCGGGGGGCTTCGTCGTCCCCGGGGTTGACCAGGGACGATGCCTCAAGATCGTGTCCACGAATGGTCCAGGGACCCCGACATGGGGCCGCTCACGGTGGCATACGGCTGCACAAACGCGAAGACCCCGCACTCAGCGTATCCGCTGGTCACGGGGTCTTCAGGCACCTCAGAAGGGGTGCCCCCGGCAGGATTCGAACCTGCGCACACGGCTCCGGAGAGCACGTGCATGGGAGTCACTAGAGCGTCCTGACCTGCGCTTTGCTTGATCCGCGACTCCTCGCCCTGCGGGCTCACGCACTACTCACGCACTCTCCGCTCCGAGCATGTGTTCTGAGGGAGAGCGAGTGTCGCAGCAGGCCAACCCTTGCGGAACTGTGCGACAGTCCCCGCGCCCCTGGGGCAGGGCCTTACAGTACCGGCAGGTTCTTCGCTGTGGGCCCCCCTTCGACGACCCACAGGCGGCCCAGCGGCAACGCAATCCATGACGTCTTCGTCCCGAACGCGATCAGGGCCCTCTTGACCTTGCGTGAGAGCCATCTGACCTGCTTGTTCGTCTCCAGAACAGTCCACTGCCGTCCGGGGCCGTCTGGGTGCGGTCGCCTCATCGGCCCCCTGTTTGGCCCCGTGGCTCACCACTCTCCGAGGCAGAGTTTGTCAGGCAAGGGTGCAGCTCAAGGCAGGTTCTTGGACGTTTGTTCGATCTTCTGCTCGTGCGGCCCGTGGTGGGCACCTTCTCGCGAGAGGGCAAGCCTGGCAGACTGTTACGGCTGCAAGGGGGGGTGTGAGGCACGGGCATGGGGATGTCGGAGTTAAAGGCCGCGCTGGCAGAGGCGTACGCCAATGGTGTGGAGCCGAAATTCGTATCAGTCGCTGACAATGGTGACGAGCTCTGGAGCATGGGCAGTGCAATGTTCGTACTGCCAGCCGTGCCGGCGGGCGCTACTCCTGAGTTGGAGTATGCGCTTCGAGTGCGTAGGGACGCTGTCCTGTCCGGCACATGCGAAGAATGCAATGCTTCGCTGGACGCGGATCCATTTGGGCGTCTCGAAGGTGTTGAGGCTGTGGCCGCTATTATCGCTCACCGACGCAACTGTCCTGCTTCGGATGAGAATCTACTACCGCAACTTCGGCGATTCCGTGAACAACGCGAATCAACGTCGACCGACGATATCTTCGCCGCCGCTAGTAAAGCAACTAGGCTGAGTGTGGAGGCGAAAGCTCCATCACGACGAATTATCCGCAATAGAAAGTTCGAAATGTGGAGTCGTCGGCTCTTGGATCAAAAGCTTGCGGAGTCGACGGGGAAATGCGGCCACCTTCACGTGGATCCGGCCCAGACCTGGAACATCCTACTTGGTGACACAAGGTGGACGTGTAACCAGTGTTGGGAATATCAGGGCCAGGAGATTATTCGCGGGAACTCCCCGATTAGCGCTCAAGAGGATTTTACGTGCGATCATTGCCGCACTGTGAAAGATGAACTTGAGCCGTTGATTCTTCGCATCGGAACTTTCGTTCTGCATGGCGGATTGTGTCGAACCTGCTCAAAGCGTAGTATGGAGACCACCGAGAAGCCGCGGAGGAAGAGAAATGGGGCCAAGCGTAGAGGACGTCGATGAGTCGGCGCTCAATGAGGCTCAACGGGTCCTCGGCACTACAAACCGTCGCGATACAGTAAATGCCGCACTCCGGGAAGTTGCGCGCCAAAAGCTCGTCGACGATTTCCTTGAGTTCATGGCTTCTAGAGATCCGGAAGAGCTTGAGAGGCTACGGAACGAGGCGTGGCACTAGATCCGTTGTACATGGTGGATAACAGCGCGATGAACCGGTACAAGCACGCCGCTGTTGCAGCGCGCCTTGAACCTTTGATTCGCGGTGGGGTTGTTGCTACTTGCGGAGCGCTGGACATTGAGGCGCTTTATTCTGCACAGAGTCCGGCCGAGTATGAGCGGATGCGTGCAATGCGTGGTGCGGCGTTCACGTACGTTGAAACAGATGAAGACGACTGGCAGCAAGCGCTAAGTGTTCAGCGTGAACTCGCCGCGAAATCTCAGCACAGGGGCCCGAAGGTTCCGGACCTGGTGATTGCTGCTGTCGCTCAGAGGCATGGACTCACACTCCTCCACTACGACTCCGACTTTGACCGCATCGTTGAATTTACCGGCCAGAAAGGCGAGTGGGTGGTGCCGCGCGGTTCTGTTCCTTAACTGGTTGACTCCACGCGGCATATGAAAGCCTGATTTTGCCCTACTCGATCACTGCGGCAGGAAGCCTGGCTTTTCTCGTCCAAGGGCGCTTAGCCGCGCGAGGTAGTCCTGTGCTGCTGGCTCTGAGCTGTACCGCCGCTTCATCTCGGCAGCGAGTTCGCGACTGGTCATGATGAGCGACGGCACAGACTGCCGGTCGCCTTCGAGGGCGCGTTCGCCCATGATGAGTGCTTGCTCCAAGTCGCCCTCACGCGCCGCCGTGACTCCGAGCGTGACCCGCGCTTCCGCGTTACGCATGGGCGAGCGGTCAGTGCCGTCGAAGTCCGTTCCTACCCTCAGGACCTCTTCGGCGAGCGTGCGCGCGAGCTTGTCCTCGCCGACCAGGCGGTAGCAGTCCATCGCGTAGAAATCGAACTTGGCGGGGTCCACCACGAAGTGATTGTCCAGGTTCTCGGGGTGCGGCATCGCTTCGAGCAATCGCCGCCCCTTGTCCAAGGTGACCTCGACCTGCCGGCGGTCTCCGAGCCGTGCCCATGCCTTGGCTTCCTGGGCAGCGAGTTGCACGGCCACGCCGTGGTGCGCCGCCGTCTCGGCTCCGGCCCGCGCTGCCGCGATGACGCCGCGGTAGTCGCCGGTAGTGAGGGCGAACCATGCCCGCATCTCGTGCGCCCACCCGGCAACCTCTGCATGGTCAGCCTCGGTCGCGAGGGAGAGCGCGGCCTGTCGCGTCGACTCGGCCGCATGGCGGTCGCCCGTGTCGTACTCGACGCATCCGACCAGTAGTGCGAGCCAGCCGGACAGCGCGAGAACCTCGCGGTGTTGCGCGAGCGTGAGGCTCTTCGAGTGAAGTTCAACGACGCGGCGAAGCCACTGCCGTCCCTCAACGAGAAGTTGCTCGCTCGGCATGAACGGGTACTCCGAGGCGAGTCGGTCCGTCGTGATCCGCAGAGCGTCAAGCGTGGCGTTGTCGACGTCGGACCGGTTGAGACGGCTCACGATCTCCAGTGTCTCCATACCGGACGCTGCCAAGATCTCCTTGTCTCCGTCCCTCCGTGAGGGCGCCGGGAAGAGCGCGTGCGTCACGGTGCCGAATGTGGCCGCGATGATCGGTTGGTAGAAGTCGTTCGGTGCCTGGCCTGACTCCCAGCGCTTCCACTGGCGAATCAAGCTCTCTTCCGCGGGCAGCTCCGTGGGAGCGTGCGCCCGCAGGGCCCTGACTGCGTCACGCTGCGACCAGTCGCGTGCCATCCGCTCAGCCGCGATGCGCCGCGCCCATGCGGGCCTGTTGTCGGTCATGCGCCCTCCTCCGAGTGCCTGCTCCGAGTCTCGCGCGCGAGCCGGGGGGACAGGGAAGGTGACAGGCCGGTGTCACCGGACATGTCCCCTCCTCTGGTCTTCCGTCCCCTGGCTGTCACTTACCTCTCAACTCCCGTTGCTTGCATGCTGGTTGCAGATCACGCACCACCCGGCACGGAGCGGCTTTCGAGCGCTTCGAGCCTGCCGCGAAGTTCCGAGACTTGGGAGGTGAGATGTTCGAGCTGACGCAGGACTTCGGGAAGGTCGACACCTGCGTCGGCCTCGCTGGCTTCAGTCGCCTGCTGCGGATCGCGGGCGTAGCTGCCGCGGGATGTGGTCAGGATGAGTCCATCCTCACGGAGGATCGAAAGGGCTCGCTGCACCGTCATTCCCGAGATCTTGAACCGTGTGGCCAAGTCTCGCACGGAGCCCACATGAGCCCCCGGCTCGATGTCGCCACGCAAGATCTCTTGCCGCAGGATGTCGGCCGCCTGCTCGGACTCCGGTCTGGGGTCGTCTTTCGAGATTTCAGCGCTCATCACGCCATCGAGCGTACCCACTCCTAGTACGACCTAGCACGAATCTGCACGGACCTCTTGCGCCACGGTACGTGCTAGTACATGCTGTTACGCATCAGCACGGCAAGCCCGGAAGGGCTTCACCGGCTGGGTTCGCAAGTGCTTGACCTGCACGAATGCAGAGGGCGGGGACGCTGCAATCCCGCTAAAGGCCAGGTGGAACAGGGTTTCGGCCCGTACTGGCGAGGTGGCCCGGTGACCGCGAGCAACGGCCGGAGAGTGGGGACACGGTCCCCCTTGCAGTGCGTATCCCCTGTTCAGCGGTCTGAAGGAGTGTCAGTGAGTCGACGAAAGCGATGGGCGCGGCCGTGATCGACCGGCATGGCGGCGCCGTTCCATCCCTGGTCCGTGAGCACCTCGGAGTGCTGCGGCCAACCGGTCGTCTTTCACCGAATCGCGGCGGCTAGCGCCGCGCCGGTTGCTCGCCCTGTCCGTCTGGGCGCTCTGCGGAGCGGTCCCGTACGGGCGGGGTTGAGGGGAGCCGGAGCCCCGGTGTCCGCAACGTTCCGGAGCAGTCGCCGTCTCACCAACACGCCTGCGGCTGCTCCGGCTTCCTGTCCCTCCGATTCAGGAGCCTCCATGCACGCCTACATCGGCGGCCATCAGGCCGTGAACGACCTTGATTTCGTCGAACTCGCTCTCGGTACCCCGCTCGAACTCTGGCTCGGAGTGGAGGGGGAGAGCGAGATGGAGCGCGCGGCCCGGCTGGACGCCGCGCGGGACATCCTCGCCGACAACCCGGCCCTTCCCGACGACGTGAGCCGCATCGCCGCTGAGGCGATCGAGGCGTACGCGCCGGAGCTGTTCAACGTCCTGCCGCTGCCGCGCCCTACGCGGCGCCGCCGGAGCTCTCGGAAGGGGGCAGCGGCATGACCACCGTGACCGAGACGGAGATGACCCGGCCTCAGGTGCCGCCGTTGTCGAAGCCTGAGCTGTGGCTGTTGGGTGCGGTCGCCGTCCTCGCGGCCGGGGTCGGCGGGCTGGGTCTGGCGTCCTCGTTCGAGGCGGTGTCGGCCGCGGGTGCCCGCTGGGGGTTCGCCTCCCCGTGGATGCTGCCGGTCGGTATCGACGTGGCCATTCCGGTGTTCACCGCGGCTTTCCTGCTGCTGATCCGCACGGACATGCCGTTGGGCTGGGTGCGGTTCGTGCCGTGGGTGCTGACCGGGGTGACGTGCTGGCTGAACATCGCGGCCGGGCAGTCGCTGTCCGCGAAGGTGGCGCACGGCACGATGCCGCTGCTGTGGGTGGTCCTGTCCGAAGTTGCCGCCCACGTCTACGCCTCCCGGATCGGCGCGGTGACCGGCCGGCGGATGGAGAAGATCCGCCGCTCTCGCTGGCTGCTCGCTCCGCTGTCCACCTTCGCCCTGTGGCGCCGCATGACCCTGTGGGAGGTCACCTCCTACGGCGATGCGCTCGCCCGTGAGCGGGATCGGCAGCTGGCCCGCGCGGACCTGCGCGAGCGCTACGGCCGCAAGTGGCGGCGCGAGACCCCGCGGCGCGAGCGGGTGCTGTTGAAGCTGGGTGAGCTGGCCCCGGCCGCTGAGGACGTCCCGCCGGTGGCGCCGCAGGATGCGGAGCCGCCGAAGCAGGAGGCGCCGAAGGCGCCGCGCAAGCGTCCCAGCAAGCCCAAGGCCACCAAGGCGCAGCGGACTCCGGCGGAACTGCTCGCCGAGGCTCGCACGCTCACGGCCGACTGGCCCGATGACGGGATCAATGCCGAGGCGCTGCGCACCACGCTGCACTGCTCGGCTGCCAACTCCCGTGTTCTTCGGGACCTGTTGCTGACCGAGCGTGCGGAGGGCCGACGCCTGCACCCCGTTGACGGCACCGAGGACGGCGAGGGGGCAGCGGCATGAGCACGCTCGCCACGATCCTGCTGTCTGTGCTTCCGCTGGCCGCGGGTTGGGCGGGGCATGTGTGGTGGCTGCGAGGCTGCCTGAACACGGCCCGGCGTGACCCGCTGACCGGCCTGCGCACTCGGGACGGTTTCACCCGCCGCGCCACGGTCCTGCTGAAGGACCCGCGCGCGGTCGTGGTGCTGGCCGACGTCGACAAGTTCAAGCAGATCAACGACCGCTTCGGGCATGCGGTCGGGGACGCGCTGTTGAAGGCGACCGCGGACCGGCTCGCCCACCACGCCGGACGTGCCGGGGTGGCCGGGAGACTCGGGGGCGATGAGTTCGCTGCCGTCCTCATCGACGACCACGGCACCGCCGGGGACCTACTCGCCGTGCTGCACGGCGTCCTCGCCCGGCCGGTCGACGGCCAGGACCCGGCCGTGAACACCACGGTTTCGCTGGGCTGGGTGCGCGCCGCCGACTTCCCGGCCGACGACCTGTCCGGCCTGCTGCGGCGGGCGGATGAGGCGATGTACGCGGCCAAGCAGGCCCGTGCGGGAATGCGCCGTCCCGGGCTCGGCAGGCTCTTTGCCACCGTCTCCGGACGTCGCTCCGGCCGGACCGGCGCCCGCACCGATGCGCCGATCGTGGGGGTGGCGGCATGAGCGAACCCCTTGTTGGCGCCGCCCTGTTCCGCGCGGTCATGCAGGCCGCGGGCAACCGCTGCCAGTGCGAGGGCGTATGCGGCCAGCCCCACACCAAGGGCAAGGGCCGATGCCTGCACGAGCACGACCACCACACCAGCAAGCACGGGCGCCGGGTGCGGCTGATGGCAGCCCCTGCCGACCCGCTTGCTTCGGACGTCGCCGCCGCCCGCCTGCCCGCGGGTGCGCTGCGGGCCTGGTGCCCGGACTGCCACACGGCGGCTGCCCGGCGTGCTCGCGCCGCGGTGCCGGCGGAGGACGCGCCGGGCCTGTTCGACCTGTGAACCCTGCTTCGGGCGGGCCTTGCGGCCCGCCGACGACCCCCACTTCAAGGAGGGGCTAACCATGGCCAAGCCCAACACGAGCCGTCTGGACCGGGAGATCCGGCAGACGGAACGCAAGATCGAAGCAGTCCGCAAGGAAGAAATGTGGCCGCTGACCGGTAAGGAGCGGCGTGCCGTAATGGGGGCGCTCGCCGGAGGCTCGTACAAGGTCGTACGTGGCAAGAGCACCGACCGCGCGGAGCGGAAGCTGGAGACGCTGCGGCAGTCGGTGATGACCCGGCTGTCCGCGGAGCTGACCGCGTTGCAGACGGAGCGGCAGCGGATCGTGAACGAGGCCGCCGCCGCGAAGGCTGCCAAGAAGTCGTCGGGGTGGTGGTGACCATGGCCCGCACCCAGACGCCTCCGGGCGAGTGCCCGCAGTGCTGGGAGCACGCCCACAACCGGGGCATCCACCGGCGCCTCCGGCCGCGCGAGGACTGCCCGCAATGCGTGGACCACATGCGCAACGGCTGCCCGTACATCGTGCCCAAGCAGAAGTCGAGTTGGTGGTGAGCATGGAGCACCGTTGCCCCGCCGCCCACCCGGAGGACCCCACGCCCTGCGTCGGTCCGGTCGCCGTGACCGTGCTCGATGCGGTCAACGCCGGTGCCGACGGGTGCGAGCACCACGCCGCCCGCCTGCTGGCCTCCCTCGACAGCGCGAGCGTCTACGCCCTGCCGGACGCCCCTTACGGCGCGGCCATTCGCGTCTTCAAGGCCGCCGACGGTATCCGCCCGTTCTGCTGGGTCGACGGCCCGCGTACCAAGCCGTCCCAGCTCAGCCACGCGGAGAACCGCGCGCGCAACAGCCGCTGACCCGCGGCCAGCGCACGCACGTTCTAGGGGCACGAATCGTGCCCCTTCCGGCTCTCCTCAGCCCGCACGATCGCACCACGGGCCCGGCCGCTCACCTCCTACAGCGACGGCCGGGCCCGCTCTCCCTCACACCCAAAAGTGGAAGGACCACCAGTGAAACACCCCGACGACGACAACGAACTCTTCAACCGGCTGGAAGCCGAGATGACCGACTCCGCCGCCCCCGAGGGGGGTGAGGTGGTCGACCTGAGCAAGGCGCGGACCGCCCGCGGCGAGTCGGCCGACTCCGCCCCCGACGGGTTGGGCGACTCCCGGCCGCCGCAGTCGCCCGACTCGGAGGCGACCGGGTCGGGCGAGGGTCGGCCGACCCCGGTCGACAGCTCCGTCCCGACCGTGTCGGGTCCGGGTCTGGTCGACCGCATCAAGGACTCCAAGCGGCTGGACGTCTTCCCGGCGTGGATGAAGTCCCGCGCGGAGTTCACGGAGGCGCTCGGCTGGCTGGCCGGGCACGTAGGCCACACCGCCGCCTTCCACGCGGTGCGCGTTCCCTTCGTCTACCTGCCCAAGCTGGTGTGGCGCTCGCCGCGCGGTGCACTCAACATCCTGGGCAGGATCGGCCGTTGGGCCGTGGACGCCGAGGGCGAGGGACTGCGGCAGTACACCGCGACGCACGAGCAGGTGGACGAGTACCTGAAGCTGTCGCGGCAGCGCGATCGGCGGGTGCGGCTGCGGATGATCCTGACCGTCCTGGGCAGCATCGTCGCCCTGGGTGTGAGCCTGTTCCTCGTCTTCGGCGCACAGCCGATGACGCAGGCCATCGCCCTCGCCGCGCTCATGTTCTGCTGCGGGGTGGCGGGTGTGCCGGCGGATGCGCCGCTGGCCACGCGTGCGGTCATCAAGACCGAGGTGCAGAAGCTGACCAGCGACATCGTGGTCAAGGCCATGGCGTCGATCGGCATCGGGCAGATCGCCTCCGCGGTCGCCAAGGGCCAGGACGGCATCCGGTTCGTCGCCCCGATCACCCGCGAGGGTCCGGGCTGGCGCGCGGACATCGACCTGCCCTTGGGCGTGACCGTGGCGGACGTCGCCGACCGGCGTGCCCGACTCGCCTCCGGCCTGCGCCGCCCGCTCGGGTGTGTGTGGCCCGACGCGGACCCCAACGAGCACGAGGGACGGCTCATCCTGTGGGTGGGGGACCGGGACCTGTCCAAGACCGGCATCGTCAAGTGGCAGCTGGCAGGCGCCCGTCGGCACGACATCTTCAAGCGCAACCCGTTCGGCATCGACCCGCGAGGGCGCGCTCAGTCGGTGCCGATGATCCAGCACAACATCCTGATCGGCTCGCTGCCCGGCCAGGGCAAGACCGCCTCGGTGCGGGTGCTGGCCTGCGGTGCCGCCCTGGATCCGTCGGTGGAACTGTGGCTGCACGAGAACAAGGGCACCGGTGACCTGGACTCCCTCGAATGCGTCAGCCACCGGTTCGTCTCCGGCATCGACGACGACTCCATCAAGTACGCGGCCGACTCGCTGAAGCTGCTGCGTGCGGAGGTCATGCGCCGCGCCAAGGCGATCAAGATGCTGCCGCGGGACCTGTGCCCGGACAAGCGCATCACCCGTGCCATTGCCGACAAGCGGTCGCTGAAGCTGTGGCCGCTGGTCGGGGTGTTCGATGAGTGCCAGAACCTGTTCGCGCACCCCAAGTACGGCAAACAGGCTGGTGAGGACGCTGAGTTCATCATCAAGCTCGGGCGTGCGCTGGGTGTGATCCTGGTGCTGGCCACCCAGCGCCCGGACAAGGACTCGCTGCCGACCGGGATCAGCGGCAACGTGTCCATCCGCTTCGCGCTCAAGGTCGCGGGCCAGGTCGAGAACGACATGATCCTTGGCACGTCCGCGTACAAGAACGGCGTGCGCGCCACCTCGTTCCGCCCCGAGATCGACGCAGGCAACGGCTACCTCGCCGGAGCCACCGCGCTGCCGGTCGTGGTGCGCACCGCCTACCTGGACGACAACGCCACCCACGCCATCGCGCAGCGTGCGCACGCGCTGCGCAAGGCCGAAGGGACGCTGTCCGGGCACGCTCTCGGAGAGGAAGCCGAAGCCGCGTCCGGCCCGTCGTACGACCTGCTCGCCGACGTCGCCGCGGTCGTGCCCGCGAGTGAGGAGCGGGTGTGGAACGAGCGCATCGCCGTCCGGCTGGCGGAGCTGCGGCCGGAGGTCTACGACGGCTGGAAGGGCGAGAACGTCACCTCCGCGCTCAAGCCGCACGGCATCGCCACCCGCGGTGTGGCCGGGATGACCGACGAGGGCGAGCGCACCACCCGCCGCGGCATCGTCCGGAACGACCTCACCAAGGCGATTGCGGAGCGTGACGAAAGTCGGGGCGCCGCCTAGCCCCGGGTGACTGCTACCGGTAGCGGGGTGACCTGCTACCGGTAGCACCCCCGCTAGCACCCCAAACCGCTTCCCATCAGCGATCTAGCAAATAGCACCCCACCTGCAAAAATCCCGGAAACCGGCCCGGAGGGACCCTCGTGACCCCCATCGCCCTTGCTATCGCCTGCCTGGTGCTCGTCACGCTCTGTTACGTGAGCGTGTGTGCGGGCAGCCCGTTCGGCACCTGCCGCAGGTGCCGCGGCTTCGGCTTCGCCACGACCACCGACCGCAAGGGACGGCCCAAGCGCGGCAAGCAGTGCCGCCGCTGCAAGGGCCGCGGCAAGCGCGTCCGTGCCGGTCGCTGGCTCTACAACCGCGCCTCCCGAATCTACCGCGACGGCACCCGCTGACCCCCTCGGAAGGAGACCCGCCGGCATGGCCGTGACCGTCTCGCTCCTGCTCATCTTCGGCGTCCTGCTCGTCATCCTGCTGCGCTCCAAGGCGCTGGGCTTCGGCTCCGCGTTCGTGGCCGTGATGTTCGGCTTCTACCTCGCCACGAGCGGCGCCGCCACCACCGTCAACGCCCTCATGCGCGCCCTCGTGGCCGCGCTGCCCAACCTGTGAGGTACGCCGTGAACGAACCCATCGTCGCCCGGCACTGGCTCGCCATCGCCGCCCCCAAGGCCGCGCCCGCTCTTGCCACCACGACCGTGCTCGCTCTCGCCCGGATCTGGAACGCCAACGGCGCCGAACACTCCGTCGGAAACGCCGTCCTCATGGGCGCCCTGTCCCTGGGAGCCGCCGCCGCGGGCGTGGCCGCGGGCAACCACACCGGCGACTCCGTCCTGGTGGGCACCGCGTTCGCCGCCTCCGGCGCGCTCGCCTTCGCGGGCGTGGCCGGATACGCCGACGGCATGCCGCTGCCGCTGCTGCTGTGGTCCCTGGCCACCACCGGCGCCTACGCCCTCGCCGCCCGCTACTGGCGCACCGACCGCCGCGAGACGCTCGCCCACGAGCGGGACATGACCGACCGGCGCGAGGAACGCGCCCACATCGAGCGCGTCGAAACCCTCCGCGCCACCACCCAGGTTGAGGTGGCCCGCACCGGCGCCGCCTACGCCGAACAGCTCGCCGCCGCCCTGGTCCACCGCGCCACGCTGCCCGGCTTCGACCCCGCCGCCCTGCAACGCACGGGGCTGCCCGAACTCCCCACCACCGAGAGGAAGTCCGCATGAGCGCGATCCTGTGGCCCGTCGTCGGCCGCATCGTCACCGCCCTGAACGCCGCCAACGGCACAGGCGAGCACGAGAGGGCGATGCGCCTGATCAAGGTCGTTGAGGAAGCGGGCGAGGCATCCGCCGCCTACATCGGCATGACCGGCCAGAACCCCCGCAAGGGCACCACCCACACCCCGGCGGACGTGGCCGACGAACTGTGTGACGTCATCATCGCCGCCGCCGTCGCCCTGCACGCCTTCAGCGACGAACCGGCCGCCGTTCTGACCGCCAAGCTGGACGCCGCTGCCCGGCGCCTCACCCGCGATGCGGAGCACAACGCACTCGCCGCACTCGGCTACTCCGGCCCGACCGACGCCGACGACGACCTGTAGCTACGCCCGGGGCGGGCGCCGTCTCACCACAAGCCTGCGCCCGCCCCGGTCCTCCAGTCCCTCCAAGAGAGCAGGAGAACTCCCAGCATGACCCAACCCCCCGACATTCGGCGAGCACCCGCCGCGTTCCGCCCCTTCCGGGTCCTGGACGGCTGCTGCATCGGCGGCGCCACCGAGGGCTACCGGCGAGCGTTCGGCCCGAACTGCCACATCACCGGCGTGGACATCGAGCCCCAACCCGACTACCGGGGCGACGCCTTCCATCAGGGCGACGTCATCGAATTCATCCGCGCCCACGGCCACCAGTTCGACTTCATCCACGTCTCTCCGCCCTGCCAGGGCGAGGGCGCCCCCACCAAGGGCACCAACGCCGCGCGCAACGCGGCGATCGGCCGCACCTACCCCCGGCTCATCGCCCCCACCCGTGCCGCCCTGGAGACCACGGGCCAGCCGTACGTGATCGAGAACGTGGCCGGCTCCGAGGTGCGCAAAGACGTCCGGCTGTGCGGCGAGATGTTCGGCCTCGCCGTGCTCATGCACCGCTACTTCGAACTAGGAGGCTGGACCACCCTCCAGCCGACCCACCCCCGCCATCGGGGCCGCGTGCGCGGCTGGCGCCATGGCGAGTACTTCGACGGCCCCTACGTCGCCGCGTACGGCAAGGGCGGCGGCAAGGCCACCGTGGAGGAGATCCGCGCCGCCAAGGGCATCGACTGGTCCACCGATCACCTGAGGCTGCGGGAAGCGTTGCCGCCCGCCTACACGGAATGGATCGGAGCAGCGTTCCTCGCCTCGCTCGCCCCCACGCTCGGGGTGGCCGCATGAACAAGCACCTGCTGAATGCCGCGCTGGCCGCCGCCGCGCGCGGCTGGTACGTCTTCCCTCTGCGTCCCGGCACCAAGCGGCCCGCCCTGCACGGCGAGGCATCCTGCCCCCGCACCGGACCGTGCGCGAGCGGCCACCGGAAGTGGGAGCAGCGCGCCACCACCGACCCCGAGCACATCCGCGCCGCCTGGTCGCGGGCCCAGTTCAACGTCGGCATCGCCACCGGTCCCTCCGGGCTGGTCGTCGTCGACCTCGACATGCCCAAGGACAGGGGCAGTGCGGACGCGCCTTGCGGCGCGGCAACCTTTGGGGCGCTCTGCGAGCGCGCCGGCCACCCCGTTCCCGACACCTATCGGACGCGGACCGCGAGCGGAGGGACGCACCTGTACTTCGCCGCCCCGCCTGCCATCCGGCTGGCCAACACCGCAGGAACCATCGGCGAGTTGGTCGACACCCGCGCGTGGGGCGGCTACGTCGTCGCCGCGGGCAGCACCACCGACACCGGAGCGTACGAAGCCGTGAGCGACTCCGTGGCGGCTCCGCTGCCCGAATGGCTACAAACCATCCTGAACCCTGCTCCCGCGCGCTCTGCGGGGCCGCTGAGGCTGCCTGTAGTCGACGGGAGCCGCGCGGCCCTGTCCGCGCTGGAAGCTGAGTGCGCCGTCGTGTCCGCGGCGCCGGACAAGCAGCGCAACACCACGCTCAACCGGTGCGCCTTCAAGGTGGGGCGCTTCGTCGCGTGGGGCGACATCCCCCGGCACGTGGTGGAAGAGGCCTTCCAAGCGGCGGGGGAAGCGCGGGGACTCACCGCTGCCGAGTGCCGCGCCACCATCGGCAGCGCTCTGGACAGCTCCATCCGTAAGGCCCGGCCCCGGGAGGCGGCATGAACGCCCCCCGGTCCTCCCCCTTGGAAGGCCAACCCCCCGTGAGCGGAGGGAGTGTCGCCGAACTCGCCTCGCTCGCATCGGCCGTGGGCGACCCGAAGGGCGTCGCCGAAGGCGTCCGAACTGTCCTTGGCACTGACCCGCACGGCGACGACGGGCGCCGCCCCATCGCGTGGCTGAACATCAGGGCGCCCGGTCGCGGCACCATCCCCACCGCCACCTCGTGGTGCGCGTGCGGACACGACCGCTCGGCCGTCGGCATCCGCCGCGTAAACGCTCTGATCGCCGACCACACCGCCCACCGCGACGCATGCCCGCTCCGTAACCCTCAGGAAGGGAGGGCCGCCTCATGACGGACCACCCCGCCCCCGAGACCGAGGAACTGCCCCCACCCTCCAACCCGTTGGCCGTCGCCCGCCGCCTCCTGCCCGACTGGAAGAACGGGGACGGACAGCTTGTGTGCCGGCGCTGGCGCGGATCGTGGATGCGCTGGACCGGTGCCCACTGGCGGGAGATCGACGAAGCTCAGGTACGCAAGGCCATGTACGAGCGCCTGGAGCACGCCGTCTACCTCGCCCCGGTCAAGGACGGGGAGTTCGAGCAACGCGACTGGGCACCCACGAAGCAGAAGATCGGCAACCTGCTCGATGCGCTCGGAGCCATCACCCTGGTGCCCACCGACACCGACGCCCCCACCTGGATCGACGGACAGGGCGAGCGCGACGACGGGCCGATCGTGGCCTGTGAGAACGGGCTGTTGCGCATCCGGGACCGCGCCCTACTGCCCCACACCCCCGGCCTGTTCAACCTGGTCTCCGTACCCTTTGCCTACGACCCCGCGGCGAGCGCGCCGACCTGGGATCACTTCCTGTCCCAGATCTGGCCCGACGACCCCGACGCCATCGCCGCGGTGCAGGAGTGGTTCGGCTACGTCCTGTCCGGCCGCACCGACCAGCAAAAGATCCTGCTCATGGTCGGCCCGTCCCGTTCCGGGAAGGGCACCATCGCCCGCGTCCTCAAAGAGCTGGTCGGCAAGGAGAACCTCGCCGGACCGACCCTCGCCGGGCTCGGCACCAACTTCGGGTTGTCCACCTTGATCGGCAAGCCGCTCGCCGTCATCGCCGACGCCCGGCTGGACGGCAACAGCAACAACAGCCAGGTCGTCGAACGGCTGCTGACGATCTCCGGTGAGGACACGATCGACATCGACCGCAAGTACCGCGAGGTGTGGACAGGCAAGCTCCCCACCCGGCTGGTGATCCTGTCCAACGAGCTGCCGCACTTTGGCGACTCCTCCGGCGTCATCGCCCGCCGCTTTGTCCTGCTCAACATGCGGGTGTCCTGGCTCGGCAAGGAAGACCCCACCCTCTTCGACCGACTGGTCGCGGAGATGCCCGGCATCCTCAACTGGGCACTGGAGGGCCTCGCCCGACTCCAGCGCACCAAGCGGATCACGGAACCGGCCTCCAGCCGGGAAGCTGTCACGACCATGCAGGACACGGCCTCGCCCACATCCGCGTTCGTCCGCGAACGCTGCACCACCGGGCCGGCATGCAACGTGTCCGTCGACGCTCTGTGGAACGTCTGGCGGGAGTGGGCCGAAGACAACAACGTCCGGCCCGGCACGAAGCAGGTGTTTGGCCGCAACCTGCTCTCCGTCGTCCCGCAGCTCAACCGCTCCCGCCCCCGCGCCCCTTCGGGCGAGCGGATCGCCACGTACCACGGGATCGCCCTCAGCGGTTGAGCCCACAATCCGCAGGGTCGCGGCCCACCGCGACCCACGCTCCCTGACCTGGGGCTTTCCTGGACTCCGACCGCGGCCCATCGCGGCCCATCGCCTACAGGGGTTGGGCCGCGATGGGCCGCACAGAGGCTGCACAAAAGCCCAGGTCACAGCTTTGGGCCGCGATGGGCCGCGACCCACAGCATTGTGGCGGCAATGGCACGCCGCTGGGAGGTCCGGGCAGGGAGCCACCTCGCTTTGCTCCACATCACAACAAAAGAGAGGACGCCGGCATGAGTGCCCGCGTAGAGGACGAAAAGATGACCCTGAAAGAGGTCATCACGGATCTGAAGGTTCCTCCGTCGACCTTTTACCGATGGCGCCAACTCGGCAAAGGTCCCCGCTCCATAAAGCTCCCGAATGGTGACGTACGGATCCGGCGATCGGAATACGAGCGTTGGCTTACGGAGCGGGAGGATGCTGCGTGACCGAGAGCACGACTGGCGCGACTCAGGGCGCTCGTGGAAGTGAGAGCCCTGAGGGAAGTCAAGAGCGCATCTTCTCTAGTGACGTCCGAATCTGGGGTGTCAGTAAGGTAAGGAGTAAGAGCGCCCCCTATCAACTCCGTTGGCTCGTTGCGGGTAGTCGCTGCTATGCATCGTTTGCCACCTCTGCGCTTGCTGACAATCGCCGTACAGAATTGCGGCAAGCCATGCGGAGAGGTGAAGCGTTCGATGTGGAGTCGGGCCTTCCTGAGTCGGAGATCCGGCGAGCCGAAGCCGCGGCCGCGATGGCTGAAGAGAAGCCGGACCCCACTTGGTGGGAGTTCTCTCGGGAGTTCATGAAACGGCGTTGGCGTACGGTAGCGGCAAAGACCAGGGAGGGCTTTGCGGACAGCCTCGCCTCTGCCGCTCTGGGGATGATGGCGGACAAGCCTGGCGCCCCGGAGCTTCTTCAGGTGCGGCGGGCTGTGCGGTGGGTTGCCGTACCGGCTCACGAGGATGAGGAGCCCCCGGTGGACCTGGAAAAGGTCTGCGCGTGGCTCACGGAGAACACCCTCCGCTTGTCGGCGCTGAGAACATCCAGCATCGCCGAGGATGTTCACTACCGTCTGGCTTATAAGCTGGACGGGAAGCTGGCTGCCAAAGATACCTATAAGCGCCGCCGGCGTGGCTTCAATGCGGCGATCGCGTACGCAATCCAGAAGGGGTATCTGGACGAAAACCCGCTCGCCGGATTGGAGCGGCCTACTACTGCCGCCACCGGTCCTATCGACCCACGTGTCCTCATGAACGCAGTGCAGGGGCGTGAATTCCTCACTGCCGTCTCGTACGTCGGATCTGTACATCGAAACCGGGGGAGACGGTTGGTCGCTTTCTTCGGGTGCATTCTCTATGCCGCTATGCGCCCGGCGGAAGTCGTAGGTCTGCGGCTGGATGACTGTTACTTGCCAGAGGAGGGGTGGGGTGTGCTCACTCTCAAGGAAACACGCCCCGTTTCCGGCAAGAAGTGGACCGACTCCGGTAAGCGGCACGACAGGCGCGGGCTGAAGATGAGGGACCCCGAGACGGACCGTCCGGTACCCATTCCGCCCATTCTGGTGGCGATGCTCCGGGCGCATGTAAAAGAGTTCGGTACCGCCGCCGACGGGCGGGTGTTCCAGAACGAGCGTGGCGACCTGGTGGGCACCTCCAGCTATTGGCGCGTCTGGCAGGAGGCACGCCAGTACGCCTTCCCGCCTCACAAGGTGGCCTCACCTCTTGCCGGAAAGCCCTACGACGGGCGGGCTAAGTGCATCACGGACTGGCTCCGTTCCGGCCTCCCGGTGGCGGAGGTGGCCCGCCGCGCGGGCACCTCACCAGAGGTCATCGATCGCCACTACGCCGGCTGCCTCGACAACAGCGTGGAGGAGGACAACAGGAAGATCGAGAAAACCATGGGGTGGGCGTCCCCGGACTCTGAATGAGGGGTGCGTGGCTCACGCACCCCTCACGCACAACCAGTGAGAGACAGTGAGAAAGGGCGGGAGTCAGTGAGACTGACTCCCGCCCTTTTCTGTCGGCATCCGCCCTGGTCAGACCGTAGTTTTGAGTCTGTGACCGGCGAGTGCCCCCGGCAGGATTCGAACCTGCGCACACGGCTCCGGAGGCCGTTGCTCTATCCCCTGAGCTACGGGGGCGTGTCGGGCGCGGAGCTGGTGGCTCGCGGCGACGGGTAGAACACTACCAGCTCGCTCGGGGTGATCAGGAACGGGTTTCGTGGGGCGTCGGGGCGGTGCGTGCGGTGGGTGTCCCCCGGCCGGGGTGGAAGTGGGGAAAAGCCGGACGCGGTGGCCGGTCCGCACCTACTCTCGAGTTGTGCCAGGCGCGTCGGGTCGGGTGCTTGTTGTGGACGACAACAAGGTCATCCGGCAGTTGATCAGGGTCAATCTCGAGCTGGAGGGTCTCGAGGTCGTGACCGCGGCCGATGGTGTCGAGTGTCTGGATGTCGTGCATCAGGTGCAGCCCGATGTCGTCACCCTCGATGTGGTCATGCCCCGACTGGACGGGCTGCGGACCGCCGCGCAGTTGCGATCCGATCCTCGGACGTCCCATCTGCCCCTCGCCATCGTCAGCGCCTGTACGCAGTACGAGGTCGACAGCGGTCTCGACGTCGGCGTCGACGCCTTCCTCGCCAAGCCTTTCGAGCCCGCCGAACTGGTACGGCTCGTACGGCAGTTGATGGAGCGGAGTGAGGAGCAGCGGGGTGCGGCAGAAGGGGACAGCCCGCTTGTCGGGGGTGTCCTCGGGGGTGGAGAGGCCGAGCGGGCCGGTCACGCCGGCGCTTGATCGCTCAGAAGACCGGCCGCCAGCACACCAGCCGTCAGCCCGCCCGACCCCGCCGCACACCCACCGTCCACATCCCGGACCCCTGCCCAAACCCGCTCGCCCTCCCACCCCCCTCCTCCCATACGCTTGTCCCGTGACCCCCGTCGAGCTCTCCCGTACCGTGCTGCGCGCGGTGCGTCGTGCTGTTGATGGCGGGGAGCTGGACGTGGTCGTGCCGGGGCGGGCCAAGGTCGTGCCACCTGGTCCGGGTGGGTGTGGGGACTACGCCACCAACGTCGCCCTCCAGCTCGCCCGGCCGGCCGGACAGCCGCCGCTGCGGGTCGCCGAGATTCTCCGGCAGCACCTCGCGCAGGCCGACGGCATCGGTGACGTCGTCGTCACCGGGCCCGGGTTTCTCAACATCAGCCTGAGGGGGAGCCAGCCGGCCCTCGTGCGGGAGATCCTGCGGCGGGGGTACAGGTACGGCCACGCAGACCACCCCACCGGGCAGCTCGTGCAGCTGCACGCACCCCATGAAGTCCGTGCCGTCGTCGTGATGGACGTCGTCGCCCGTGTCCTCCGCTCCCAGGGCGCCCTCGTCCGCACCAGCTGCACTGAACCCCCCGCGCCCGAGTGGACCGACCTCCTCGGTGTCGACATCGATGCGTACGGCACCCCCGAGGGCCCTGTTTCTGCTCCCGCCCCGCTCCACGTCAACCTCCGGCCTGTGCCGGCGTCCCTCGACCCCCTCCACCTCGGCCGTGACGCCGCCCGCTGGGCCCTGCTCCACCCCGCCGCCCACGACCGCCCCCGCATCGCCGCCGACCACCTCGTCCAGCGCGAGAGCAACCCTCTCTTCCGCGTCCGTTACGCCCACGCCCGCACCCGGGCCCTCAGCCGCAACGCCGCCGACCTGGACTTCCACGCCGAGCCCGGCGACACGGTCACCCCGGGTCACCCGCACGCCGAGCCCGGCACTGCACACGCTGCCGGTACCGCCGTACAAAAGACGCAAGACATCAGGGCCCTCGAAACCGCGCTCGCCGATCACCCCCGGATCCTCGCCCGGTCGGCCGCGCACCACGCGCCCGACCTGCTCGCCCGGCATCTCGTCGCCGTCGCCGATGCCGTGCTGCCCCTCCTTGTCACCGTCCTTCCGCGCGGTGCGGAGAAACCCTCGGCCGCCCACCGTGCCCGGCTCGCGCTTGCCGAAGCCGCCGGGGCGGTGCTGGCCGGTGGCCTGTCCCTGCTCGGTATCGACGCACCCGAACACCTCTAGAGAGCCAGTCAAGAAGATGAGCCGTTCCGCACACCCCGCCGGGCCCCGTCACGCCGATGTCCTTCCTGAGGGGCATTACTCCGCTCCGCCCGCCGACCTCAACACCCTCGACCCCAAGGTCTGGGCGCAGACGGTCACGCGCGACGCCGACGGTGTCGTCACCGTCGGCGGCATTCCGGCCACCCGGCTCGCCGAGGAGTACGGCACCCCCGCCTACATCGTCGACGAGGCCGACTTCCGGGCCCGGGCGCGGGCCTGGCGCACCGCGTTCGGCCATGACGCCGACGTCTTCTACGCCGGCAAGGCCTTCCTCTCCCGTGCCATCGTGCGCTGGCTGGACGAAGAGGGGCTCAACCTCGACGTCTGCTCCGGCGGCGAACTCGCCACCGCCCTCTCCGCCGGTATGCCCGCCGACCGCATCGCCTTCCACGGCAACAACAAGTCCACCGAGGAGATCCGCCGCGCGATCACCGAGGGGGTTGGGCGGATCGTCCTCGACTCCTTTCAGGAGATCGTCCGCGTCGCGCACATCGCGCAGGAACTCGGCAAGCGGCAGCGCGTCCAGATCCGGATCACCGTCGGGGTGGAAGCGCACACGCACGAGTTCATCGCCACCGCCCACGAGGACCAGAAGTTCGGCATTCCGCTGGCCGGAGGTCAGGCCGCCGAGGCGGTGCGGCGGGCGCTGAAGCTCGACGGGCTCGAGCTCATCGGCATCCACTCCCACATCGGGTCGCAGATCTTCGACATGTCCGGCTTCGAGGTCGCCGCGCACCGTGTGGTCGGGCTGCTCAAGGACGTCCGTGACGAGCACGGCGTCGAGCTGCCCGAGATCGACCTCGGGGGCGGCCTCGGGATCGCGTACACCAGCGACGACGACCCCCGTGAGCCGCACGAGATCGCCAAGGCGCTGACCGAGATCGTGACGAGGGAGTGCGAGGCCGCCAAGCTGCGCACCCCCCGTATCTCCGTCGAGCCCGGGCGGGCCATCGTCGGGCCCACCGCCTTCACGCTCTACGAGGTCGGCACCGTCAAGCCCCTCGACGGGCTGCGCACCTACGTCTCCGTCGACGGCGGCATGTCCGACAACATCCGCACCGCGCTCTACGACGCCGAGTACAGCGTCGCCCTGGTCTCCCGCACCTCCGACGCCGAGCCCATGCTCACCCGCGTCGTCGGCAAGCACTGCGAGAGCGGGGACATCGTGGTGAAGGACGCCTTCCTCCCGGCCGACCTGGCACCGGGTGACCTCATCGCCGTACCGGCGACGGGCGCCTACTGCCGGTCCATGGCGAGCAACTACAACCACGTGCTGCGCCCGCCGGTCGTCGCCGTCAACGACGGTGAATCCCGGGTCATCGTCCGCCGTGAGACGGAGGAGGACCTGCTGCGGCTCGACGTCGGCTGAAAAACACCGGGGGTGGAAGATCTACGGTCTTCCACCCCCGTACAAATGAAATAGATGTCTCATCATCCGGACGAGGGGCAGAAACTCCCGTCCGGTGAGTGAGACTGGTTCCACCGTGACGGTATGAGGAAACGAGGTCGGATGATGCGTACGCGTCCGCTGAAAGTGGCGCTGCTGGGCTGTGGAGTGGTCGGCTCAGAGGTGGCGCGCATCATGACGACGCACGCCGACGACCTCGCCGCCCGGATCGGTGCCCCCGTCGAGCTCGCAGGGGTCGCGGTACGGCGGCCCTCCAAGGTCCGCGAGGGCATCCCGCAGGAACTCGTCACCACCGACGCCACCGCCCTCGTCAAACGCGGGGACATCGACGTGGTGGTGGAGGTCATCGGGGGGATCGAGCCCGCCCGTTCCCTCATCACCACCGCCTTCGAGCACGGGGCGTCGGTCGTCTCCGCCAACAAGGCGCTTCTCGCCCAGGACGGGGCCGCCCTGCACGCGGCGGCCCTGAAAGCCGACAAGGACCTCTACTACGAGGCCGCCGTCGCCGGTGCCATCCCGCTGATCCGCCCACTGCGCGAGTCCCTCGCCGGCGACAAGGTCAACCGGGTGCTCGGGATCGTCAACGGGACGACGAACTTCATCCTCGACAAGATGGACTCCACGGGGGCCGGTTACCAGGAGGCCCTCGACGAGGCCACCGCCCTGGGATACGCCGAGGCCGACCCGACCGCCGACGTCGAGGGCTTCGACGCCGCCGCCAAGGCCGCCATCCTCGCCGGGATCGCCTTCCACACGCGCGTGCGCCTCGACGACGTCTACCGCGAGGGCATGACCGAGGTGACGGCCGCCGACTTCGCCTCCGCGAAGAACATGGGCTGCACCATCAAGCTGCTCGCCATCTGCGAGCGCGCCGAGGACGGCCGGTCCGTCACCGCGCGCGTGCACCCCGCGATGATCCCGCTCAGCCACCCGCTGGCCTCCGTGCGCGGCGCGTACAACGCCGTGTTCGTCGAGTCCGACGCCTCAGGACAGCTCATGTTCTACGGCCCGGGCGCCGGCGGCGCCCCCACCGCCTCCGCAGTGCTCGGCGACCTCGTCGCCGTCTGCCGCAACCGGCTCAGTGGCACGACCGGACCCGGTGAGTCCGCGTACACCGCCCTCCCCGTCTCGGGCATGGGCGAGGTCGTCACGCGCTACCACATCAGCCTGGACGTGGCGGACAAACCGGGTGTTCTCGCCCAGGTGGCCACCGTGTTCGCCGAGCACGGAGTGTCGATCGATACCGTTCGGCAGCAGGGGAAGGACGGCGAGGCGTCCCTCGTCGTCGTCACGCACCGCGCGTCCGACGCCGCCCTGAACGGCACCGTCGAGGCGTTGCGCAAGCTCGACACCGTGCGGGGTGTCGCCAGCATCATGCGGGTTGAAGGAGAGTAACCAGCAATGACCCACCAGTGGCGCGGAATCATCGAGGAGTACCGGGACCGGCTGCCCGTCTCCGACACCACGCCGGTCGTGACGCTCCGCGAGGGCGGCACGCCCCTCGTGCCCGCGCAGGTGCTCTCCGAGCGCACCGGGTGCGAGGTCCACCTCAAGGTGGAGGGCGCCAACCCCACCGGGTCCTTCAAGGACCGCGGTATGACCATGGCCATCACGCGGGCCAAGGAGGAGGGTGCGAAGGCGGTCATCTGCGCCTCCACCGGCAACACGTCGGCGAGCGCCGCCGCCTACGCCGTACGCGCGGGCATGGTCTCGGCCGTTCTCGTCCCGCAGGGCAAGATCGCGCTCGGCAAGATGGGCCAGGCGCTCATCCACGGCGCGAAGATCCTCCAGGTCGACGGTAACTTCGACGACTGCCTCACCCTGGCCCGCGCGCTGAGCGACAACTACCCGGTGGCGCTGGTCAATTCGGTCAACCCGGTGCGCATCGAGGGTCAGAAGACCGCCGCCTTCGAGATCGTCGACATGCTCGGCGACGCGCCCGACATCCACGTCCTGCCGGTCGGCAACGCCGGCAACATCACGGCGTACTGGAAGGGCTACAAGGAGTACGCCGCCGACGGCGTCGCCGCCAGGACCCCCCGGATGTGGGGCTTCCAGGCCTCCGGCAGTGCCCCGATCGTGCGCGGCGAGGTGGTCAAGGACCCGTCGACCATCGCCACCGCGATCCGTATCGGCAACCCCGCCTCCTGGCAGTACGCGCTCGCGGCGAAGGAGGAGTCCGGCGGCTTCATCGACGAGGTGACGGACCGTGAGATCCTGCGCGCCTACCGGCTGTTGGCCGCTCAGGAGGGCGTCTTCGTGGAGCCCGCCTCCGCCGCCTCCGTGGCCGGTCTGCTGAAGGCCGCCGAGCAGGGCAAGGTCGACCCCGGCCAGCGCATCGTCTGCACGGTCACCGGCAACGGTCTGAAGGACCCCGACTGGGCCGTCGCGGGCGCCCCGCAGCCCGTCACCGTCCCGGTCGACGCGGCGACGGCGGCCGAGCGCCTCGGTCTGGCCTGAGGCGGAACCCCGGGTTCGACCGGGGAATCCCCGTAAGGGGTGCACAGGGGGCTTACGACACGCATCGTGCGCCTCCTGTGCGCCCTATGTCGCCACAGAACCTTCCTTCGATAGGCTGTACCGAACCCGCCCCCTGCATATGCCTCCGCGCATGGCAGGGAGCCGCGTAGTCTCCGCGGCCTGAGGGTCTTCAGGTACCTATCGAACGTCTTCGACAATCACGCAGCTCAAGGAGAGTCATCGAGAGATGGCCGGTCCCGCCTTCCGTGCCGCCGCCGTCCGGGTGCGCGTCCCCGCCACCAGCGCCAACCTCGGCCCGGGCTTCGACGCCCTGGGCCTCTCGCTGGGGCTCTACGACGACGTGGTCGTCCGGGTGGCCGACTCCGGGCTGCACATCGACATCGCGGGGGAGGGGAGCGAAACACTCCCGCGTGACGAAAAGCACCTTCTCGTACGCTCCCTGCGCACCGCCTTCGACCTGCTGGGCGGTCAGCCGCGCGGTCTGGAGATCGTCTGCGCCAACCGCATCCCGCACGGCCGGGGCCTCGGCTCCTCCTCGGCCGCCATCTGCGCCGGTATCGTCGCCGCTCGTGCCGTGACCATAGGCGGCGAGGCCCGCCTCGACGACACCGCGCTGCTGGAGCTGGCCACCGAGATCGAGGGTCACCCCGACAACGTGGCCCCGTGCCTGCTCGGCGGGTTCACGATCGCCTGGATGGAGGCCGGAGCGGCCCGGGCGATCAGGCTGGAGCCCGCCGATTCAGTCGTTCCGGTGGTTTTCGTGCCCGGGAAGCCGGTTCTGACCGAGACGGCGCGCGGACTGCTCCCGCGCACCGTGCCGCACGTCGACGCCGCCGCCAACGCCGGCCGCGCAGCCCTGCTCGTCGAGGCCCTCACCAGGCGCCCCGAGCTACTGCTGCCGGCCACCGAGGACCGTCTCCACCAGGACTACCGCGCTCCCGCCATGCCGGAGAGCGCCGCGCTGGTGGAGCGGCTGCGGGCCGACGGAGTCCCGGCAGTCATCTCAGGAGCAGGGCCCACCGTGCTCGCGCTGGTCGACGCCGACAGCGCCGACAAGGTGGCCCATCTGGCGGGCCCGGGGTGGGCCGCCAACCGGCTCGATCTCGACGCCCAGGGCGCCGGCGTGCTGCCGCTCGCGGCGGCCAGTGACATCTGAAGTCCGGCGTGTGCCGGATTTCGAGAGGGGGAATGTTTGTTGGATCCGGTAGTGTTAATCTCAAGTCTGCACCCGACCCCACCATGGCGAGGTGCTTCACGTCCCCGTCCGGGACAGACATTCTTCCGGGAGCCTCCCAAGCCGCACTGCGTTCCGTACGACGTACATGGGCAGTACCTCGTACGCGAGCACTGAGCGACTTGCCGGGCACGCTCCGGAACCGGTGCGACCAAGCCAACGTGACACGGACACTCAGTGCCACGGCTCTCGGAAGCGCCGTCACCACATTCCTCCGCCGTTCAGGCGGACCACCGCCCCGGCACGGTCCACAAGGATGGGACCGACGTCGGACAGCACAAACGGTCGCCGAGCCAGACAGGCCGACGTCCGCTCCAGGGAAGGACCCTTCGTGAGCGACACCACCGATCTGATGGGCGCACGTGTCGAGGAGACCGCTGCCGCGCCCGACACGGACGCCTCCGCGCCTGCCACCGGTGCAGGCTCCCGGCGGCGCCGCGGTACCGGCCTCGAGGGCATGGTGCTGGCCGAGTTGCAGCAGGTCGCATCCGGCCTCGGCATCAAGGGCACGGCGCGTATGCGCAAGAGCCAGCTGATCGAGGTCATCAAGGAGGCGCAGGCCGGGGGAGGTGCCGCGGCTCCCAAGGCGGAGACCGCCACCGAGACCAAGCCCAAGCGCCGCGCCACCTCCAAGGCCCGCACCGGCGAGGCCGCCGAGAAGAAGGCGGACGCCAAGGCCGAGGCCCCCGCGGAGAAGGCCGAGAAGGCCGTCGCCCAGCAGCAGATCGAGATTCCCGGTCAGCCGGCCCGTGCCGCCGAGACCGAGCGTGCGGCGGAGGACGCCCCCGTCGAGCGTCGCCGGCGCCGCGCGACCGCCGAGGCCGGTGCCCCGACGGGCAGCGCCGAGACGATCGTGGCCGAGGCGAAGAGCGAGCCCAAGGCCGAGACGCCCGCGCAGGCGCAGCAGCAGCCGCAGGGCGACGCCGGTGACGGCGACGGCCGTGGCCGCCGCGACCGCCGGGACCGTGACCGCGGCCGTGACCGCGGGGACCGTGCCGAGCGCGGTGACCGTCGCAAGAGCGACGACCAGCAGGGGCAGGGCGGCGGTCAGCGCCAGCAGCAGAATCAGCAGGGCGGCGGCCGTCAGGACCGCCAGGACCGTCAGCAGCGTGACAACGGTCCGCGGGCCGATGAAGACGGGGACGACTTCGAGGGCGGCCGCCGCGGTCGCCGGGGCCGTTACCGGGACCGCCGTGGCCGTCGTGGCCGTGACGAGATCGGTGGCGCGGGCGAGCCGCAGATCAACGAGGACGACGTCCTGATCCCGGTCGCGGGCATCCTGGACATCCTCGACAACTACGCCTTCATCCGTACGTCGGGCTACCTGCCCGGGCCGAACGACGTGTACGTCTCCCTCGCCCAGGTCCGCAAGAACGGCCTGCGCAAGGGCGACCACATCACCGGTGCGGTCCGTCAGCCCAAGGAAGGCGAGCGGCGCGAGAAGTTCAACGCGCTGGTGCGGCTGGACTCCGTCAACGGCATGGCGCCCGAACACGGCCGTGGCCGCCCGGAGTTCAACAAGCTCACCCCGCTGTACCCGCAGGACCGCCTCCGCCTGGAGACGGACCCGGGCGTGCTCACCACCCGCATCATCGACCTCGTGTCGCCGATCGGTAAGGGCCAGCGCGGTCTGATCGTGGCCCCGCCGAAGACCGGCAAGACCATGATCATGCAGGCGATCGCCAACGCGATCACGCACAACAACCCCGAGTGCCACCTGATGGTCGTCCTGGTCGACGAGCGTCCGGAAGAGGTCACCGACATGCAGCGGTCGGTGAAGGGCGAGGTCATCTCCTCGACCTTCGACCGCCCGGCCGAGGACCACACCACGGTCGCCGAGCTCGCCATCGAGCGCGCCAAGCGTCTGGTGGAGCTGGGTCACGACGTGGTCGTGCTGCTCGACTCGATCACGCGTCTGGGCCGTGCGTACAACCTCGCCGCGCCCGCCTCCGGCCGCATCCTGTCCGGTGGTGTCGACTCGACCGCCCTGTACCCGCCGAAGCGCTTCTTCGGTGCGGCCCGCAACATCGAGGACGGCGGCTCGCTGACCATCCTCGCCACCGCCCTGGTGGACACCGGGTCCCGCATGGACGAGGTCATCTTCGAGGAGTTCAAGGGCACCGGCAACGCCGAGCTCAAGCTCGACCGCAAGCTCGCCGACAAGCGGATCTTCCCGGCGGTGGACGTCGACGCGTCCGGCACCCGTAAGGAAGAGATCCTGCTCGCCCCCGACGAGCTCGCCATCGTCTGGAAGCTGCGCCGGGTGCTGCACGCGCTCGACCAGCAGCAGGCGGTCGAACTGCTCCTCGACAAGATGAAGCAGACGAAGTCGAACGCCGAGTTCCTCATGCAGATCCAGAAGACGACGCCGACGCCGGGCAACGGCGACTGACGTCCAGCGTTCGCGAAGAGGGCCGCCCCTTGTCACCGGGGGGCGGCCCTCTTCGGTTTAAGATCACGCTCTTCGGTCGGATTTTCGATCGCTGAGTTTTGAATCCCTAGGGGGGACTTGCATGGGCATATCCATGTCCGGAGGCGCCGGGCGTCTCAGACGCCGTGTCCGGATCGCTCTGCCCGTCGCCGTGGCCGCCGCGCTGCTGGCCACGTCGGCGAACGCAGCCACCGTCGTACCCGAGCCGCAGGCGCCGTCCGCGCCCGCCGCCGCGTCCACGCCGTCGCAGGCCGAGCTGAAGCAGCGGATCACCGAGGCAGCCGCGGCCGAGGACACCTCCCGCACGGTGACCCGGACGGCGAGCGGTGGCACGGTCGACTCCACCATCTCGCCCATGGTCATCGGCGGAACGACGACCACCATCAGCTCCGCCCCTTGGATGGCCCAGCTCTGGTACGTCGACAACAAGGGCACCACGGACACCAGCGACGACACCGGCTTCTTCTGCGGCGGAGCCGTCATCGCCCCGACGAAGATCCTCACCGCCGCGCACTGCGTGAAGGGCGCCACCTGGGCCAAGGGGGGCGTGGTGGTGACCGGAGCCACGCAGCTCCTCTCGGACGACGGCGACCTGCACGGCGGCGCCGCGGCCGGCGTGCTGCGGCAGTGGTACCACCCCTTGTACAACGAGGACACCATCGACAACGACATCGCGGTGCTGACCCTGGCGAAGCCCGTCAAGGCCACCCCGATCCGCATGACGACGTCGACCGACACCGCCTCGTACGACCCCTCGACGACCGGCGCCAAGAGCGCCAAGGTCTACGGCTGGGGCCGTACCAGCTCCACCAGTGACGCCGTCTCCCAGACGCTGAAGACGGCCACGCTGCCCATCAAGTCGGACGCGACCTGCGCCGCGGCCTACGGCTCCTGGTTCATCAAGGGGCACATGACCTGCGCCGGGCCGCCCGCCAGCGGCCGCGACTCCGGTACGACCGCGATCTGCAGCGGTGACTCCGGCGGACCGCTCGTCGTGAACGGCCGGATCGTCGGCGTGGTCTCCTGGAACGTCACGGACTGCGTCGCCAAGGGCGCCTACAGCGTCTTCACCAAGGTCAGCAAGTACGTCGGCGCCGCCTACCCGCGCATCGACGACACCAACCTGAACCTCGACCACAAGGCCGACGTGTGGGTGCGCAAGTCCTCCGACAAGGTGGGCTACGAGCTGGACTCCAAGGGCACCACCTTCGGCGCCAGGGTTTCCTGGGGCGACGCGAACGGGTTGAACCTCGTCCGGCAGACCGACCTCAACCGGGACGGCTACCAGGACCTCCTGTACCGCGTCTCCGCCACCGGTGACGTCTACTGGCTGCGGTTCGTCCCGCCGTCCGACGGGACCACCGGTTCTTGGGCCGCCCCGAAGAAGGTCTTCACCGACTGGAGGACCCGCACCCGGATCCTCACCCCCGGCGACGTCACCGGCGACTACAAGCCCGACCTGCTCTCCGTGGACTCCGCGGGCGTCCTGTGGATCTACCCCGGCAAGGGCGACGGCAGCTTCGCGACCCGGGTGCGGGTCGGCGGCGGGTGGAGCCAGTACAACCAGCTGCTCGGCCACGGCGACTTCACCGGCGACGGCAGGGCGGACGTGCTCGCCCGCAACAAGAGCACCGGCGACCTCTACCTGTACAAGGGCACCGGCAAGTCCGGCACCGGCGTCTTCGCGGCCCGGGTCAAGGTGCGCAGTAACTGGAGCGGCTACAACGCCTTCGACGCCGTCGGTGACATCACCGGCGACGGCAGGGCCGACCTGCTCGCCCGCACCCCGGGCGGCACGCTCTACCTCTACAAGGGCACCGGCAAGGCGACCAGCGAGATCTTTGCCACAAGGATCACCGTTGGTACCGGTTTCCAGCAGTACGACATCTTTGGCTGAAACCGCTGGTGAACAGGGCTCGCCCTGAGTCTCCTGTCACGTGCTGTGACCATCGCTTCACGGCGATGGTCACAGCGCGTTGTGCAACCCTTTCTCGAGTTTCGCCGTCTGACCAGGCGGAGCGAACATGGTGCGGTACGGGTCTTTTGTGACCACGTCTGACCCTGAAAACAGGGGGTAACCGACCGGACGAGATTCGAGGAGCGCATGTCAGCCGAGAGCACGCCGATACCCGGGAAACCGGGCGGCAAGGGACGCCGTCGAAAGCCCCGCAGCAAGGGACGCAAAGGCCTGCTCGTCACGGCCTGGGTCGCCGCGGGGATCGTGGTGCTGGGCGGCACCGGAGCCGGCTACCTGTACTTCAAGCTCAACGGCAACATCAAGAGCGTCGACATCGACCAGGTCCTCGGCAGCGAGCGCCCCGAGAAGGTCGACAACGGCTCCGAGAACATCCTCGTCCTCGGTTCGGACACCCGCTCCGGCTCCACCAACAAGGAACTCGGCGGCGGCGCCGACGACGGCAGCGCCCGCTCCGACACCGCGATGGTCATCCACGTGTACAAGGGCCACAAGAAGGCCACCGTGGTCTCCATCCCGCGCGACACCCTGATCGACCGCCCCGAGTGCACCGACACCGACGGCAAGGAGCACGACGCCGCCTCGGACGTCATGTTCAACTCCGCCTACTCCACCGGCGGCGCGGCCTGCGCGGTCAAGACCGTCGAGTCCATGACCGGCATCCGCATGGACCACTACCTGGAGGTCGACTTCAGCGGCTTCGAGAAGCTGGTCAACGAACTCGGCGGGGTCACGGTCACCACGACCAAGGACATCAAGGACACCGACAGCCACCTGGACCTCAAGGCCGGCACGCACGAGCTCACCGGCGCCCAGGCCCTCGGTCTCGTCCGCACCCGGCACGGCGTCGGCGACGGCAGCGACCTCGGCCGTATCCAGCTCCAGCAGGCCTTCATCAAGGCGCTGGTCAAGCAGGTCAAGGAGGTCGGCCTGCTGACCAACCCCAAGAAGCTGTACGACCTCGCCGACACCGCCACCAAGGCCGTCACCACCGACTCCGACCTCGGCTCGGTCAACTCCCTGGTCTCCTTCGCGAGCGGCCTCAAGGGCATCAGCCCCGAGAACATGACCATGGTCACGATGCCGGTCCGGTACGACCCGGCCGACCCGAACCGCGTGATCGTGCAGGAGACCAAGGCCCAGCAGATCTGGACGGCCCTGGAGAACGACCGGACGATCCCGAGGTCGGCCACGGAAGGCACGGCGACGGGCCAGGCCAAGGGCGTCGTGACCTCCTGAGGAATAGATCGGGGTGACCCCTGGTTTTGGGGGATGGCCCCAGTCCTGGCAGACTGGTACGTCGGCCCCGGTTCACGCCCCCGCAGCCCGCGGACGGCGACCCGGTGCCCTCCCGAAACTAGGAGACACCTTGAAGCGCGACATCCACCCCGAGTACGTCGAGACGCAGGTCAGCTGCACCTGTGGCGCGTCGTTCACCACCCGTAGCACGATCGAGAGCGGCACCATCCGTGCCGAGGTCTGCTCCGAGTGCCACCCGTTCTACACGGGCAAGCAGAAGATCCTCGACACCGGTGGCCGTGTGGCCCGCTTCGAGGCCCGCTTCGGCAAGGCTGCTGCCAAGAAGTAGCGAGCCACCAGCGCCGGTCCACGCCGCACTCCTCGGAGTGCGCCGGGACCGGCGTTTTTGGTCGCCCGCCCTCCCTCTTTCTTACGCAGTTCAGGAGCCCAAGATGTTCGAGGCCGTCGAGGAACTCGTCGGTGAGCACGCCGACCTGGAGAAGAAGCTCGCCGACCCGTCGGTCCACTCCGACCAGGCCAACGCGCGCAAGCTGAACAAGCGCTACGCCGAGCTCACCCCGATCGTCGCCACGTTCCGCTCCTGGAAGCAGACCGGCGACGACATCGAGACCGCGCGCGAACTGGGCGCCGACGACCCGGAGTTCGCAGCCGAGGTCAAGGAGCTGGAGAAGTCCCGCGACGAGCTGACGGAGAAGCTGCGGCTTCTCCTCGTCCCGCGCGACCCCAGCGACGACAAGGACGTCATCCTCGAGATCAAGGCGGGCGCGGGCGGCGACGAGTCCGCACTGTTCGCGGGCGACCTGCTGCGCATGTACCTCCGCTACGCCGAGCGCGTCGGCTGGAAGACCGAGATCATCGACGCCACCGAGTCCGAACTGGGCGGCTACAAGGACGTCCAGGTCGCCGTGAAGACCAAGGGCGGCCAGGGTGCCACCGAGCCCGGCCAGGGCGTGTGGGCGCGCCTCAAGTACGAGGGCGGCGTGCACCGCGTGCAGCGCGTCCCGGCGACCGAGTCCCAGGGCCGTATCCACACGAGCGCGGCCGGTGTCCTCGTGACCCCCGAGGCCGAGGAGGTCGACGTCGAGATCAACCCCAACGACCTCCGCATCGACGTCTACCGCTCCTCCGGGCCCGGCGGACAGTCCGTCAACACGACCGACTCCGCCGTGCGCATCACGCACATTCCCACCGGAGTCGTCGCCTCCTGCCAGAACGAGAAGAGCCAGCTGCAGAACAAGGAGCAGGCCTTGCGTATCCTGCGCTCCAGGCTGCTCGCGGCGGCGCAGGAGGAGGCGGAGCGCAATGCCGCCGACGCCCGCCGCAGCCAGGTCCGCACCGTCGACCGCTCCGAGAAGATCCGCACGTACAACTTCCCGGAGAACCGCATCTCGGACCACCGCGTCGGCTTCAAGTCGTACAACCTGGACCAGGTCCTGGACGGCGACCTCGACGCGGTGATCCAGGCCTGCGTCGACGCGGACTCGGCAGCGAAGCTGGCAGCCGCGTAAGAGGTACCTACGCACGACCGAGTACGACACGGAGGACTTGCGTGAACCTGCTGCTCGCAGAGGTGGCCCAGGCCACCCAGCGGCTGGCCGACGCCGGCGTGCCCTCGCCGCGCAACGACGCGGAGGAGCTCGCCGCGTTCGTGCACGGCGTGAAGCGGGGCGAGCTGCACTCCGTGAAGGACGCGGACTTCGACGCCCGCTACTGGGAGACCATCGCGCGCCGTGAGCAGCGCGAGCCGCTCCAGCACATCACCGGCCTCGCCTACTTCCGCTACCTCGAACTCCAGGTGGGCCCCGGGGTGTTCGTGCCGCGTCCCGAGACCGAGTCCGTGGTGGGCTGGGCCATAGACGCCGTACGCGCGATGGACGTCGTCGAGCCGTGCATCGTCGACCTGTGCACCGGCTCCGGCGCCATCGCGCTCGCCCTCGCCCAGGAGGTCCCGCGCTCCCGCGTGCACGCCGTGGAGCTGTCCGAGGAAGCGCTCAGGTGGACCCGTAAGAACGTCGAGGGATCCCGGGTCGACCTGCGCCAGGGCAACGCCCTCGACGCCTTCCCCGACCTCGACGGCCATGTCGACCTGGTCATCTCCAACCCGCCCTACATCCCGCTCACCGAGTGGGAGTACGTCGCCCCCGAGGCGCGGGACTACGACCCCGAACTCGCCCTGTTCTCGGGGGAGGACGGCCTCGACCTCATCCGCGGTCTGGAACGCACCGCACACCGGCTCCTGCGCCCCGGCGGTGTCGTCGTCATCGAGCACGCCGACACCCAGGGCGGCCAGGTGCCGTGGATCTTCACCGAGGAGCGGGGCTGGGCCGACGCGGCCGACCACCCCGACCTCAACAACCGCCCCCGGTTCGCGACGGCCCGCAAGGCGATGCCGTGAGCCACTTCCCCAAGACTTCAGAGCAGTACGTGTACGAGGAGGCCCGCTAGACATGGCTCGGCGATACGACACCAACGACGCGACCGACCGCACGACCGGTCTGCGCGAAGCCGCGTCCGCCGTCCGCCGTGGCGAGCTCGTGGTCCTCCCGACCGACACGGTGTACGGCATCGGCGCCGACGCGTTCTCCTCCGAGGCCGTCCAGGACCTCCTGGAGGCCAAGGGCCGCGGCCGCAACATGCCCACGCCCGTGCTGATCGGCTCCCCGAACACCCTCCACGGTCTCGTCACCGACTTCTCCGAGCTGGCCTGGGAGCTGGTCGACGCCTTCTGGCCGGGAGCGCTCACCCTGGTCGCCAAGCACCAGCCGTCCCTGCAGTGGGACCTGGGCGACACAAGGGGCACGGTGGCCGTCCGGATGCCCCTGCACCCCGTCGCCATCGAGCTGCTGACCGAGGTCGGCCCCATGGCGGTCTCCTCCGCCAACCTGACGGGCCACCCGTCCCCGGAGGACTGCGACGCAGCCCAGGAGATGCTCGGCGACTCGGTCTCCGTCTACCTCGACGGCGGCCCGACCCCCGGCAACGTGCCGTCCTCGATCGTCGACGTCACCCGTGAGGTGCCCCTGCTGCTGCGCGCGGGCGCGATCTCCGCGGACGAGCTCAGGAAGGTCGTACCCGACCTCGAGGTGGCGAATTGACGGCCCCTGACGCGGGGCGTGGCATATGGGACGGGGAAGAGACGCGGACCTTCACAGGGCTCCCGCGTGACAGCTTCCGCATCCTCCACGTCAGCACCGGCAACGTGTGCCGCTCGCCGATCACCGAGCGGCTGACCCGGCATGCCCTGGCGGACCGGCTCGGCGACCCGCTGTGGGGCGGGGTCGTGGTGGAGAGCGCGGGGACCTGGGGGCACGAGGGCGCGCCCATGGAGGCCAACGCGGAGGCGGTCCTGGCCGACTTCGGCGCGGACGCCTCCGGCTTCACCGGGCGCGAACTCCTCGACGAGCACGTCATCATGGCCGACCTGGTCCTGACCGCGACCCGCGACCACCGTCAACAGGTCATCTCCATGGGCCACTCGGCGGGCCTGCGCACCTTCACCCTGAAGGAGTTCACCCGCCTGGTGAAGGCGATAGACCCGGCGACCCTGCCGCCCCTGGAGGACGACGGCCTGGTCATCCGCGCCCGAGCCCTGGTCCGCGCGGCAGCGGCTCTACGCGGGTGGCTCCTGGCCCCCACCGCCGAGGCCGACGAGGTCTTCGACCCGTACGGCGCCCCCCTGACCTTCTTCCGCTCGATCGGGGACGAGATAAACGAGGCGCTGGATCCGGTGGTCACCGCTCTCACAGGTGTACCTGCAAGGGCGTAACGACCGAGCACCCCACCGGCCCCGGGCCTACATTGGGTGTACGTCATCGTCGACGCCCCGGAGCCCACCATGTCGGTCACCCATGCCCCTGAAACCGCCGACGTCCTCGCGCGGCAGGACCCCGAGCTGGCCGAGATCCTGCTCGGGGAGCTCGACCGGCAGTCGTCGTCGTTGCAGTTGATCGCGGCCGAGAACTTCTGCTCGCCCGCGGTGCTGGCCGCGCTCGGCTCGCCGCTGGCCAACAAGTACGCCGAGGGCTATCCGGGCGCCCGTCACCACGGCGGCTGCGAGATCGTCGACGTCGCCGAGCGGCTCGCGGTGGGCCGCGCGAAGTCCCTGTTCGGCGCCGAGCACGCCAACGTGCAGTCGCACTCCGGTTCGTCGGCCGTCCTCGCCGCCTACGCCGCTCTGCTGCGCCCCGGCGACACCGTCCTCGCCCTCGGCCTGCCCTACGGCGGCCATCTCACCCACGGCTCGCCCGCCAACTTCTCCGGCCGCTGGTTCGACTTCGTCCCCTACGGCGTCGACGCCGAGACCGGGATCATCGACTACGACCAGGTGCGCACGCTCGCCCGCAGTCACCGGCCCAAGGCCATCGTCTGCGGCTCCATCGCCTACCCCCGGCACATCGACTACGCCTACTTCCGCGAGGTCGCCGACGAGGTGGGCGCGTATCTCATCGCCGACGCCGCCCACCCCATCGGGCTCGTCGCCGGGGGAGCGGCGCCGAACCCGGTGCCGTACGCCGACGTCGTCTGCGCCACCACGCACAAGGTGCTGCGCGGCCCCCGCGGCGGGATGATCCTCTGCGGGAGCGAGCTGGCCGAGCGGGTCGACCGGGCCGTCTTCCCGTTCACCCAGGGCGGCGCGCAGATGCACACCATCGCGGCCAAGGCGGTCGCGTTCGGCGAGGCGGCGACGCCGGCGTTCACGGCGTACGCCCATCAGGTGGTCGCCAACGCGCGGGCCCTCGCGGCCGGGCTCGCGGGGGAGGGCCTGGTCGTCACCACGGGCGGGACCGACACCCATCTGGTGACGGCCGACCCGGCGCCCCTCGGCGTCGACGGACGGACCGCGCGCGGCCGGCTCCTGGCCGCCGGGATGGTGCTCGACTGCTGTGCTCTGCCGCACGCGGACGCCCGGGGCCTGCGTATGGGCACCGCCGCGGTGACCACGCAGGGCATGGCCGAGAAAGAGATGGCGCAGATCGCCGCACTGCTGGCAGGGGTGCTGCGGGGCGAGACGGAGACCACGCGGGCTCGTGAAGAAGTGCGGGATCTCGTCGGCGGATTTCCGCCGTATCCGGCCTGAGCGGGGGTAGTTGCACCAGGGTGCACAGGCATACGTGCAACCATCGGCCCTACCCGGAAGTCCACAACCATATGCGAGCGTCGCTAGGGTGTGGTGCTGAGATGGCCAGCGAGACCTGTGGGGAAGCCCGTGCGTGAATACCTGCTGACGCTCTGCATCACGGCCGCGGTGACGTATCTGCTGACAGGGCCGGTACGGAAGTTCGCGATCGTGGCCGGAGCGATGCCGGAGATCAGGGCCCGTGACGTGCACCGGGAACCGACTCCGCGGCTCGGCGGTATCGCCATGTTCTTCGGACTGTGCGCGGGCCTGCTGGTCGCCGACCACCTGACCAACCTCAGCGAGGTCTTCGAGAAGTCGAACGAACCGCGCGCGCTGCTCTCCGGCGCCGCCCTGATCTGGCTGATCGGCGTCCTGGACGACAAGTTCGAGATCGACGCCCTGATCAAGCTGGGCGGCCAGATGATCGCCGCCGGCGTGATGGTCATGCAGGGTCTGACGATCCTGTGGCTGCCCATCCCCAGCGTCGGCTCGGTCGCGCTGACCCAGTGGCAGGGCACCCTGCTGACGGTGGCGCTCGTCGTCATCACCATCAACGCGGTGAACTTCGTCGACGGCCTCGACGGCCTCGCGGCCGGCATGGTCTGCATCGCGGCGGCGGCGTTCTTCCTGTACGCCTACCGGATCTGGTACTCGTACGGCATCGAGGCGGCCGCCCCGGCCACGCTGTTCTCGGCGATCCTCATGGGCATGTGCCTGGGCTTCCTGCCGCACAACATGCACCCCGCGCGGATCTTCATGGGCGATTCCGGCTCGATGCTCATCGGCCTGGTCCTGGCCGCGGGCGCGATCTCCATCACCGGGCAGATCGACCCGGACGCACTGAAGCTGTTCGCCGGGTCCGAGAAGGCGGCCGTGCACCAGACGGTCCCCGTCTACATCCCGCTGCTGCTGCCGCTGACCATCATCGCGGTGCCGGCCGCCGACCTGATCTCGGCGATCGTGCGCCGCACCTGGCGCGGCCAGTCGCCGTTCGCCGCCGACCGCGGCCACCTGCACCACCGGCTCCTGGAGATCGGGCACTCGCACAGCCGCGCGGTGTGGATCATGTACTTCTGGTCGGCGCTGATCGCGTTCGGCTCGCTCGCCTACTCGGTGAACTCCGCGTCCATGTGGATCGTGCTCGGTGTGGTGTTCCTCAGCGCCATCGGGCTCGTGCTGCTGCTCCTGCCGCGCTTCACCCCGCGCGCCCCGATGTGGGCCCAGCACATCGTGCCGCCGCGCTACCGGCGCAGGCGTCCCGCGCTCGCGGAGGCCGTGGCGGAGGCGGAACAGCGCACCCCGGTCGCCGTGGGAGTGGCGGGAGTCAACGGCGCGACCGCTCTCAGCGCCCGTTCACACGTCCCGGAGAGGCGTAAGGCCGGATCGTCGCGCTGACGCCCAAGGTAAGAATCTGACTAAAGCATTGCCAACGCGTGGGAGTTCGGCGGGACGACAAACCGCCCTTATACCAGACAAGTCGACCGCGTTTCTGCACAGACGGGCGCGTTCACTCTCATGTGTGACAGCAAGCACACCTTCTAGGTAAAGACCGCATCAAATAGTTTGTGATACGGTTCACGAGAACCCAGGGCGGAGCCGAAGGACCGTGGTGCGACGGTCCATTGGCGTGAGGGTCACCCTCAGCCCGGGACTACGCTCGTCCATGACGACACCCTGCCCCCCTTTGAAAGCGGAGTTGCCGCCATGCCGTCCAACGACGTCCGGATCCTGGCTCAGGCCGCCGTGCCCACGGCTGCCGTCGGCGCTGTCGCCGCCGTCGTCAGTGGTGTGGTCGCCGGTGGCAAGGGGGCGATCGGGGCGGGTGTGGCGACGCTGATCGTCATTCTCTTCATGGGAATCGGCCTTTACGTCCTGCAGCGCACTGCCAAATCGCTTCCGCACCTCTTCCAGGCGATGGGCCTGATGCTGTACGCGGCTCAGATCCTGCTGCTGTTCGTCTTTGTCGCGGCGTTCAAGAACACCACGCTGTTCCACCCCAAGGCTTTCGCTCTCACGCTGGTCGTCGGCACCCTCGCCTGGATCGCCGCACAGACCCGCGCCCACATGAAGTCCAAGATCCTCTACGTCGAACCCGATTCGGGCACCAAGCCCGAAAAAACGGGGCACTCGTCGTGAGAGGTAGGGCCGGGATAAATGCGACCGAGAGACCCTGCTATCGTCCGGTGCCAACTGCGGCATCGCGGGCGCGGGCATCCGAGCTGACGCCTGCTCGAACGCGAGGCTCGATGCCCCCCGGCCGCCCCCACATCCGTTACACCAGTCCCGTGCCGAATCGCGGTCATGCGCCGCGCCGACACAACGAGGTTGCCGTTCCTATGCGCCACGATGAAGGAGCCCGCGGTGAGTGCTGACCCGACGCAGACGCTCGCTTTCGACACGAGCTGTCACCTGTTCGACGGGTGTGGCTTCGACACGGTCGCTCCGGGCCTCCACTCGTTCCTGTTCGAGCCGCTCATGGGCGACGCGGACGGCAGCGGCTTCTACTTCAACAAGCCGATGTTGCTGGCCCTGCTCGGCTCGGTCATCATCGTGGGCTTCTTCTGGGCCGCGTTCGCCCGCCCGAAGATCGTCCCCGGCAAGCTCCAGATGGTCGCCGAAGCCGGCTACGACTTCATCCGCCGAGGCATCGTCTACGAGACGATCGGCAAGAAGGAGGGCGAGAAGTACGTTCCGCTCGCCGTCTCGCTGTTCTTCTTCATCTGGGTGATGAACCTCTGGTCGATCGTGCCGGTCGCCGCCTTCCCGGTGACCTCGATCATCGCCTACCCGATGGTCCTCGCCGCGATCGTCTACATCCTGTGGGTCTCGCTGACCTTCAAGCGCCACGGCGTGGTCGGAGCCTTCAAGAACTTCACCGGCTACGACAAGTCGCTGGGCGCGGTGCTCCCGCTGTCGATGACCATCGAGTTCGCGTCGAACCTGATCGTCCGTCCGTTCACGCACGCGGTGCGACTCTTCGCGAACATGTTCGCCGGTCACACCCTGCTGCTGCTCTTCACCATCGCCAGCTGGTACATGCTGAACGGCATCGGTATCGCCTACTCCGGCGTCTCGTTCGTGATGGTCATCATCATGACGGCCTTCGAGCTCTTCATCCAGGCAGTGCAGGCGTACGTCTTCGTCCTCCTGACCTGCACCTTCATCCAGGGCGCGCTCGCCGAGCACCACTGAGCACCGCCCCCGCAACACCCCTAGAGACATCCGGTGGCCAACCCCCACCGGTCACTGAAAGAGAAGGAAGAACCGGCATGTCCGCTCTCCAGACCCTCGCTGCGGTCGAAGGCAACCTCGGCTCCATCGGTTACGGCCTCGCCGCGATCGGCCCGGGCGTCGGCGTCGGCATCATCTTCGGTAACGGCACGCAGGCTCTCGCCCGCCAGCCCGAGGCTGCCGGCCTCATCCGCGCCAACCAGATCCTCGGCTTCGCGTTCTGTGAGGCGCTGGCCCTCATCGGCCTCGTCATGCCGTTCGTCTACTAAGACGAACCACGACGACAGCCCCATTCGACGAAAGGCACTGATGTGAACCACGCACTGGTTCAGCTGGCGGCCGAGGCGGAGAAGGAGAATCCCCTCATTCCGCCGTGGCCGGAGCTCGTCATCGGCCTGATCGCCTTCGTCATCGTCTTCGGCTTCCTCGCCAAGAAGCTCCTCCCGACCATCAACAAGGTTCTGGAAGAGCGTCGCGAGGCCATCGAGGGCGGTATCGAGAAGGCCGAGGCCGCGCAGACCGAGGCCCAGAGCGTCCTTGAGCAGTACAAGGCACAGCTCGCCGAGGCCCGCCACGAGGCAGCGCGACTGCGCCAGGAGGCGCAGGAGCAGGGCGCCACGCTCATCGCCGAGATGCGCGCGGAAGGCCAGCGGCAGCGCGAGGAGATCGTCGCCGCCGGTCACGCGCAGATCGAGGCGGACCGCAAGGCCGCGTCCTCCGCGCTCCGCCAGGACGTCGGCAAGCTCGCCACCGACCTGGCGGGCAAGCTCGTCGGTGAGTCCCTTGAGGACCACGCCCGGCAGAGCCGCGTCATCGACCGCTTCCTCGACGACCTCGAGGAGAAGGCCGAGGCCGCGCGATGAACGGAGCGAGCCGCGAGGCCCTGGCAGCCGCACGCGAGCGTCTCGACGCGCTGACGGACAACACGTCCGTGGACGCCGGCTCGCTCGCCGACGAGCTGGCCGCCGTCACCGCGCTGCTCCACCGCGAGGTGTCGCTGCGTCGGGTCCTGACCGACCCGGCGCAGGCCGCCGAGGCCAAGGCCGACCTGGCCCAGCGCCTGATCGGTACGCAGGTCGGCGGCCCCGCCGCGGACCTGGTGACCGGCACCGTGCGCTCCCGCTGGTCGCAGTCGCGCGACCTGGTGGACGCGCTGGAGGAGCTGGCGAACATCGCCGACCTCACCGCCGCGCAGCGGCGGGGCACGCTCGACAACGTCGAGGACGAGCTGTTCCGGTTCGGCCGGATCGTCGCCTCGAACACCGAGCTGCGCGCCGCGCTGACCAACCGCGCCGCGACGGCCCTGGCCAAGGGCGAGCTGCTGCGCAGCCTGCTCGGCGGCCGTGCCGATGCGACGACCGAGCGTCTGGTGACGCGCCTTGTGGCCGCGCCCCGGGGACGTAGCCTGGAGTCGGGACTCGAGTCCCTGTCCAAGCTCGCCGCCGCGCGCCGGGACCGCATGGTGGCCGTCGTCACCTCGGCGGTTCCGCTGAGCGACCAGCAGAAGCAGCGTCTGGGCGGTGCCCTGGCGAAGCTCTACGGCCGCACGATGCACCTCAACCTCGACGTGGACCCCGGGGTCGTCGGCGGGATCCGGGTGCAGGTCGGCGACGAGGTCATCAACGGCTCGATCGCGGACCGCATCGAGGACGCCGGCCGCCGCCTGGCGGGCTAGCAGCAACTTCATAGCAGTACGTACTTACGACGGCCCTGGTTGGGCCGTACATGAAGAATCCTGGGGGTCGCCCCCAGACCCCCAAAGTGAAACTTCGGGCCCAACAAGGAGAGCAGGGAACCCAGATGGCGGAGCTCACGATCCGGCCGGAGGAGATCCGGGACGCACTGGAGACCTTCGTCCAGTCGTACAAGCCGGACGCGGCCTCGCGCGAGGAGGTCGGTACGGTCACCCTTGCCGGCGACGGCATCGCGAAGGTCGAGGGTCTGCCCTCGGCCATGGCCAACGAACTGCTGAAGTTCGAGGACGGCACCCTCGGCCTCGCGCTCAACCTGGAAGAGCGCGAGATCGGCGCCATCGTCCTCGGTGAGTTCAGCGGCATCGAGGAGGGTCAGCCGGTCTCCCGTACCGGTGAGGTCCTCTCCGTGGCCGTCGGCGAGGGCTACCTCGGCCGCGTCGTCGACCCGCTCGGCAACCCGATCGACGGCCTCGGCGAGATCGAGACCAGCGGTCGACGTGCCCTTGAGCTGCAGGCTCCGGGCGTCATGGCCCGTAAGTCGGTGCACGAGCCGATGGAGACCGGCTACAAGGCCGTCGACGCGATGACCCCGATCGGCCGTGGCCAGCGTCAGCTGATCATCGGTGACCGTCAGACCGGCAAGACCGCCCTGGCCGTCGACACGATCATCAACCAGCGCGACAACTGGCGCTCCGGCGACCCGAAGAAGCAGGTCCGCTGCGTCTACGTCGCCATCGGCCAGAAGGGCTCGACCATCGCCTCCGTGCGTGGCGCCCTCGAAGAGGCCGGCGCGCTGGAGTACACGACCATCGTCGCCGCCCCGGCGTCCGACCCGGCCGGCTTCAAGTACCTGGCGCCGTACACCGGTTCGGCCATCGGCCAGCAGTGGATGTACGAGGGCAAGCACGTCCTCATCATCTTCGACGACCTCTCGAAGCAGGCCGACGCCTACCGCGCCGTGTCCCTGCTGCTCCGTCGTCCGCCGGGCCGTGAGGCCTACCCGGGTGACGTCTTCTACCTGCACTCCCGTCTGCTGGAGCGCTGCGCGAAGCTCTCCGACGACCTGGGCGCCGGCTCGATGACCGGTCTGCCGATCGTCGAGACCAAGGCCAACGACGTCTCGGCGTTCATCCCGACCAACGTCATCTCCATCACCGACGGCCAGTGCTTCCTGGAGTCGGACCTCTTCAACGCCGGTCAGCGTCCCGCGCTGAACGTCGGTATCTCCGTCTCCCGAGTCGGTGGTTCCGCGCAGCACAAGGCGATGAAGCAGGTCTCCGGCCGTCTGCGTCTGGACCTCGCCCAGTACCGTGAGCTGGAGGCGTTCGCCGCCTTCGGTTCCGACCTGGACGCCGCGTCGAAGGCGCAGCTGGAGCGCGGTCAGCGTCTGGTCGAGCTGCTCAAGCAGCCCCAGTACCAGCCGATGGCCACCGAGGACCAGGTCGTCTCCGTGTGGGCAGCCACCACGGGCAAGATGGACGAGGTTCCGGTGGGCGACATCCGCCGCTTCGAGAAGGAGCTGCTGGAGTACCTGCACCGCAAGGAGCAGGGCCTCATGACCTCCATCAAGGAGGGCGGCAAGATGTCGGACGACACGCTCACCGCCATCGCCGACGGCATCGCGGACTTCAAGAAGCAGTTCGAGACCTCGGACGGCAAGCTTCTCGGCGAAGACGCGCCGGCCGCCACGGCCAAGTGACGACGGAAGGGACCTGACTCATGGGAGCCCAGCTCCGGGTCTACAAGCGTCGCATCCGATCCGTCACCGCGACCAAGAAGATCACCAAGGCGATGGAGATGATCGCCGCCTCGCGCGTCGTCAAGGCGCAGCGCAAGGTGGCGGCCTCCACGCCGTACGCGCAGGAACTGACGCGTGCGGTCACGGCGGTCGGTACCGGCTCGAACACGAAGCACCCGCTGACCACGCAGGCCGAGACGGTCGTGCGGTCCGCGGTGCTGCTCCTGTCGAGCGACCGTGGTCTCGCGGGTGCCTTCAACTCCAACGCCATCAAGGTCGCGGAGCGGCTGACCGAGCGTCTTGAGGCCGAGGGTAAGGAGGTCGACACGTACATCGTCGGCCGCCGCGGTCTGGCCCACTACAACTTCCGCGAGCGCAAGGTCGTGGAGTCGTGGTCGGGCTTCACCGACGAGCCCAGCTACGCGGACGCCAAGAAGGTCGCGGCTCCGCTGATCGAGGCCATCGAGAAGGACACGGCCGAGGGCGGCGTGGACGAGCTCCACATCGTCTTCACCGAGTTCGTCTCGATGATGACGCAGACGGCGCTCGACGACCGACTGCTTCCGCTCAGCCTCGAAGAGGTGGCCAAGGACGCCCCCCAGGGCGAGATCCTTCCGCTGTACGACTTCGAGCCCTCGGCGGAGGACGTCCTCGACGCCCTGCTGCCGCGGTACGTCGAGAGCCGTATCTACAACGCACTGCTCCAGTCGGCTGCCTCCAAGCACGCCGCCACGCGCCGCGCGATGAAGTCGGCCACCGACAACGCGGGAGACCTGATCACCAGCCTCTCCCGACTTGCCAACGCGGCCCGCCAGGCCGAAATCACCCAGGAAATCAGCGAGATCGTCGGTGGCTCCGCAGCCCTGGCCGACGCGACCGCGGGGAGTGACAGGTAATGACGACGACAGTTGAGACGGCCGTTGCCACGGGCCGCGTCGCCCGGGTCATCGGCCCGGTCGTCGACGTGGAATTCCCCGTCGACGCCATGCCCGACATCTACAACGCCCTTCACGTCGAGGTGGCCGACCCGGCCGAGGACGGCGCGAAGAAGACGCTGACCCTGGAGGTCGCCCAGCACCTGGGTGACGGCCTGGTCCGCACCATCTCCATGCAGCCCACCGACGGTCTGGTCCGTCAGGCCGCGGTCACCGACACCGGCACGGGCATCACCGTCCCGGTCGGCGACTTCACCAAGGGCAAGGTGTTCAACACCCTCGGTGAGGTGCTGAACTCCGACCAGAAGTACGACGGCGAGCGCTGGTCCATCCACCGCAAGGCCCCGAACTTCGACGAGCTCGAGTCGAAGACCGAGATGTTCGAGACCGGCGTCAAGGTCATCGACCTTCTCACCCCGTACGTCAAGGGTGGAAAGATCGGTCTGTTCGGCGGTGCCGGCGTCGGCAAGACGGTGCTCATCCAGGAGATGATCTACCGCGTCGCCAACAACCACGACGGTGTCTCCGTGTTCGCCGGTGTCGGTGAGCGCACCCGTGAGGGCAACGACCTCATCGAGGAGATGGCCGACTCGGGCGTCATCGACAAGACCGCGCTGGTCTTCGGCCAGATGGACGAGCCCCCGGGCACCCGTCTGCGCGTGGCCCTGGCCGGTCTGACCATGGCGGAGTACTTCCGCGATGTGCAGAAGCAGGACGTGCTGTTCTTCATCGACAACATCTTCCGCTTCACCCAGGCCGGTTCCGAGGTCTCGACCCTGCTCGGCCGGATGCCCTCCGCGGTGGGTTACCAGCCGAACCTGGCCGACGAGATGGGTCTCCTCCAGGAGCGCATCACCTCGACCCGTGGTCACTCGATCACCTCGATGCAGGCGATCTACGTCCCCGCGGACGACCTGACCGACCCGGCCCCGGCCACCACCTTCGCCCACCTCGACGCGACGACGGTTCTCTCCCGTCCGATCTCCGAGAAGGGCATCTACCCGGCCGTGGACCCGCTGGACTCCACGTCCCGGATCCTGGACCCGCGCTACATCACGGCGGACCACTACAACACGGCCATGCGTGTCAAGGGTGTCCTCCAGAAGTACAAGGACCTCCAGGACATCATCGCCATCCTCGGCATCGACGAGCTCGGCGAGGAGGACAAGCTGGTCGTCCAGCGTGCCCGTCGCGTGGAGCGCTTCCTGTCCCAGAACACCCACGTCGCCAAGCAGTTCACCGGCGTCGACGGGTCGGACGTCCCGCTGGACGAGTCGATCGCGGCCTTCAACGCGATCATCGACGGCGACTACGACCACTTCCCGGAGCAGGCGTTCTTCCTGTGCGGTGGCATCGAGGACCTGAAGGCCAACGCCAAGGAGCTGGGCGTCTCCTGAGCCTCGCGCTCGTCTGAGGGGGCGGGGCACGTCCCGCCCCCTCATTCACGCCCACTAGACTTGTAACCAACACCCGGCAGACCCGCCGGGTGGTGACCCGAGGAGCCACCTTGGCTGCTGAGCTGCACGTCGCGCTGGTCGCGGCCGACCGAGAGGTCTGGTCCGGCGAGGCCACCCTGGTCGTCGCGCGCACCACGTCCGGCGACATCGGCGTCATGCCCGGTCACCAGCCGCTGCTCGGTGTGCTGGAGTCGGGCCCGGTGACCATCCGTACGAGTGACGGTGGAACGGTCGTCGCCGCGGTGCACGGCGGTTTCATCTCGTTCGCCGACAACAAGCTGTCGCTGCTGGCCGAGATCGCCGAACTGTCGGACGAGATCGACGTCCAGCGCGCGGAGCGCGAACTGGAGCGTGCGAAGGCGGAGGGCGATGCCTCCGCCGAGCGTCGCGCCGACGTACGACTGCGTGCGGCGGCGGGGCGCTAGAGGCGCACGGAGCTGTATGACGTCACTCAGCCGCGACTGGCACCGGAGCGATCCGGAGCCGGTCGCGGCTGAGGCAGATCTGGATGTTTTTTCCGTTCCGTTACCTATTTCGAAGGTACCTAGGAGACGAGGAGGTCGGTGTCGATGGTCCTCGCTCTGACTGTGTGCGGAATTGTCGTGGCCCTGGTGGTACTGGGCCTGTTCGTCTTCGGTCTGCGCCGCAGACTCATCCAGCGCTCCGGCGGCACCTTCGACTGTTCCCTGCGCTGGGACGTCCCGGAGAAAACCGACACCAGCGGCAAGGGCTGGAGCTACGGCGTCGCCCGCTACAACGGCGACCGCGTCGAGTGGTACCGCGTCTTCTCCTACGCCTACCGCCCGCGCCGCGTCCTGGAACGCGCCGCGATCGAGGTCGCCGGGCGTCGCCTCCCCGAGGGCGAGGAGGAGCTGGCGCTGCTCTCCGACGCCGTCATCCTGACCTGTCTGCACCGGGGCACGCGTCTCGAACTCGCCATGAGCGAAGACGCGCTGACCGGTTTCCTCGCGTGGCTGGAGGCAGCCCCGCCCGGTCAGCGAGTCAACGTGGCCTGACAGGCTTACCGCAGCCCGCTGTTGATGGCGCTCACCAGCTCGCCATTGCCGGTGTCACCGCTGAACTCCCAGAAGAACGCGCCGCCCAGGCCCTGGTTCTTGGCCCAGGTCATCTTGCCGGCGATCGTGGCGGGGGTGTCGTAGGACCACCAGTTGTTGCCGCAGTAGGCGTACGCGGTGCCCGCGATGGTGCCGGTGGCCGGGCAGGAGTTCTTGAGGACCTTGTAGTCCTCGATGCCGGCCTCGTAGGTGCCGGGTGCCGCGCCGGTCGCCGAGCCGCCGGGGGCGGCCTGGGTGACGCCGGTCCAGCCGCGGCCGTAGAAGCCGATGCCGAGCAGCAGCTTCTTCGAGGCGACGCCCTTCGACTTCAGCTTGGCGATCGCGTCGGCGGAGTTGAAGCCCGCCTGCGGGATGCCGGCGTACGAGGTCAGCGGGGAGTGCGGGGCGGTCGGGCCGTCCGCGTCGAAGGCGCCGAAGTAGTCGTACGTCATCACGTTGTACCAGTCGACGTACTGGGAGGCGCCGCCGTAGTCGGCCGCGTCGATCTTGCCGCCGGAGGAGCCGTCGGCCGTGATGGCCGCGGTGACCAGGTAGTTCGGGCCGAACTGCGCACGCAGCGCCGACATCAGGTTCTTGAAGGCGGCGGCCCCACTGGTGTCACAGGTCAGACCGCACGCGTTCGGGTACTCCCAGTCGATGTCGATGCCGTCGAAGACGTCGGCCCACCGCGGGTCCTCCACCACGGACTTGCAGGAGGCGGCGAACGCGGCCGGGTTGGCGGCGGCCTGCGCGAAGCCGCCCGAGTAGGTCCAGCCGCCGAAGGAGTAGAGCACCTTGATGTGCGGGTACTTGGCCTTGAGCTGGCGCAGCTGGTTGAAGTTGCCGCGCAGCGGCTGGTCCCAGGTGTCGGCGGTGCCGGAGACCGACTGGTCGGCGGTGTAGGCCTTGTCGTAGGCGGCGTAGGTGTCGTCGACGACGCACTTGCCGTCCTTGACGTTGCCGAACGCGTAGTTGATGTGCGTGATTTTCGAGGCGGAACCCGAGGTCACCAGGTTCTTGACGTGGTAGTTGCGGCCGTAGACGCCCCACTCGGTGAAGTAGCCGAGCTTGACCTTGTTTCCCGGAGGGGGTTCCGTGGTGCCGCCGGTGGTGCGCACGGCGACCGCGCCGCTGGCGGGTCCGGTCTGGTCGGCGGTGTCACGGGCCTGCACGGTGTACGAGTAGTCGGTGCCTGCGGTCAGCCCGCTGTCCGTGTACGAGGTCGTCGTCACGGTCGCCACCTTGGCACCGTCGCGCAGCACGTCGTAGTTCTTGACGCCCTTGTCGTCGGTGGCGGAGCTCCAGGCCAGCTTCACCGAGGTGTTGGTGATGGCGGAGGCGGTAGGGGTGCCGGGCGCGGACGGCGCCGCGTCTCCCGGGGTGGAGCCGCCGTCACAACTGCCGCCGTTCAGCTTGCAGCCCGCGGGAGAGCCGGAGCCGGTGCCGTTGAAGCCGAAGGAGACGGAGGCGCCGGGGGCGAGGGTGCCGTTCCAGGACTTGTTCTTGGCGGTCCAGTGGGTGCCGGAGGAGGTGACATCGGCGTCCCAGGCGGAGGTGACGGAGGTGCCGGAGGGGAAGTCCCACTCGACGGTCCAGGAACTGAGGCTGGTGGTACCGGTGTTCTTCACCGTCCACTTGCCTTCGAAGCCGGTGCCCCAGTCCTGGGTCTTGGCGTAGGTCGCGGTGGCGGAGGTCGCGGCCTGGGCGGGGCTCGCGAGGCCGACCAGGCCGGCGAAGGGGAGCAACAGTGTCGCGAGTCCTGCTGCGGCTCTGTGTCTGAAGCGCATCGTGCGCCTCCTCGGGGAGTTGGGGGCGTGACTGAGCCTTCACGCCCACGGTGCCGCGAGAATAGAAAGGTCTGGACCACAGGTCAATAGGTCTGGACCACTCTGGTACGGAGGGCCGTTCTAAACCCCCAACTCCTGTGCCAGCACGGCCGCTTGCACCCGGCTCCTCAGCTCCAGCTTCCCCAGCAGACGGCTGACGTGCGTCTTCACCGTCGCCTCCGCCATGTCGAGGCGGGCCGCGATGTCCGCGTTGGACAGGCCCTCGCCGAGACAGGAGAGCACCTCGCGCTCGCTTCGGGTGAGGGCGTCGAGGACGGCGGGATCGGCGGCCGGCTCCCGTACCGGCCTGGCGGCGAACTCCGAGATCAGACGGCGGGTCACGGCGGGCGCGATCAGGCCCTCCCCGCGCGCCACGGTCCGCACCGCTTCCAGCAGATCCCTGGCCTCCGTGTTCTTCAGCAGGAAACCGGCGGCACCGGCCCGCAGGGCTCCGAACACATACGCGTCGAGGTCGAAGGTGGTCAGCACGAGAACGTCCGCGAGCCCTTCCCGGACCACCTCCCGGGTCGCCGACACCCCGTCCAGACGCGGCATCTACACGTCCATCAGCACCAGGTCGGGCCGAAGCTCCCGGGCCAGCGACACCGCCTGCTCACCGTCCGCCGCCTCACCGACCACCTCGATGTCCGGGGCGCTGCGCAGGATGAGGACGAGCCCGGCGCGGACGGCGGACTGGTCCTCGGCGACGAGGACGCGGATCATTCGGATTCTCCTTCCGACACGGGGAACGTGGCGTGTACGGCCCACAGCGCGCCCCGCGGACCGGCCCGGAACGTGCCGCCGAGGAGCGCCGCCCGCTCCCGCATCCCGGCGAGGCCGGCGCCCGAACCGGGGGCCCGCGGGCCGTCCTGGTGGCCGTAGGGGCTGATCACCCTGACGTCGAGCAGACCGTCCCGGCGGGCGAGGGCGACCGTGACCCGGCCGGGGCAGGCGTGCTTGAGGGCGTTGGTCGGGGACTCCTGGACGACCCGGTACGCGGCGAGTTCGACCGGCGCGGGCACCCTGACTTGCTCGTCGGTGTCGAGGTGCACGTCGAGGCCGTTGGCGCGGGCGCCGTCGACCAGCGCGGCGAGACCGTCGAGGGTGGGTGCGGCGGCGGGCTCGGTGTCGCCGCCGGCGTCGCGCAGGATGCCGATCAGCCGCCGCATCTCGGCGAGGCCCGCCACGCTGTTCTCCCGGATGACGGACAGGGCCTGCTTCGAGGTGGCCGGTTCGTCGAGCGACAGCGCGGCCGTGGAGTGGATGGCGATCGCCGACAGGTGGTTGGCGACCATGTCGTGCAACTCCCGTGCCATGCGCGCGCGTTCGGCGGTGACGGCCTGGGCGCGGTCGATCTCGGCGAGCAGCGCGGTCTGTTCGGCGCGCAGCCTGGCCGCCTCGGCCGCGTCACGGTGGTTGCGCACGATCCACCCGGTGGCGGCGGGCGCATAGGCCACGACCCCGACGACCACACCGATCAGCAGCGCCTCCGCCGTCCGCCACACCGCGAACGGCACCAGCGTCCCGGCCACGGTGAGCAGCCCGGTGATCCACTGGATACGGCGGGCCGAGGCGAGCGGGCCGTACAGCACGGCCGCGTAGACGACGTCGGTGAACATCAGGAGCGTGGCGATGTTCCCCTGGGTCACCAGGTCGGCGCAGATCTCGGCGGTGCCGGTGAGCAGGGCCGTGCGGGGGGCCGTGCGGCGCAGCAGCTCGCAGCCGGCCAGCACGGTGAGCGGTACGAGGACCGGCCAGGGACCGTCGAAGAGCGTCATCGGGTCGCTGGACCTGCGGGTGCCCAGGCCGACGCCCGCCAGTAACAAGCCGCCGAGCAGCCCGCCGGCCGCGATGTACACGTCGAAGCGGTGCGGGCGGGGGAGGGCCATGACTCCATCCAACACGGTGTCCGCGCCCCGCGCCTGATGCCGGGGAACGGTCCTGGACTGCATCTTTCGATGTACGGCGACTTCGTCACCGCCGACGACGAAAGCGGCGGGCCCCGGCGCGAGCCTGGAAGGGTGAGTGAGAGGAGCGAGTCGTGATCGTCGGACTGATCGTCGCGTGCGAGGTGGCCTTCTGGGTACTGCTGGCCGCCGGACTGACCTTCCGCTACGGGCTGCGGATGCCGCGGGTAGGGCTGGCCCTGCTGCTGTGCGAGCCACTGCTGGAGCTCGTGCTGTTCACGGTCACCGCGATCGACCTGAAGAACGGCGCCGAGCCCGACTGGAAGCACGGTCTGGCCGCCGTCTACATCGGCTTCACCGTGGGCCTCGGGCACTCGACGATCAAGTGGGCGGACGCCCGGGTCGCCCACCGGTTCGCGGGTGGTCCGCCACCGGTGAAGCCCCCGAAGTACGGCATGGCCCGCGCCGTGCACGAGTGGAGGGTCGCGGGCCGCTGGATCCTCGCCGCACTGGTCGCCGCGGCCCTGCTGCAGGCCGCGGTCTGGTACGTCGGCGACGGGCAGACCGACTCGCTGCGGGCCTGGCAACAGCGCATGCTGTGGCTGATCGGCATCAATGTGGTGATCGCCGGCAGCTACACGCTGTTTCCCAAGCGCGCGCGTTAGCGCTCCCCGCCCGGCACCCAGAGCACATCCCCGACATCCTTGTTCGCCGTGCGCGCCAGAATGAACAGCAGGTCCGACAGCCGGTTCAGGTAGGTCGCCGTGAGCGGGTTCATGTGGTCGCCGTGGACCTCCAGGGCCGCCCACGTCGAGCGCTCGGCCCGCCGTACGACCGTGCAGGCCTGGTGGAGCAGGGCCGCGCCCGGGGTGCCACCCGGGAGGATGAAGGAGCGGAGCTTCTCCAGCCGCTCGTTGAAGCGGTCGCAGTCCGCCTCCAGCTTGTCGACGTAGAACTGCTCGACCCGCAGGGGCGGGAACCCGGGGTTCTCGACGACGGGTGTCGACAGGTCGGCCCCGACGTCGAACAGGTCGTTCTGCACCCGGGTGAGGACCTTGACGACCTCCTCCTCCAGACCGCCCAGGGCGATCGCCGTGCCGATCACCGCGTTCGCCTCGTTGGCGTCCGCGTACGCGGAGATCCGCAGATCGGTCTTGGCGACCCGGCTCATGTCGCCGAGGGCGGTGGTGCCCTGGTCGCCGGTCCTGGTGTAGATGCGCGTCAGATTGACCATGAGGTCAGCGTAGTTACGCCCCGGCCGTCCGGAACACGCGTGTGCCGACCGTCACGGCGAGCACCGTGAGCCCGACGGCGACCAGGACGCCGTACAGCATGTGATCCGTCGTGTACGAGCCGACGTACGCGACCCGCATGGCGTCCACCAGATGGCGGAACGGCATGAGGTGTGAGAGGACGTCCAGCCGGGCCGGGCCCAGGGTGAGAGGCCAGACGGGCCGGCTGTGCACCGCCACGCGCATAGCCGCGCCGACGGGCCTGCTGGGGCCCACCGCGTTCCGCTCGGGCACTGGAAGGGGCGACGGGTGAAGCCAGCCCGCGTTTCTATACCTACTTCCCGGCCAAGGAGGACCTCTTCCTCGACCGCTCCGCCGGTGTGGTCGAACGGCTCGCCCGGTGGGTGCGCGGCCGCGGCAAGGGGGAGTCGGCCGCCGCCGCGGCGCTGCGCGAGGAGGTCGAGGCGGTCTCACCGCGGGTCGGACTGATGTCCGGCTACGCCGCCTTCATTCGGGTCATCGAGAACGCGCCCGCCCTGCGCTCCCGGCTGTGGGCGATCGGGCAGGAGGTCGAGGCGAACCTGGAGGCGGCTCTGCGGGAGGAGGCCGGTGCCGACGGCGACCAGCCGATGCCGGGACTGATCGCCGGTCAGATCGGCAAGCAGGACGAACCGGACGAAGTATCACGAGAGACACCGGCGCTTCTCGACGGCTTGGAGGAGCTGTTGAGCGATAAGGTGCTCAACTACGCCGTACGAGACCACTCGTGACAGCTACTGGTGTGATGTCCGTCAGATGAGACGTGACGCGCATTACTAAGCGGTCACACAGCCCCTCACGAGCGCTAGGGTCCGCCGAAGAGGCAACCTGAAAAGGGTGTAAGGCGTTTCAAAGGGGAGTCGCAACAGTGGCACGGAAGCTTGCCGTCATCGGCGCCGGCTTGATGGGTTCCGGCATCGCCCAGGTCTCCGCCCAGGCGGGCTGGGACGTGGTGCTCAGGGACGTCACCGACGAGGCGCTGAAGCGCGGTACCGACGGCATCAAGGCTTCGTACGACAAGTTCGTGAGCAAGGGCAAGCTGGAGGCGCACGACGCCGACGCCGCCCTCGCCCGGATCACCGCGACCACCGATCTGGAAGCGGCCGCCGACGCCGACATCGTCGTCGAGGCCGTCTTCGAGAAGCTCGAAGTCAAGCACGAGATCTTCCGCACGCTCGACAAGATCGTCCGCGAGGACACCGTGCTGGCGTCCAACACCTCCGCGATCCCGATCACCAAGATCGCGGCGGCCACCGAGCGCCCCGAACGGGTCGTCGGCGTGCACTTCTTCTCGCCGGTGCCGATGATGCAGCTCGTCGAGCTGGTCCGCGGCTACAAGACGAGCGACGAAACCCTCGCCACCGCGCGGGAGTTCGCCGAGTCCGTCGGCAAGACCTGCATCGTCGTCAACCGGGACGTGGCGGGGTTCGTGACCACCCGTCTCATCTCCGCCCTCGTCGTCGAGGCGGCCAAGCTCTACGAGTCGGGCGTCGCGACCGCCGAGGACATCGACCTCGCCTGCAAGCTGGGCTTCGGCCACGCCATGGGCCCGCTCGCCACGGCGGACCTGACCGGCGTCGACATCCTGCTGCACGCCACCAGCAACATCTACACCGAGTCCCAGGACGAGAAGTTCGCCCCGCCGGAGCTGATGCGCCGGATGGTGGACGCCGGTGACATCGGACGCAAGAGCGGGCAAGGCTTCTACAAGCACTGAGGCCTCTACAGGCACGGGCGGCTCTTTCCGCCGCCGTAACCGCACAAGCCCCTCGGGTTTCACACTCGGGGGTGAATTCGGTATCGGTTCGCTTACAGACGGCAACCTCCGACCGCCCAACGCAGTCAGAGGTGTCATCACTGGACATCACATTCGTGGAGTACTACACGCAGTCACGGGGAGCGCATATGTACATCAGGGGCGACCACGCCGAGCTGGTCGTCGGGGGCCGCCTCGACGTCCGCAGCGCGGCGGACGCCCGTACGGTCCTGCACTCGGCCGTCGACGACGGAGTCGGCGACCTGGTGCTCGACCTGTCCGAGCTGGATTCCTGGGACGCCACGGGCCTCGGGGTGATCATGGGAGTGCACCGCAGGGCCGGCCGCTGCGGCCGCCGCCTGGTGCTGCGCGACGTACCGCCGCAGATGCAGCGCCTCCTGGTCGCCACCCGACTGCACCGGATCCTGGCGGTCGAGGGCGGCATCGGGGTGGAGTCACTGCCCCGCGTCTGACCCGCACGCCCCGGCGAAACGCATGGCACGCGCAATTCTCACGAGACTGTGACGTCTCGGACGGCGCGGTACCCCGGGCTGTCGTAGATACTGTGCGAAGGTTTAGGGTTCGGTCGCCCGCTGTCTGCATCCCTTCCAGCGGGCCCGGACCAGAAGCGACAGCGCAGTGTGCTGCAGGCCGGGAGGGGCCACTGACGGCACACAAGACGCTTTTGGGGGGCTTGAACCTATGGACCCGAACAACCGGGGACCCGAGGAGTACGGCCATGACGACGACGGCAGTCCGCCGCGTCAGCGCCCTCCCAGGGACTCCCTCACATCCGACTTCGGCCAGCACACGCCCGCGCTCGCCCGCACCGTGCAGCTCGTCGCCGGTGACTTCCTGCTCACCGTCAACCCCGTCGACGGCAGCGAGATAGAGGCCTGCCCGCCCGGGGAACGCCCGGGGCGACCCGAGAAGTTCAGCGCCACCGAACGCGCAGAGGTGGACCGCGCGGCCCGTCCGCCCGTCCCGCCCGGCCCCACCCGCACCGCGCTGCCGCTCCTGGCCCGCCAGGACGAGCGCGAACGACTCGTACGACTGCTCGCGCGTGGCCGCTCGGTACGGCTGACCGGCCCCGCCGGCTCCGGCCGCACCAGCCTTCTCGACCTGGTCGCCGAGGACTGCTCGGACCTCGCCCCCGACGGTGTCGTCCGCCTCTCCGGCTTCCACCGCACGCCGGGCGAGCTGCTGTACGACCTCTACTACGCCGTCTACAACTCGCCCCTGCACCGCCCGGACCGTGACGCGCTGCTCTCCTGTGTCCGGGAGGTCGGCGCGGTCGTCGTCCTCGACGACATCGAGTTCGGCGGCGCGGGCCTGGAAGAACTGCTCGACGCCACGCCCGAGTGCGCGTTCGTGATCGGCGCGACACCCGACGTGCCCGCGCCCTCCGCCGACTCCGCCGTCGAGGAGGTCTTCCTCGGTGGCCTGGAGCGCGCCGACGGGCTGGATCTGCTGGAGCGGTGCGTCGGCCGGGTGCTGACGGAGGAGGAGTCGAACTGGGCGGGCGACCTCTGGTTCGAGTCCGAGGGCCTGCCGCTGCGCTTCGTCCAGGCAGGCGCCCTGCTCAGACAGCGTGACCGGCAGCGGGCCGGAGCGAGTGCCGTCGACGAGTTCGGCGTCTTCGCGGACGCGACCCCGATCGACATGCCCCTGGAGGCGGACCAGGGCGAGGAGATCCCCCTGCCCGCACTCGGCGAGGCCGCCGCGCCGGCCCCGCTGCTCGCCTCCCGGCTGAGCGAGTCCGCGCGCGCCACCCTGCGGTTCGCCGTCGCGCTCGGCGGCGAGGTGCCCCACCAGGCGCACCTGCCCGCCCTGGTCGGCGACACCCACGCGGACGCGGCGCTCGGCGAGCTCGCCGCCTCGGGCCTGGTCTCCCCGGTCGGCTCCCGCTACCGGCTCGCCGCCGGGGTCCTCACCCAGCTGGAGGCCGCCGGATACGGTGACGACACCGAGGCCCGCGCCCTCACCGCCGCCCAGCACTACGGCTGGTGGGCCGGACACCCCTCGGTCACCCCCGAGCGGGTGTGCGCCGAGGCGGACGCCCTGCTCGCCGCCCTCACCGTGCTGACCCCGGCCACCACCGCGCCCGCCGAGGGCGAGGAGGCGGCCACCGTGCAGCTGGCCCGCACGGCGGCACCCGCGTTCGCCGCCGGCGGCCACTGGGGTGCCTGGGAGCGTGCTCTGCGGACCGGTGCCGAGGCCTCCCGGCTCGCCGGTGAGGTGTCCGAACAGGCCTACTTCCGCCACGAACTCGGCATCCTCGCGATCTGCGGCGGACAGCTCGACCGGGCCCGCTCCGAACTGGAGACCTCCATCGGCCTGCGCGGGGCGCTCGCCGACAAGCGCGGCACCGTCGCGGGCCGCCGCGCCCTCGCCCTGGTCTCCGACCGGGACGGGACCGCGCCCGGCCTGGCCGGCCTCGGCGCGATGGCGGGCGAGGAGGTGCCCGACGCCCGGTACGACGAGTCCGCCTCGCCGCCCGGCGGGGTCCCCGCGGCCTTCCCGCCGCTCCAGCCGCCGGGGGACTCGCAGACGATCGTCGTCCACCGCTCGCCGTCCACGCCCGCGCCCTCCCGCAAGGCCCGGGGCGGACTGAAGGGCCTCGCCAAGCGCAACCTCGTGGCGGCCGGCGCGGGTGCGCTCCTCGTGGCGGTGCTCGGCACGGTCGTGACCTTGGGCGCCACCTCCGACCACGACCCGAACGACCCGTCCACCCAGGTCGGCGTCAACCCGTCGGCCAGCGTCGGCATCGACGACGGCAACCTCGGCGCGGAGGCTCCGCAGGACGGCGACGACAAGGGCGACACGGGTACGGCGACATCCCGGCCGACCGATCCCGGCCCTGACGGCACGTACGGGACCTCGGACGATCCGACGCCCACGAGCGAGGCGAAGCCGTCCGACGATCCGAGCGGGACGCAGGGCGACCGTCCGTCCAGTTCGTCCAGGCCGTCGTCGCCGCGGCCGACGAACACGTCGAGGCCGCCGACCTCGCCGACCGGGAACCCGAGCGGCACCGGCTCCTCGTCACCGACGACGTCCGAGACACCGGACCCGTCGGTCACACCCACGCCCACGTCCACGTCCACCCCGACCGACACGACCCCGAGCAACTCCACCTCGGCCAGTGGCCCCGCCTCCACCGCCCCGGTGGAGACCAGTTCGGCCAGCGCCCCGGAGAGCAGCACCGTGAGCTCGCCGAGCGGGTCGGTCATCTAGAAACCTCACGCGACACAGGAGGGCCGGGTCCATGAAAAAGCGGACCCGGCCCTCGTCGTCGTAGAAGAAGCGGCGCTGTCAGAACAGCCGCAGCTTGTCGTCCTGGATGCCCCGCAGCGCGTCGTAGTCCATGACGTGGCAGCCGATACCGCGGTCGGTGGCCAGGACGCGGGCCTGGGGCTTGATCTCCTGCGCGGCGAAGATGCCGCGGACCGGGGCGAGATGGGGGTCGCGGTTCAACAGGTCGAGGTAGCGGGTGAGTTGCTCGACGCCGTCGATCTCGCCGCGCCGCTTGATCTCCACCGCGACGGTCTGCCCCTCGGCGTCACGGCACAGGATGTCGACCGGGCCGATGGCCGTCATGTACTCGCGGCGGATCAACGTGTAGCCGTCGCCGAGTGTTTCGATGCGGTCGGCGAGCAACTCCTGGAGGTGTGCTTCCACGCCGTCCTTGATCAGGCCAGGATCCACGCCGAGTTCGTGCGAGGAGTCGTGGAGGACTTCCTCCATCGTGATGATGAGCTTCTCGCCCGCCTTGTTGATGACGGTCCAGACGCCCTCCTCGTCGCCGGTGCCCTCCTTCAGTGTGCAGGGCGGCGACATCCAGTTCAGAGGCTTGTAGGCGCGGTCATCTGCGTGGATGGAGACGCTGCCGTCGGCCTTCACCAGGATCAGACGGGGGGCCGAGGGCAGGTGGGCGGTGAGCCGGCCCGCGTAGTCGACGGAACACCGGGCAATGACGAGACGCATGGTCGGCAACGCTACTCGACGGGCGCATGTCCACGCGATTCGGCCCGTAAGGCTGTGGAGAAACCCTGTTCACTTGTGGCCGATTGTGAGCCTGTAGGGAGTGCCCTTTGTTCGCATTCTCCTGGTGCCGTCACCGTCCGTTGCCTACCGTAGTAAACGGGAGGTCGCGAGGCATGTACTCAGAGTGTCCGGCAGCGCGAACTCCCTTTATCTGTCCGGCAACCCCTGAGGAATCAGGGGTGCGAGAGGAGAACCCATGTCGCTCGACGTCTCACCGGCCCTACTCGAGAAGGCCGAGCGAGGCGAGGTCGACGAAGCAGAATTCGTCGACTGCGTCCGGAACTCCCTGCCCTACGCATGGGAGATGATCAGCTCCCTGGTGGCCCAGCTGAAGGTCGACGGCGGCAACTTCGCCGACAACCAGACGCCCCCGCCGGACGAGCAGGCACGCGGTCAGCTGCTGCGTGCGCTTGCGAGTGACGCGATACGCGGCGCGCTGCAGCGGCACTTCGGTGTGCGGCTGGCCTTCCAGAACTGCCACCGGGTGGCGGTGTTCCCGCTGGACGCCTCGGTAGACGAGACGCTGGCCCGTTTCACCTCGGTGCGCAGCCAGTTGCTCAACCAGTCCCCCGAGTTCAGGGACTGCTGAGCGGTATGCCGCTTGCTTGCCGCTCCGTACGCGGGAGGTGCATCAGTACCGGGGCGGCAAGCTCCAGCCGGGCAAGGGTTCCTGTGCCACTTCAGGTCAGATGCGGGAGCACCTCCGCACCCAGCCGCCGTACGTTCTCCTCGGTCGCCGCCAGATCTCCCGAGCCCTCGACGAGCAGGGCGAAGCGGGAGACACCCGTGCGTTCGCTGGTGGCCGCGAGGCGGTCGGCGCACAGCCGCGGGGTGCCCACCGGGTGCAGCCCGCAGAGCAGTTCGGTGTAGGCCACCGGGTCGCGCATCTGGCGCTCCCGGCCGTCGACCGTGACATGGGCGCCGAGCCCCTGCCGGAGCCAGCCCGGCATGGCCTTCACCAGAGCTTCCACGGCGTCCGTACGCCGGTCCGCGATCTGGCAGACACCCGCCGAGACATGGGGCGCGTCCAGGACCTTCTCCGGCGCGTGTCCGGCCGCGCGCGCCTGCCTGCGCCACAAGGCCACCATCTCCGCCTTCTCCTCGTCCCCGACATGCATCCCCAGCAGCATCGGCAGCCCGCGCTCGGCGGCCAGCCGGACGCTCGCGGGGGAGGTGCAGGCGACGATCACCTCGGGCCCGGCCGCCTCCGTGAGCGCCTCCGAGGGCCGCGGTACGACGGGCACCTCACGGAACCGGAACCGCTCGCCGTCGGCCCCGACGGAGGCCTCGCGCAGCCAGCGCACCAGCAGATCGAGTGATTCCGGGAACCCCTTCTCGTACGCCTGCAGACCCGAGCCGAACACCTCCAGATCGACCCACGGACCGCCGCGCCCCACGCCCAGCGAGAAGCGCCCGCCGCTCGTCATGTGCAGCAGCGCGGCCTGCTCGCCGAGGGCGACGGGGTGGACGGTGGGCAGCACGCTCACGGCGGTGCCGACCCGGATGCGCTGGGTGCGGCCCAGCAGTAAGGCCGCCAGGGTGATCGCGGACGGGCAGGTGCCGTACGGCACGAAGTGGTGTTCTGCCAGCCAGACCGCGTCGAGTCCGGCCTCCTCCGCGACCTCCGCCGAGCGGACCGCGCGGTACAGCGCCTCTGCCTGGCCCTGCCCCGGGAACTGGGCCGCCAACACGAATGTTCCTACGTGCATGTGCTTTTCCTGCTTCCTTGGCTCCGACACGGAGCTCCCCCACCCGGCATAACCGTCTGACACGTGCCGAGGACACGGCTTGGCGAAGAGATTTGCCGATTGTCTGCAGAATGGGTCGCCCCGGAGGGGGCCTTGTGGGGGTTGGTTCCCTACGCCTACCCCGCCTCCCGCCGCGTAGGCTGGACACGGTCCCTGCTTCCTGTATAGCCCCGTGAGGTGTCCTGTGTCCCCGCGTCGCAACCGACCCAAGGGTTCCGGTTCGTCGGACCCGTCCGGCCGTGGCGCCGAGGACGACCGGTCGGGTCGCTACGGCGGCTTCCAGTCCTCGACGAACTGGCAGGGTGAGGACTGGAACGTCCGGCATGTGGCGGGCGCGAGCGCGCAGGGCAAGACATACCGCTGCCCGGGCTGCGACCAGATGATCCCGGACGGCGTCCCGCATGTGGTGGCCTGGCCGGACCACTCGGGCGTCGACGAGCGTCGGCACTGGCACAAGGCGTGCTGGAACGCACGGGACCGCCGCACCACGCGGGTGCAGCGGTCCCGTAACGCGCCGAGGTTCTAGGGCGGTTCTACACGTCCCGGCTCTCCAGGAGCGCGAAGGCGCCGGCGAACGCGGCCGCCGTCACACCGATGATGATCCACAGCGGGTCCCAGCCCGAAGGGCCCGACTCCGTGAGGGAGTTGGAGTAGAACACGCTGAGCTGGTTCGGGATGGAGTACTCGAACAGCGCCTGGCGCACGTCCTCCAGGGACTGCGAGAACATGAACAGCGCGATGACCAGCGGGGCCAGCACGACGCCGATCATGATGGTGATCGCGCCTGCCGAGTGCCGGATGATCGAGCCGATGATCAGCGAGAGCAGGCCCAGCAGCGCGATGTAGAGCGAGATGCCGAAGGTGCCCTTCAGCCACTCCTGGCCGGTCGGGGTCCGCGCGTCCAGCAGGGCCACGTCGATGAGGGCGACGACCAGGACCGAGACCAGGGTGGTCACGAAGGCGACGGCGAAGAACACGACCGACTTCGCGGCGAGGACCCGGCCGCGGGAGGGACAGGCGACCATCGTCGTACGGATCATGCCGGTGCCGTACTCCGAGGCCGTGGTCAGCACGCCGAGCGTGATGACGCACATGTTGCCGATCAGCAGCCCGAAGAAGCCGAACGACAGCGGGTTCTCGTCCCGCAGGCTGTCCTGGGACGCGTTGGCCGCGAGCAGCGCGGCGACCGCGAGGCCGATCCCGACGTTGAGCACGACGAACACACCCAGCGTCCAGATCGTCGACCGCACGGAACGGATCTTCGTCCACTCCGACGCGATCGCGTGCCCGAGATGCGTCCGCACGACGGGGATCGGCGAGGTGTAGCCCGGGTACGACGACCCGGCGGGCGCCTGCCAGTTCGGTGCGGCGGCCTGCGGCATCGGGGGCTGCGGGGTGCTCATCGGGCGTCCTCGGGCTGGGTCGGGGCGGGTCCCTGCGGGGCGGAGGCGGAGGCCTGTGCGGAGGCGTGCGGCTGCGGCGCGGGCGGGGCGGTCGGTGGCTGAGCAGCCGGAGCCTGCGCCGACGGCAGGTGCGCCGGAGCGGCTGCCTGGGCGGCGGGCGACGCCGGTCCCTGCGGGGCGGGCGCGGAACCCTGCGGCGCGGGCACGGGGGCCGCAGGCGGCTGGGCTGCCGGAGCGGCTGCCTGGCCCGCGGCCGACGCCGGTCCCTGCGGGGCCGCCGGGCCCGTCTGGGCGTACGGGTTCGGCGTGCCGGGACCGCCGTACGGGAGCGGCTGTGCCTGACCCTGTGGACCCCCGAAGGGCTGACCGCCCTGCTGCGGTGGTGCCGGTGGGTACCAGTCGGGCTGGCCCTGGCCGGGGACCGGCATGGGGGGCTGGGCGCCGGGCGGGAGGGGCTGCATGAGCCCCGACTTCTGGTCGGTGGTCGAGCGGTAGTCCACGGCACCCTGTGTCATCCGCATGTACGCCTCCTCCAGCGAGGCCTGGTGCGGGGACAGCTCCCACAGGCGTACGTCCGTGTCGTGGGCGATGTCGCTGATGCGGGGGAGCGGCAGCCCCGTCACCCGCAGCGCCCCGTCCTGCTCGGGCAGGACGTGCCCGCCCGCCTCCGTGATCGCGGCCGACAGCTTCTCGCGGAGCTGCGGCTCGGTGTCGGGCGTCCGCACGCGCGCGAAACCCGCGGAGTTCGCCGCGATGAAGTTCTGCACGCTCATGTCGGCGAGCAGCTGCCCGCGCCCGATCACGATGAGGTGGTCCGCGGTCAGCGCCATCTCGCTCATCAGGTGGGACGAGACGAAGACCGTCCGCCCCTCCGCCGCCAGCGCCTTCATCAGGTTGCGCACCCACAGGATGCCCTCGGGGTCGAGCCCGTTGACCGGCTCGTCGAAGAGCAGCACCTGCGGGTCGCCGAGCAGCGCGGCCGCGATCCCGAGCCGCTGCCCCATACCGAGCGAGAAGCCCTTGGAACGCTTCTTCGCCACGTCCTGGAGACCGACGACACCGAGCACCTCGTCCACCCGCCGGGCCGGAATCCCGGACAGCTGGGCCAGACAGAGCAGATGGTTACGCGCGGCCCGGCCGCCGTGCACGGCCTTCGCGTCGAGCAGCGCACCGACCTGCCGGGGCGCGTTCGGCAGCTTGCGATACGGATAGCCGCCGATCGTCACCTGCCCCGAGGTGGGATTGTCGAGGCCCAGGATCATGCGCATGGTCGTCGACTTGCCCGAGCCGTTGGGGCCCAGGAAACCGGTGACGGCACCGGGACGCACCTGGAAGGAAAGGTTGTACACAGCGGTCTTGTCGCCGTAGCGCTTGGTCAGGCCGACTGCCTCGATCATGCTCCGCACCCATCGCAAGGTTCAGGACAGCGGGGCACACGCCCCCCGTAAGGGTTAGGAGCTTATCGGGGCGCTGACGGTTCCGCTCAAATGAAAGCAAAGCCCAGTTCCTGCCGACGGCCGAGCGGAGGACGCGGGGCCGGTACACAGCTCTCCGGCGCCGTCGCCGACAGCCTGGACTCGACGCCCTCCGGTGGGGACAGCCTCGCGCGGACCGTCGTCCCGCTCACCCGCGCTTCTCGGGCGACGCGGCGTGATCCGCTCGGCCGCGGGCTACGCGTCCCGCTTCTTCAGCAGGACATAACCGCCGATCAGCGCCACCGCCACCCACAGCGCCATGATCCCGAGCCCGCCCCAGGGGCCGTAGGGAGTGTCGTCGTCGATCGGGGTGACCACCTGCATGATCTTGCTGCCGGCCTGGTCGGGCAGGAACTGGCCGATCTTCTTCGTCGCCGAGACGTTGCCCAGGATGTTGGAGATCAGGAAGAAGAACGGCATCAGGATGCCCAGCGACAGCATCGGTGAGCGCAGCATCGCGGCGACGCCCATCGAGAACATCGCGATGAGGGTCATGTAGATGCCGCCGCCGATGACCGCGCGCAGCACCCCGGTGTCCCCGATCTCCGCCTTGTGCGAGCCGAGCATCGCCTGGCCGAGGAAGAAGGTGACGAAGCTGGTGAACAGGCCCACGACGAGGCAGAGCCCGGTCGCCACCGCGATCTTGCTCACCAGGAAGGTGGCGCGCTGCGGGACGGCGGCCAGCGAGGTGCGGATCATGCCGGTGCTGTACTCGTTCGAGACGACGAGCACCCCGAACACGATCATCGCGAGCTGGCCGAGGCTCATCCCGGCGAAGCTGATGAAGGTGGGGTCGAAGGAGAGCTTGTCCTGGCGGCTCATGTTGTCGAACTCGTTCTTCGACAGGGCCGAGATCAGGATGCCGAGCCCGATGGTGACGACCACGGCGAGGGAGAGCGTCCACACCGTGGAGGCCACCGAACGGATCTTGGTCCACTCGGAGCGGATGACCTGGGTCGCCGCCATGGTCAGTTCCCCTTCCAGCCGTCGCCCCAGGCCTGTTGCTGCTCGGGCGGCGCGTCGCTGTGTGCGTGGTACTCGACCGACTCCGCGGTCAGCTGCATGAACGCCTCCTCCAGGGAGGCCTGTTGGGGACTCAGCTCGTGCAGCACGATCTGGTGCTGCGCGGCCAGCTCGCCGATGTACTCGGACTTGCTGCCGTCCACCTCCAGCGTGCCGTTGCCGGTCTCCACCACGGTCACCCCGGCCGCGTGCAGCACGTCGAGCAGCCGCTCGCGCTGCGGGGTGCGGATCCGGACGTACGACCGGGAGTTCTGCGCGATGAAGTCGGCCATGGAGGTGTCGGCGAGCAGCCGTCCCTGGCCGATGACGACGAGGTGGTCGGCGGTCAGCGCCATCTCGCTCATGAGATGCGAGGACACGAAGACCGTACGGCCCTGCGCGGCAAGGGACTTCATCAGGTTGCGGATCCAGTGGATGCCCTCGGGGTCCAGTCCGTTGACCGGCTCGTCGAACATCAGGATCCGCGGATCGCCGAGCAACGCGCCCGCGATGCCGAGCCGCTGGCCCATACCGAGCGAGAAGCCCTTGGCCTTCTTCCTCGCGACCGCGGTGAGACCGACCGTGTCCAGCACCTCGTCGACCCTCTTGCGGGGAATGCCGTTGCTCTGCGCGAGACACAGCAGGTGGTTGAAGGCGCTGCGCCCGCCGTGCATGGCCTTGGCGTCCAGCAGGGCGCCGATGTACGTCAACGGGTCCTTGAGCTGGTCGTAGTGCTTGCCGTCGATGCGCACGTCCCCGGCGGTGGGCCGGTCCAGGCCCAACATCATGCGCATGGTGGTCGACTTGCCGGCGCCGTTGGGCCCGAGGAAGCCCGTGACGATGCCCGGTCTGACGGTGAAGGTCAGGTTGTTGACCGCCACCTTCTCGCCGTAACGCTTGGTCAGCCCCTCGAGCTCGATCATGCCCACCACGCTAGGGGTGCGCTCCTGCGGATGCCACTCCTATGGGCAAACGGAGACCGACGAGCGCGGCAAGAATCGTGAAAGCCGTCGACCACGCGAAGGCGGAGGGGAAACCGCCGTGCGCCAGTACGGCGGCGAGGACCGCGGTACCGAAGGAGCCGCCGAGTTGCTGCACGATCCGTACGGCGGCACTGGCGTGCGGGAGCCGGTCGGGGCTCAGGTGCCGGTAGGCGCCGACGTTGACGGCGAGGTTGGCGGCGCTCATGCCCAGACCCCGGACGACGAGGGCGACGGGCAACAGCGCGGCCGTCGGGTGGGGGAGGGCGAAGGGGAGCGTGCCCAGCGCCGAGAGCAGCATGCCCCCGAGGACGACCGGGCGCGGGCCGATCCGGTCGGTGAGCGGCCCCGTCGCCCGGGACAGCAGACTCCCGAGGCCCTGCGGTGCGAGGAGCAGCCCGGCGGCGACCACGCTCTCGCCGCGCTCCTGCTGGTAGTAGAGGGGGAGCAGGAACATCCCGCCGTACAGGGCGAGTCCGTTGAGGAACATCAGCACCGAGGCGGTGGAGAAGGCGCGGTCGCGGAACAGCCGCAGATCGACGAGGGGCCGCGTGGAGCGCAGGGCGTGGGCGCCGAACGCGGCCACGAGTACGGCGCCCAGGGGGACCGCGGTCGCCCGCGCGACGCCGGTCTCCGTCAGGCCGTAGACGAGGACGGCGAGCCCGGGGGAGAGGAGCAGCAGCCCGGTCAGGTCGAGGCGGTGGCCGGGACGGGGGCTGTCCTTCGGCACGCCCCGGTGGGCCAGGGCGAGGGCGAGCAGGCCGAGCGGCAGGTTGACGTAGAAGATCCAGCGCCAGTCGAGGTGACCGACGATCAGACCGCCGAGGACGGGGCCGAGGATCGGTCCGAGGAGTGCGGGCAGGGTGATCACGGCCATCAGCCGGCCCAGGTTCCGGCCGCCCGCGGCCCGCATCACCAGGGTCTGCAGGACGGGCAGGAGCATGCCGCCGCCGACGCCCTGGACGACCCGGAAGGCGACCAGTGAGCCGATGTCCCAGGCGAGCCCGCACAGCACCGACCCGGCGAGGAAGAGGCCGAGCGAGCCGAGCCACACCCGGCGGGCGCCGTAGCGCTCCGCGGCCCAGGCGGAGACCGGGACGACGGACGCGAGGGCGAGCAGGTAGGCGGTGCTGACCCACTGGACCGTCGCCGTCGGGGCGTTCAGGTCGCGGCCGAGGGTGTGGAGGGCGACGGAGACGATCGTGCTGTCCAGCAGCGGGGCGATCGCGCCGAGGACGAGGATGCCGGCGAGCCTGAGGACGGCGGGGTCGAGGCGGGTCCTGGTGGACATGGGAAAGTACCCCCTTTGGAGACGTTGCGTCTCTTAAGCTCACGATAGGCTCGCCGGAGTAGGAGACGCAAGGTCTCTTAAAGGGAGGTGTGCGGTGACCACACGGCGGCGCGGCGCCGCGCTGGAGGCCGACCTGCTGGACGCGGCCTGGGCGGAGCTGGGGGCGGTCGGCTACGCGCGGCTGACCATGGAGGGGGTCGCCGCGCGGGCCCGCACCGGGAAGCAGGTCCTGTACCGGCGCTGGAGCAATCGCGCCGAACTGGTCATCGCCGCGATGCGCCACCGCACGGGCTCGATCGCGGACCGGGTGCCGGACACGGGGTCACTGCGGGGGGACGTACTGGAGGTGCTGCGGGCGGGTGCCGAACGGCAGCGCCAGATCGGCCCGGACACGCTGCACGGGTTGCTCGCGGAGGCGCGGGATGTGGATCCGGCGTTCTTCGGGATCATGCGGGGGGTGCTGCGGACCGTGGTGGAGCGTGCCGCTGAGCGGGGGGAGATCCCGACGGCCGATCTGCCGGGGCGGGTGCTGACGTTGCCCGCGGATCTGCTGCGGCACGAGATCCTGCTGAGCCGGGAAGCGGTTTCCGACAGGGGGCTGGAGGAGATCGTGGACGACGTGTTCCTGCCGCTTGTCCTGCCCCGGGCCCCTTGAGCCGGTTCGCGCCAAGAGGCCCGCACCCTCGGGGGAGATGGTGCGGGCCTCTGGAACGCGCTACTGACTACCGGGACTGCTGAGCCGGCACCCCACGGGAGATCGGCTCGTCCTCGACCGGGGAGCTGGCGGCGGCCACCGCGGCACCCGTGAGCGTGGCGAGCATCTCGCGGACGTTCGTCAGCTGAGCGTTGATCGAGTCGCGGCGGTTGGTCAGCGCAGCGAGCTCGCGCTCGGATTCCGAACGGATGCGGTCGGCCTTGGCGTTGGCGTCGGCCACGATGTCCTCGGCCTGGCGCTGAGCCGTCTCCACCGTCTGACGGGCGCGGCGCTCCGCGTCGGTGCGCAGCTTCTCGGCCTCCAGGCGCAGCTGCTCCGCGCGGTGCTCGATCTCCGCGAGGCGCTTCTCCGCCTTCTGCTGACGGGACGCCAGGTCGCGCTCGGACTGCTCCCGGCGCTTGGCGAGGTTCGTCTCGAAGTCGGCGGCGGCCTGCGCGGCCTTGGCGCGGGTCTCCTCGAAGAGGGCGTCGGCCTCCTCGCGCTTCTGCTGCGCGTCCTTCTGCGCCTCCTGGCGCAGCTGGGAGGAGTCGCTCTTGGCCTTCTCGACGATCCGGACGCCCTCGTCCTCGGCCTTGGCCTTGCGCTCCGCAGCGAACGATTCTGCGTCGTTACGGACCTGCTGGGCCGCCGACTCGGCGAGTTCGCGGTGCTGCTCGGCCGCGCGACGGGCCTCCTCGCGCAGGTCCTTGGCCTCCTCCTCGGCGAGGCGGAGGATCTTCTCGACACGCGCGCCGAGGCCGGCGTACGACGGCTCGGCGTCGCTTACCTGAGCCTGGGCGTTCTGCGTCTCGAGGTGGAGCTCCTCGATGCGCTTTTCCAGGGCGGTGATGCGGGAGAGAGCGCTGTCACGGTCGGAGACGAGCTTGGAGATCCGTTCGTCCACCTGAGCGCGGTCGTACCCACGCCGCACAAGCTCGAAGCCGTAGGGGGAAGTGTCGCTCATGGGGTTCCTGTCAAATGAGACCGGTGAGGTGATAGGGGGAATCCTAGGGGCCGAAGCGGTGTGTCATCGAGCGGATACGTGTTTGATCTGGAGAATGACACCCCTTTTGAGTGGCTAACCCTGGGACGGCTTGCCAAAAACTTGGTCAAACGCCGCAGACGGCACCGGATTCCGACCAGTCGGTCAGCTGTCCGACGGCTTACCCGATCGAGGGGCCCCGACCGCTGCGCCCGCCTTGACGCCGCCGTCCTTGCCCGCCGCTGGAGCCTCAAAGGACTCCAACGCCTCCAGGACGTCCTGGACACGGGAGATCTCGGTGTTGATGTCCTCGCGGCGGCGGACGAGCACTTCGAGCTCGCGCTTGCCCTCCTCGACCGTGCGCTTGGCCTCACGGATCGCCTCGGCCTTGAGCTCCTCGGCCTCCCGGACCAGGGTGGCCTTCTTCTGCTCGGCCTCCTTGAGGAGCCCCTCGGCCTTCTTGACCGCGGCGATCCGCACCTTCCCGGCCTCCGAGTTGGCCTCCGAGACCAGCTCCTTGGCCTTCGCCTGCGCCTTCGCGAGCTGCTCCTCCGCGGCCTTGATCAGCGCGTCGCAGCGGTCGCCGGTCGACTTCATGGTCTCCGCGGCCTCACGGCGGGCCCGGTCGTGCAGCGCCTCGATCTCGCTGGTGATCCGGTCGCGCAGCTCCTCCGCGCGCTCCCTTATGGCGGTCGCGTCCCGGCGGGCGCCGACGAGCAGCTCGTCCGCGTCCGTGCGGGCCTTCTCCACGCGCGCGTTGCCCTCGACCGTCGCCTCGGACACCAGCCGGTCGGCCTCCTTGCGGGCCGCACCCACCATGGTGTCGGCCTGCGCCTCCGCCTCGGCGGTGGTCTTCTGCGCCTGCTGCTGCGCCTCGGTGAGCAGCTTGTCCGCCTCGGCGGCGGTCTCCGTGATGAGCGTGTCGACCTGCTCGGCGACGTCCTGCCGACGCTTGTTGGCCTCCTTGCGGACCTCGTCGAGGGTCCGGTCGGCCTCCTCGCGCGCGGAGTTGACCAACTCCTCGGCCGCGGCAGCCGCCTCCGCCCTGACCCGCTCCGACTCGCTGCGGATCCGCTCGGCGTGCTGCTGCGCCTGCCCGACGGTGTCGGCGGCCTCGGCACGCAGCCGCTCGGCGTCCCCGGTGGCCTCCCCGATCAACTGCTCGGCCTGGGCGAGCGATTCGACCCGTACGCGATCGGCCTCGGCGACCGAAGCGGCGCGGACCCGCTCCGCCTCGGCGACCGTCTCGGTGCGCAGCCGGTCGGTGTCGGCGATGGTCTCCTCGGTGAGCCGCTCGGCTTCGTTGCGCGCCTCGGTGATGAGGGTGTCGGCCTGTGTCGCCGCGTCCGACCGGATGCGGTTGGCGTCCTCGCGGGCCTCCGCCCGGGCGCGGGAAGCGTCCTGGTCGGCCTGCGCGATGGTGTCCGAGGCCTCCGTACGCGCCCGCTGGGCGTGCTCCGAGGCGTCCGACCGGAGGCGCTCCGCCTCGGCGATCGCCTCCGATACGGTGCGCTCGGCGAGGGACTTGGCGGCGTCCGTCTCCTCGGCGGCCTCCCGCCGGATCCGGGCCGCGTCCTCGCTGGCCCGCTCCCGCTCGGAGTAGGCGTCCCCGCGAACCCGGTCGGCCTCCTCCTGCGCCTCGCGCCGGGTGCGCTCGGCCACGTGCTCGGCGGCGGAGCGCAGCCCGGTGATCTCCTCCTGGGCCTGCTCGTGCAGCCCGGCGACCGAGTCCCGCACCTGCTGGGCGTGCTGTTCGGCGCCCGACACCATCTCGGTGGCCCGCCGGTCCGCCTCCTCGACCAGCCGTACGGCCTCGGCCTGGGCCTCCTCGACCCGGTTGCGGGCGGAGGCGAGGAGCTCCTCGCTCTGCTCACGGGCCCGCTGGCGCTCCTGGTCGGCCTCCTGGCGGGCCGAGCCGAGGTACTCCTCGGCCTCGCGGCGGCGCCGGTCGGCCTCCTCCTGGGCGGCGGCCAGCGTCTCGGACGCCTCGGTGGCGAGCCGCTCGGCGGCGGCCCGCGCCTCCGCACGGACCCGGTCCGCGGTGTCCTGCGCCTCGGACTTGAGCCGCTCCGCCTCCGCGGCGGCCTCGGACCGCAGCCGTACGGCGACGGCCTCGCCCTCGGCACGGGAGGCGGACGCGTCGGACGCGGCCTCGGTGCGCAGCCGGTCGGCCTCGGCCTCGGCCTGCTGCTGCAGGGTACGGATCCGCTCGGCGGCCTCGCTGCGCAGCCGGTCGGTCTCCTCGGCGGCCTCGCGGCGGATCCGCGAGGCCTCCTCACGGGCCTCGGTGAGGGCCTGTTCGGCGGCGGCGAGGCGCTCCTGGGCCTCGGTGTGCAGCCGGGTCAGTTCCTCGGCGGCCTCGGTGCGGCGGGTCTCTATCGCCCGCTCGGTCTCCTCGTGCAGCTCGCGGGCGGCCCGCTCGGCGTCGGCCTTGATGCCCTCGGCCTGCTCGACGACCTCCTCGCGGTGCCGCTCGGCCTCCTGACGGGTGCGCTGGAGCGTCTCCTCGGCCTGCCGGCGCAGCGTGGTGGCGCGCTCGATGGCCTCGGTGCGGACCTTCTCGCTGTCCGTGGTGGCGGTCTGGCGCAGCTCGTCGGCGTCCGCCTTGGCCTTGGAGAGCAGCTCCTCGGCGGTCTTGGCGGCCTCCTCGATCTGCTGGACGGCCTCCTTGCGGGCCTCCGCGCGGATCTTCTCGCCCTCGGCGACCGCGTCGGCGCGCAACTGCTCGGCCTCGCCGCGCAGCCTGCGGGCCTCCTCCTGCAGCTCGACCGTCTTGGCGCGGTACTCCTTGGTGTCGTCCTTCGCCGAGCCCTTGAGCTGCTCGGCGATGTCGTGCGCCTCGGCCCGCAGCCGGTCCGCCTCGGTCTCGGCCTCGCGGCGGATCCGCTCGGCCTCCTCGGCGGCGGCCTTGGTGGTGCGCTGCGCGTCCTCCTGCGCCTTGTTGAGGACGTCCTCGGCGGTCTTGGCCGCCTTGGACAGCTGGGTCGCGCTCTCCTCGGCGGTGAGCGTGCGGGCCTTCTCGGAGGCCTCGGCGACGATCTTCTCGGCCTCGGCGCGGGCGTCCGCGACGATCTGCTCGGCGGCCTCCTTGGTCGCCTCGGCCTCCTGGCTGGCCTCGCTGACCAGCCGGGCGACCTGCTCCTTCGCCGTGCGGGTGCGCTGTTCGTTGGCCGACTCGGCGCTCGCGAGGGTCTTCTCGGCGGCCGACTTCGCCTCGCTGAGGACCTTCTCGGCCTCGGCCTGCGCCTTGCGCAGCGCCTCCTCGGCCTCCGTCATCCGCTGCTCGGCGGCCCGGCTGAGCTCGGTGGCCTGGCGGCGGGCGCTGTCCGACTCGGTCGCCGTGGACGTGCGCAGCTGCTCGGCGTGGTCGGTGGCCTCCTGGGCCTGCGTGGAGGCCGCGTTGATCAGACGCTCGGCGTCGGTGCGGGCCCGCAGCAGGAGCTGCTCGGCCTCCGCGCGCGCCGCCTCGGCGTCGGCGGTGAGCCGCTGCCGGGCCTCGGTGGTGAGCCGCTCGGCCTCCGCGCGGGCGGCCGCCATGGCCTGCTCGGCCTCCGCGCGGGACTCCTCCAGGAGCCGGCGGGCCTGTGCCTCGCTGCGGGCACGCAGCTGCTCGGCCCACGCCACGTTCTCGTTGACATGTGACTCGACGGTCTGCCGGCGCTCGGCCAGCTCCTGGTCGAGCTGCTGACGACGGGTGACCGCCTCCTGGTGCAGCTCCGCCTGCAGACGCGCGGCCTGCTCGGCGTGCTCCTGGAGGATGCGCTGGGTCTGGGCGCGGACCTGGCTCAGTTCGCGCTCGGCGTCCTGGCGCAGCTGGTCGGCCTGGATCTGCGCGTTCCGCAGCAACTGCTCGGCCTGGTAGCCGATGTCACCGCCGCCGAATTCGGGCCGGGACATGAGGGTGCGCCGCGCCTCGTGCAACTTGGCGCGCAGCACCTCGACCTGGTAGCCGAGGTCCTCGGCGTGCTGGATCGCCTTTTCCCGCTCGGTCTTCAGCCGATCCATCTCGGCCTCGAACCGAGAGAGGTGGTCGACGTCAGCCGCCGGCTCTCGCTCCTGGCGTTCGTAGCCCCGCACTGCGCGGTCCCATCCGTCCCCTGGTCGCAAGTCTTTCCGTACGAGCCCTGTCCATCCGCCGAACGGGGCCCCCGGGGAATGGTGTCAGATCAACGGCGGAGCATGGACTGCTGCCCACTGCTCGTCCCCCGAAACCCGGACCCCGGCACGGTTCTGCCGCCATGGGCAGGACCCGGTCGCCCTGGGAAGAGCGGCGACCGCCCCCAACCCTACCGGCCCATATGTACGAGGGTCAGTGCTCAGGTGACTCAACAGGCGCCGAAGTGACCAGTTCTGTCAGTACGCCATGGCAATCCTTCGGGTGCAGGAAGGTGATCCGTGACCCCATGGAGCCGCGTCGCGGCTCCTCGTACAGAACGCGTACGCCCTTGTCCTTGATGTCCGCGGCCTCCGCATCCACATCCGCCGTACCGAAAGCGATGTGGTGGACACCCTCGCCGTTCTTGTCGAGCCACTTCGCGACGGTGGAGTCCGGGCGTGTGGGTTCGAGAAGCTGCAGGTAGGAGGCGCCCCCGTCGGAGGTTTCGTTGATCTTGAGCATGGCCTCGCGGACGCCCTGCTCCTCGTTGACCTCGGAGTGGAAGACCTCGAAGCCGTATGTGGCCCGGTAGAACTCGACGGTCTTGTCGAGGTCGAAACAGGCGATCCCGATGTGGTCGATTCGCGTCAGCATGTAGTCAGTGCAGCGCTCGCGAAACGGTTACGCAACGTGCGCGCGATCACACCGACGGCCGGGTGACGGCACGGAGTGCCACTCAGTACATTCGAAGTAAACCCTCGTTCACACTCCTCGGCAGTGCAGCCGGTAAGGGGATCGCAGCTCATGTCTGGATCGAACAGCACGACCTCGGTGATCGTCGCGGGCGCGCGTACGCCCATGGGACGGTTGCTGGGCTCGCTGAAGTCCTTCTCCGGAACCGACCTCGGCGGATTCGCCATCAAGGCCGCCCTCGACCGTGCGGGGATCGGTGGCGACCAGGTGCAATACGTCATCATGGGCCAGGTGCTCCAGGCCGGGGCAGGGCAGATCCCGGCACGCCAGGCCGCCGTGAAGGCCGGCATCCCGATGAGCGTCCCGGCGCTCACCATCAACAAGGTGTGTCTCTCCGGCCTCGACGCCATCGCGCTCGCCGACCAGCTCATCCGCGCGGGCGAGTTCGACGTGATCGTCGCGGGCGGCCAGGAGTCCATGACCAACGCCCCGCACCTGCTGCCGAAGTCCCGCGAGGGCTTCAAGTACGGCGCGATCGAGATGCTCGACGCCATGGCGTACGACGGTCTGACCGACCCCTGGGAGAACATCCCCATGGGCGAGTCGACGGAGAAGCACAACGCGCGCCTCGGCATCGCGCGCCCCGAGCAGGACGAGTTCGCCGCCCTGTCCCACCAGCGCGCCGCAGCCGCCCAGAAGAACGGCCTGTTCGAGGCCGAGATCACCCCGGTCGAGGTTCCGCAGCGCAAGGGCGAGCCGGTCGTCTTCAGCCAGGACGAGGGCATCCGCGCCGAGACCACGGCCGAGTCCCTGGGCAAGCTGCGCCCGGCGTTCACGAAGGACGGCACGATCACGGCGGGTTCGTCGTCCCCGATCTCCGACGGCGCCGCCGCGGTCGTCGTGATGAGCAAGGCGAAGGCGCAGGAACTCGGTCTGGAGTGGATCGCGGAGATCGGCGCCCACGGCAATGTGGCGGGCCCGGACAACTCTCTGCACTCACAGCCCTCCAACGCCATCCAGCACGCCCTGAAGAAGGAGGGCCTGGACGTCTCCGACCTCGACCTGATCGAGATCAACGAGGCCTTCGCGTCGGTCGGGCTGCAGTCAATGAAGGACCTCGGGGTGTCCTCCGAAAAGGTGAACGTGAACGGCGGCGCCATCGCCCTCGGCCACCCCATCGGCATGTCCGGCGCCCGTCTCGTCCTGCACCTGGCACTGGAACTGAAGCGCCGCGGCGGAGGCGTCGGCGCGGCCGCGCTGTGCGGTGGTGGCGGCCAGGGTGACGCGCTGATCGTGCGGGTACCCAAGGCCTGAGTCCCTCTCGGTGAACGGAGCTGTGATGCAGGACGTTTCCACCCTGGTGGCCCAGGCCAGGGAGGGCCGGCCGCGCGCCGTGGCCCGGCTGATCTCCCTGGTGGAGGGGGCGTCCCCGCAGCTCAGGGAGGTCATGGCGGCGCTGGCCCCGCTGACGGGCAACGCGTACGTGGTGGGCCTGACGGGCTCACCCGGCGTGGGCAAGTCCACCTCGACCTCCGCCCTGGTGACCGCGTACCGCAAGCAGGGCAGGCGGGTCGGCGTCCTGGCCGTCGACCCGTCGTCGCCGTTCTCGGGCGGCGCCCTGCTCGGCGACCGGGTGCGGATGTCGGACCACGCCTCCGACCCCGGCGTCTACATCCGCTCCATGGCGACCCGCGGCCACCTCGGCGGTCTCGCCTGGGCCGCCCCGCAGGCCATCCGGGTCCTGGACGCGGCCGGCTGCGAGGTGATCCTGGTCGAGACGGTCGGGGTGGGCCAGTCGGAGGTGGAGATCGCCTCCCAGGCCGACACGTCCGTGGTGTTGCTGGCCCCCGGCATGGGCGACGGCATCCAGGCCGCCAAGGCCGGAATCCTGGAGATCGGCGACGTCTACGTCGTCAACAAGGCCGACCGGGACGGGGCCGACGCCACCGCCCGCGAGCTCAACCACATGCTGGGCCTGGGCGAGTCCCGCAAGCCGGGCGACTGGCGTCCGCCGATCGTCAAGACGGTCGCCGCGCGCGCGGAGGGCGTCGACGAGGTCGTGGAGGCGCTGGAGAAACACCGCGCGTGGATGGAGGAGCACGGCGTCCTCGCCGACCGCCGCCGCGCCCGCGCCGCCCACGAGGTCGAGACGATCGCCGTCACCGCCCTGCGCGAACGCATCGGCGACCTACGCGGCGACCGGCGCCTGGACGCCCTCGCCGAGCGGATCGTCGCCGGCGAGCTGGACCCCTACCGGGCGGCGGACGAACTGGTGGAGGGCCTGACGCAGGGCTGAGCCGCTGATACGTTGACCGACATGTTCCTCTCCTTGGCGTAGGGCGCACACCGGCCGCGGTCCGAGCACTCCGCTCCCGTGGCTCCTCGGTGTCCCCTCTTCCGCCTCTCTTCGAGGAACTCACCATGTCCGCGTCCTACGCGCGCGTACTGCGCATTCCGCATGCCCGCCGCACCTTCGCCAACGCCCTGCTCGGCAGGCTGTCGTACAGCGTCGTCCCGCTCTCCGTGATGCTCGCCGTGAACCGGGCCTCGGGCTCGTACGCGGTGGCGGGCGCGGTGATGGCGCTCTTCGGCGCCACGGTCGTCTTCCTGGCCCCCGCGAGGGCCGCGCTGATCGACCGCCACGGCCCGCGCCGAGCGCTGATCCCCCTCCTCGCGGCCTACGTCCTACTGCCCGCCCTGCTCACCGCGGCCCTCTGGCGCCCGGGCGCACCCCCCGTCCTCCTCGGTACCCTCACCGCCCTCGCGGGAGCCTGCGTCCCCCCGCTCGGGCCGACCATGCGGGCCGTGTGGTCGCGCCTCGCCCAGGACGACAAGGCGCTGCTCCAGCGGGCGTACAGCCTCGACGGGGTCGCCGAGGAACTGCTCTTCGTGTCCGGGCCGCTGCTGGTGGGCGTCCTCGTCGGGGTCGCCGCGCCGACCGCCGGGATCGTCGTCGGGGCGGCCCTGATGGTGGCGGGGACGGCCGGGTTCGTGCGGTCGCCGGCGGTAGGGGCGGTGCCTCCCGCCGGTCCTTCCTCGGTACGGCGGGACAGGGGCCGTCGGCGCGTGCTGCGCCGGGTCGGCCGTCCCGTAGGTGCCGCCGCGGCCGTCGGCCTCGCGCTCGGCGTGCTCGACCTGCTGGTGGTCGTCTTCGCGGAGCGGCACCACCTCGGTGGCGCGAGCGTGGCCTGGGTGCTGGCCGCGCTGTCCGCCGGAAGCGCGGCCGGGGGGATGCTCAACGGGGCCGTGAACTGGACCCTTCCCGCCCGGACCCGGCTCGCTCTGCTGACGGCCTGCCTCGGCCTCGCCCTCGTCGGCGCCGGACTCGCCCCCGGCCTCGGCACGCTCGCCCTGGTCGTGGCGGGCGCCGGGTTCTTCGTGTCGCCGGCCATCACCACGGCGTACCTCATCGCCGACGACGCGGTCGTCCCCGAGGCCCGCACCCTGGCCGGCGCGTGGGTCAACACGGCCGTCAACGCGGGGAGTACGGCCGGGACGGCGGTGGCCGGAGCCCTGGCGGGGTCGTTGCCGGTGGCCGTGTGCTTCGCGGTGACGGGCGGGGTGGTCATGGTGGCGGCGACTGTGAGCATGCTGCACGGCGCCTCTCGTGGCAGTGCGATCCGTGAACGGAACGCCACCACACCTGCCGGGTGACGCGGGGGGCCGAATGGTCTCGCGCCTCGCCTCATGTGCGGGCGGGCGAGGGCCCGGGCGGCCCTCGGCCGTCATGTCACCCGCGTACGGCGGGCGCGGACGCGCGGTGTGCGCCCGCCTCGTGGTCCCCTGCGTCAGGAGTCGTCGCGCTCGTCGGCCTGGTCGGTGTCCGTGCGGTCCGCGGTGACCTTGGCCGAGTCCAGGGCGACCTTCCATTCGCCCTGCTTTCCGTCCTTCACGGTGTCCACGTCCCAGGCCACGGTGGCGTTGTCGTCGTCGAGGCCGACCTCGGTCACGGTGCCCTTCGCGGCAGCGGCCAGCGCGGCCTCGCGGGCGTCGGTCTGCGCGCCCTTCACCGCGGCGAGTTCGGCGCGGTCGTCGGCGTCGTTGTCGTCGTCCGTGTCGCGCTGGGCGCCGAGGACCTTGCCGGAGTCCGGGGCGATCCGCACGTCGTACTCGCTGCCGTCGCCCTTGACGACGGTCACCTCCCAGGCGTCGGCGCCGTCGTCGTCCAGGTCGGCGGAGAGGGCGGTGCCCGGGGTGTGCTTAAGGGCGGCCGCGATCGCGTCGGCCGCGGTGAGGCTGCCGCTGCGGACCGTCGTACGGTCGTCCGAGGCGTCGTCGTCCGGGTCGTTTCCGTGGTCTGCCTCCACCTGTGCGCTCGTGTTCGCCTGGTGCTGCGTCGCCGTGGCGTCGTCGTCACCCGCCGCGAAGGCTGCGACCGTGCCGCCGGTCGCCAGGGCCGCGGCGGTGAGGGTGGCGATGACGATGTTGCGCTTCATGGGGATTCCTCCAAAGCCGTTCTGCTTCGTTCGCTTTCGACGACCACCACGCTGCCGGAGAGGAGCTGAAGCCGACCTGAAGCCTCCTGAAGGCGTCTTCAGCGAGATTCTTGCGAGGAACCCCAGACGTTCAAGCCTGGGAGGAATCGCATCGAGTGGGGCGACGCGGAGCGTTGCTGTGTCCGGGGGTTCGGGTGCGGAGCGCGCGCAGGGCTGTCCGGCGGAGCCGGACGGAAGGGAACGCGCGAACGAGTGATCACCAATTCGTGGCCAGTTGTGCGAGAGTTGCCCGTTTGTGCGGACGGCTGCGTAACGTCGGGTCCTGTGAAGCTCACCGTGCAGGTCAAACTCCTGCCGACGCCCGTGCAGGCGGCGGCACTTGAGGCGACCCTGCGCGCCTGCAACGAGGCGGCGACCTGGGCGAGCGGGGTGGCGTTCGAGAAGGATGTGAAGCGGAACTTCGGGCTGCGCGAGCACACCTACGCCGAGATCAAGCAGGGCTGGGGGCTGGGCGCGCAGGCCGCCCAGCACGTCATCAAGAAGACCTGCGACGCCTACGCCACGCTGGCGGCGAACCTGAAGGCCGGGAACCTGGGCAAGCCGTGGTCGAAGCGGTACCGACGGGCGGTGGACAAGCCGGTCGTCTTCCGGCCCGAGGGCGCCCAGCCGTACGACGACCGGATGCTGTCCTGGCAGATCCCGGACCGCACCGTCTCCGTCTGGACCCTGTCGGGGCGGGTGAAGGGGGTGGCGTTCACCGCCTCCCCGGAGCAACTGGCCCGCCTGGCCCTGTACCGCAAGGGCGAGTCCGACCTGCTCTACCGGGACGGCATGTGGTTCCTGAACGCCACCTGCGAGATCCCCGAAGCGGAACCGAACACGGATCCGGCCGGCTTCCTCGGCATCGACCTGGGGATCGTGAACATCGCCACCACCAGCGACGGCCAGATCATGGCCGGGCGCGCCCTGAACCGAGGCCGAGTGCGCGAACGCACGCTCCGGACCAAGCTGCAGAAGAAGAAGAACACCCCCTCCGCCAGGCGCCGGCTGAAGAAGCGGCGGCGCAAGGAGGCGCGGCGGGCCAAGGACATCAACCACAAGATCGCGAAACATGTGGTGGCCGAGGCTGAACGCACCGGTCGCGGAATCGCCCTGGAAGACCTGGGCGGTATTCGTGAGCGGGTACGGCTTCGCAAGCCCCAACGGGCCACCCACTCCAGCTGGTCGTTTCGCCAGCTGGGGCAGTTCATCGCGTACAAGGCCCGCCGGGCGGGGGTGCCGGTGGTGTACGTCGATCCGGCGTACACCTCCCGCACCTGCGCCGAGTGCGGCCACATCGACAAGGCGAACCGGGTCTCCCAGGCCTGGTTCGCGTGCCGGTCCTGCGGATTCGTTGATCACGCGGACCGGAACGGCTCCCGCAACATCCGACAACGTGCGGAAGAGTTGTGGCGATGCGGGGCGCAGTCAATCGCCCCAAACCCACCCCCGACACCCGAGGGCGGGACAGGACGCAAGCGCAGCACCACAACCAGTGGTGCCCGCTGTGCAAGCCCGTCGCTTTAGCGACGGGTCGTTGACGTTCGGTTTGCCACACTGTCCGCATGCGCCTGTTGATCGTCGAGGACGAACGCCGCCTCGCCCTGTCCCTCGCCAAGGGCCTCACCGCCGAGGGCTACGCCGTCGACGTCGTGCACGACGGCCGGGAGGGACTGCACCGGGCCACCGAGGGGTCGTACGACCTGGTGATCCTCGACATCATGCTGCCCGGCCTCAACGGCTACCGGGTCTGCGCCGCCCTGCGCGCCGCAGGACACGAGGTGCCGATCCTGATGCTCACCGCCAAGGACGGCGAGTACGACGAGGCCGAGGGCCTGGACACCGGCGCCGACGACTACCTGACCAAGCCCTTCTCGTACGTCGTCCTCGTGGCCCGCATCAAGGCCCTGCTGCGGCGGCGCGGAAACGGCGCCGGGGCCTCCCCGGTGCTCGAACTCGGCGGGCTCAGGATCGACACCGCCGCCCGCCGGGTCTTCCTCGACGGCACCGAAGTCACCCTCACCGCCAAGGAGTTCTCCGTCCTGGAGCAGCTCGCCGTGCGGGCCGGCGAGGTGGTGTCCAAGGCGCAGATCCTGGAGCACGTCTGGGACTTCGCGTACGACGGCGACCCGAACATCGTCGAGGTGTACGTCAGCACCCTGCGCCGGAAGCTGGACGCCGGGCTGATCCGGACGGTCCGCGGCGCCGGGTACCGGCTGGAGACCGGGAGATGAGGCGGCTGTTCGGGTCGGTACGGGCGCGGGCGACCCTCGGCGCGACGTTGGTGGTGGCCGTGGCGCTGGTCGCGGCGGGGGCGGCCGTGCTGCTGTCGCTGCGGTCCGATCTGATCGACCAGGCGGGCACCCAGGCGGAGCGGACCGCGCGGAACGTGGCCGCCAACCTCGCCGCCGGGACGCCGTACGCCGACCTGAAGCTCGACGACGACGAGGAGCCGGTGCAGGTGGTCGACGCCCGCGGCACGCTCGTCGCGGCCAGCGAGGACCTGCAACGCATCACCGGCACGGGCACCGGTGCGGTGAAGCCGCGGGCACCGCAGGGCGCCACAGGCTCCGACGACGATGACGATGACGACGACTCCGCCCTCGAACCCGGTGAGATCGCCGACGAGGTCACCCTCACCAACGGCTCGGCCACCATCGACGGCGAGTCCGCCGACTACCGCTTCGCCGCCCTCGAGGTCGAGGTTCAGGGCCAGGGCACGCTCACGGTGTACGCCGGTGCCTCCCTGGACGCCGAGCAGGGCGCCGTCGGCACCGCGCAGACCGTCATGCTGATCGGCTTCCCGCTGCTGCTCGGGGTCGTCGCGGCCGTGACCTGGCTGGTCACCCGGCGTGCGCTGCGGCCGGTCGAGGGCATCCGCGCGGAGATGGCCGCGATCACGGCCTCCGAGGACCTCGCGCGCCGCGTTCCGGTGCCGGACACGCACGACGAGGTGGCCCGCCTCGCCCGCACCACCAACGAGACCCTCGCCGCGCTGGAGACCTCCGTGGAACGCCAGCGCCGGTTCGTCGCCGACGCCTCCCACGAGCTGCGCAGCCCGATCGCCTCGCTGCGGACGCAGTTGGAGGTCGCCGCCGCGCATCCTGAGTTGCTGGATCTGGAGGGGGCGGTGGAGGACACGGTTCGCTTGCAGCGGCTTGCGGCGGACCTGTTGTTGCTGGCCCGGCTGGACGCGGGGGAGCGGCCGCAGGGCGCCCGGTTCGACCTGGGTGCGGTGGTCCGGGAGCAGGCGGAAGGCCGCGCGAACGTGACCGTCGACGCCGTGGGTGTGGAGGTGGCCGGGTCGAGGGTGCAGTTGGAGCGGCTGCTCACCAATCTCCTCGACAACGCCCAGCGACACGCCCGTTCGCGGGTCGCCGTGGTCGTGCGGCGGGACGGGCGGCAGGCGGTGGTGGAGGTCGCCGACGACGGGGACGGGGTGCCCGCGGCGGATCGGCAGCGGATCTTCGAGCGGTTCGTGCGGCTGGACGAGGCGCGGGCGCGGGATGACGGGGGTGCGGGGCTCGGCCTTGCCATCGCCCGGGATGTGGCTGTGCGGCACGGGGGGACGTTGACGGTGCGGGACGCGGCGGCAGGCGGGGCTCTGTTCGAACTCCGCCTGCCGGTGGTGTGACGCCTACGGGCGTGCCTCGCTGTGTCGTTCGGCGGCTGCTTCGCCGTCGTGGCTGGTCGCGCAGTTCCCCGCGCCCCTAAGGCCCCTTAGGGGCGCCCCCGATGCCCCCGCAGATGCTCCGCGATCGGCTTCAGGGCCTTGTCCAGTTCCGTCAGGGACTCGGGCGGCACGAGGTCGATGAAGTGCCTTCGCACAGACGCCACATGATGGGGCGCGACCTTCTTCATCGTCTCCATGCCGTGCTCGGTCAGGACCGCGTACAGGCCGCGGCGGTCGGACTCGCAGTTCTCGCGCCGGACCAGGTCCGCGTTCTCCATGCGGGTGATCTGGTGCGAGAGCCGGCTCTTGGACTGGAGGGTGGCGGAGGCGAGGTCGCTCATCCGCATCCGTACGCCCTCCGACTCGGAGAGATTGACCAGGATCTCGTAGTCGTTCATCGTCAGGCCGAACGGCTGAAGGTCCCTCTCCAGCTGATACGTCAACAGCCTGTTGACCTCCAGGTGGGTGCGCCAGGCGCACTGCTCCGCATCGGTCAGCCAGCGTGTGGCCGTCTCGGTCTCCATGAATGAAGTCTACCTAAAAGGTTGAAAGGCGAACTAATGAGGGTGGTGTGACGGCGCGCACACGTTCGACGTCACACTCCGCAGACTACCGCTCACAGCCCGAAGCGACGCTGGAGGTCTCCCAGCTGTCCGGGAAGGCGCGGTGCCCCCGGCTGCTGTGACTGCCCTGTGGGTGCCCCGTAGCCGCCGGGCACTCCGGGCTCGGACGGAACCACCCCTGTGGCCTGCTCGGCCATCAGGACCTCGGTCGATTGGAGCAGTACGGTGCCGGCCCCCACGAACTCGAACTGGTGCTCCTCGCCGGAGGCCCCGCCGAGGCCCGTCATCGCACGTAGACCGCCCATCAGGCCGGTCATGTAGCCGTGGTCGTAGTGGTGGCACGGGGAGGGGCAGTCGGCCCAGCCCACAAGCGCTTGCGGGTCCACCCGGATCGGAGGCTCCATGAATACCACCGGGCCGTTGGAGGCGGCGACGAACTTTCCGGTTCCGATGAGGGTCAGGAAGCCGGGCACGATCGACTGCTTGAGCGCGAGACTTGGCTGAAAAGCGAGCAGGTTGCCGGAGCGAATGGTCAGGTTGCCGTCTTCGAGGTCGTACGAATTGACGTCGAAGGCCCGGTCGGCGAGGAGCATCTTGCCCGAGCCCTGGGCCACGACCCAGTCGCTCGCGTGCAGAGGCGAATGGAAGGAGGTGCGGACGAGGCCGTCGAGTCGGCCGTGTCCGATGCCGTTGAATTCCATCTGGCCGTAGTAGGCGATCATCTTCCCCTTCTGCAGGAACCACTGGCTCCCCTTGAGCTCCACGCAGAAGGTGTAGTTGTTGATGTTGTCGTCCGACGGCAGCGTCATCGGGTCGTACACGGTGGGGCCCGCGCCCGGGTAGTGGCTCACAGCTTCTCCTCCGAGGCCTGGACGTACACCGCGCCGTTCCCACTGAGCTCCAGCTGGAAGGCCTCGCCTGAGCCGCGGCCCACCATGTCGCGCCAGCCCAGCGCCGTCGACAGCTTGTTGCGGACGTCGCCGTGGTGGGCGACGTAGGCCTGTGGATCGACGTGGACCGGGCGCTGCGGGGTGATCGGGACCTCGAAGACGCCGCCGTGGGCCATGACGGCGACCGAGCCGTGGCCCTTGAGCGTGGTCGTGAACAGGCCCTGGCCGCTGATCTGGCCGCGGACCATGCCCATCACGCCGCCCTGAGAGCCCATGAACATGGTGCCCTGCTGGAGGGTGCCCTCGAAGGCGAGCAGGCGGTCCGCCTCGACGTAGAGGGTGTCGCCGGTGAGGTTGATGACGGTGACGTGGTGGCCGCCGTGCCCGAAGAGGACGGTGCCGCTGCCCTCGACGGTCATCAGGGGCGTGTCCTCGTTGGCCACCCGGCGGCCGATCATCGACATGACGCCGCCCTGGCCGCCCTGGATGTTCGGCGTGAAGGACACCTCGCCCTTGTACGCCAGCATCGCGCCGCGCTGGCTGAACAGGCGCTGGCCGGGGAGGACGGTCGCCTCGACCATCTTGGAGTTGATCTCACGGAAGGGCATGTCACACGTCTCCCGCGATCGTGTTCCGCTCACTGGGCTGGACGTACACCAGGCCGTCGCCCTCGAAGCGGATCTGGAAGGCCTCGCCGCCGCCCTCGCCCATGAAGGTGCGGAAGGTCACGCCGGACTGGAAGGACTGGTTCAGGTTGCCCTGGTGCGCGATGTACGCGCCGGGGTCGACGGTGAGCGGGTACTGGCGGCTGACGCGCAGGACCACTGCGGGGCCGTCGGACATGATCGCGGCCTGGCCGTGGCCCTCGACGGTGGTCGTGAAGAGGCCGTTGCCCTGTGAGGCGCCGCGCAGGCCGGTGAAGCTGGTGCCGGTCCTCAGGCCCGCGTCGGTCGCGAGCAGGTTGCTCGACTCCACGTACAGCTTGTCCCCCTGGAGACTGACGAGGTTGATCTCCGAGGCACGGTCCGCGAACCAGCACGTGCCGTGCCCCTGTACCTCCATCACGGTCATCTGCTCGCCGGTGATGCGGCGGGTGACCATGCCGCGGATGCCCTCACCGCCGCCGCTGAGCTTTTTGAACTGCATCTGTCCGTCGTACGCGACCATGGAGCCGTTCTTCGCCTTCACGGCGTCTCCGGTCATGTCTACGGCGAGCACTTTGCTGCCTTGGAGTCGAAACATCGCCACGAGGTGAAGGTAGCTGGCCGAGAGGCGTTCCCGACAGGTTGGGGTGGGGTGGGTTGTGGTTTGTTTGGGGGGTGCCTCCGGCGGTTGGGCGGGGTTCGGTTGTTGGTTGGGTGCGGGCCGGTGGGGGCTGGTGTTTTTGCGCAGTTCCCCGCGCCCCTGGATGCCTGCGGCGGCCTGTTGCGGTTCGGTGGGGGTGTGTGTAGCGCGTGCGGTGTGTTGTGGGTCGGGGCCGGGGTGGGGGGTATCCGTCCTCGGTCCGGCGGCTCGGCCCCTTGAGCAGTACTGGATAACGGACGCCGGCCGCTGCGGGCGGACACCCCCCACCCCGTCCCCTTGGCGCCGTACGCGGCTGACGGCCCATCGTGGCGCGCGGGGCGGGGAACGGTCCGTCGCGGCGCGGGGGAGCGGGGAACGGTCCGTCGTGGTGCGCGAGGTGGTCGGCGGTCCGTCGGGGCGCAGGCCGGCTGCAGCTCCTTAGGGGCGCGGGGAACTGCGCGACCAGCCCCCACCGGCCCGCACCCGCCCTGCGACCCTGCCCGGCACCCCCTCAGGCGCCCGGCTCAAGCCCAGCGCAGGCCGCACTCCGGCCCGTCCCCCACGCAGCAGCAGCCGACCCCCCAGCCCGGGTCCACGGGACCGTTTGTCACAATGGGCGAACGCTTGTGCGCTCGTTCACAAACCGTCCTCCCACCGAAGGTGACCCGTGGACCTCAAGACAGCCTCCGCCATCCGACGCCTCCGCCTGGTCTCCGCTCCCGAGGCGATCTCGTTCCTGATCCTGCTCGTCTGCTCGGTGCTGAAGCGGACCACGGACTTCGACGCCGTGCGGCCGATGGGCATGATCCACGGCGTTCTGTTCATCCTGTACGTGATCTTCTGGCTGGACGCCTGGAACCGCACCAAGTGGTCCGCGAAGACCGGCATCTGGTACTTCGTGCTCTCCGTCCTGCCCACCGGCGGCTTCTTCGCCGAGCGCAAGCTCAAGCGCGAGGCCGAGGATGCGGTGATCGCCTCCCGCGCCCGCAAGGAAGGGACCGTGAACGCATGATCGTCGCCTTCTCCGTGACCCCGCTCGGGGTCGGCGAGGACGTGGGCGAGTACGTCGCCGAAGCGGTGCGTGTCGTCCGTGAGTCGGGTCTGCCCAACCGCACCGACGCCATGTTCACCTCGATCGAGGGGGAGAACTGGGACGAGGTGATGGACGTGGTGAAGCGTGCCGTGGCCGCCGTCGAGGCGAGGGCCCCGCGGGTGTCCCTGGTCCTCAAGGCGGACATCCGCCCCGGAGTGACGGACGGTCTGACCTCCAAGGTGGAGACGGTGGAGCGCCACCTCGCAGGCTGACTCGCGACAGACGAACCCCGGCCCGCGCGGGCCGGGGTTTTCTCGTGCCTGATGATTGAGCGATCGCTCAAAACAGTGTACGTTCCCGCCAGGAATGTTTGAGCAGTCGCTCAAACTGCCGTGCTCACCTGGGGGAATCAATGGGGCTCTACATCGAGGCACGCATCCGTGCCGATCTCGACGACCTCTGGACCCGCACACAGGACCCCTCACAGCACCAGCGCTGGGACCTCCGCTTCACCCGGATCACCTACCTCCCGCGCGCGGAGGGCGAGCCACAGCGCTTCCGGTACGCCACGCGCGTGCTGCCCGGTCTCACCGTCGCCGGCACCGGAGTCTCCGCGGGCGAGCGGGAACGCCCCGACGGCACCCGCACCTCCGCCCTGCGCTTCTCCTCCCCGCACCCGCTCTCGCTCCTGGCCGAGGGCAGCGGCTACTGGCGTTACGTCCCCGACGGCGACGGCGTCACCTTCCTCACCGGCTACGACTACCGCCCCCGCTGGGGCCGCGTCGGCGCGGTGGCCGACCGGCTGCTCTTCCGCCCGCTCATGGGCTGGGCGACGGCCTGGTCCTTCGACCGTCTGCGTCTGTGGCTCGAGCGCGGGATCACCCCCGAGCGGGCGCTGTGGAACTGGCTGGCCGAACTCCTGGTACGCGCCCTCGTCGTCACCGTCGGCTGCACCGGCCTCGGCCAGGAGCGTTTCCTGCACCTCTTCGGCCCGCTGGCCGCGTCGCTGGCGTACGTGTGGCCGCTGCTGCTCGCCGTGGCCATCTCGCTGGCCCTGTTCACTTCACCCCTGCCCTCCACCCCCGCCGCCCGCCGCTGTCTGCGTCAGCCGCTCACGCGCGTGCGTGCCCCGCGTGTCCTGCGGACCCTGGAGAACCCCCGATGACCTCACCCACCTCGATGTTCCGCACGGTGATGGGCGCCGACTTCGACCGCCTCCACCCCCAGCTCCGGCGCCGCTTCTCGGTCGGTCTGGGGACCGGCGAGGCATGCACCGGCCGTGGCGTGATGGACCGGATCTGGCACGGCGGGGCATTCGTGAAGCCCTTCCTGGCCCTCGGTGCGACCCGCAACATCCTGGTGCCGAGACCCGGGCGATGCGTGCCCTTCGTGATCGAGAACGTGCCCTACGTGGACACCTACGGCCGTGAGACGGTGACCTTCGTGCGCACCTTCCACCTCCCCGGCCGCCCCCGCCGCTTCGACGCCCAGATGGTGCTGAGCCCCAAGGGCGACCGCATCCTCGACTACCTCGGCACCCACCAGCACCTGGCCAGCGAGCTCCACTTCCACGCCGAGCCCGACGGCTCGCTGCTGATCCGCTCCGGGGAGCACCGGTTCCGGGAGGGCGTGGTGGACGTCCGGGTGCCCGAGCTGATCGGCGCGACGGCGGAGGTCAGGGAGTCGTACGACGACAAGGCCCGCCGCTTCCGCATCCAGGTCCGGGTCGTCAACCAGTACTTCGGCCCGCTCTTCGGCTACGAAGGCTCCTTCGCGGCGGCGTACACCGACATCGCGGCCCACGGAGTGCGCCCCGGGCTGCGCCCCGTCCGCGAGGAGGCCCGCGCATGAGCCCGGAGAGCGCCAAGTCCCTGGAGACGAAGACCAAGCTCCTGGAAGGCGCCCTGCGCACCCTCACGGAACAGGGCATCGCCAAGACGTCCGCCCGTACGGTCGCGGCGACGGCCGGTGTCAACCAGGCGCTGGTCTTCTACCACTTCGGCTCGGTCGACGAGCTCCTCGCGGCGGCCTGCCGCTACGGCGCCGAGCGCACGGTGTCCCGCTACCGGGCGCGCCTCGCCGCGGTGACCTCGCTGTCCGAACTCCTTGCGGTGGGACGGCAGGTCCACGAGGAGGAGCGCGCCGGAGGACATGTCGCCCTGCTCGGCCAGCTGCTGGCCGGCGCCCAGACCCACGCCACCCTAGGCCCGGCCACCGCGGCGGGCCTTCAGCTGTGGATCACCGAGATCGAGCAGGTCCTCACCAGGGTCCTCGCGGCCACGCCCTTCGGGGAGTTCGCGGACCCGGCGGGCCTGGCCCGGGCGGTCGCCGCGTCCTTCGTGGGCATCGAGCTGTACGAGGGCGTCGACGCGCCGGGCGCCTCCGCCGCCCTTGACGCGCTGGAGCAGCTCGGCGTGCTCGTCGCCGCGCTGGAGGACCTGGGCCCGGTGGCCCAGCGCGCGGTGCGCCACCACCTCCGCAGAACAGGCCGCCGCTGATCCCTCCACCCGACCCGAGAGGACCCCATGCCCGGCTCAGACAGCCTCTACGAGATCCTGGACGACCGCTTCCGCGCCTGCGCCAACGGCGACAGCAGGCTGGAACTCCTGTACGACGACTGCCGCTGGGCCGAAGGCCCGGTCTACCTGCCCGCCTGGCGCCAGCTGATCTGGAGCGACATCCCGAACGACCGCCTCCTGCGCTGGGACGAGGCCACCGGCACGGTCGGTGTCTTCCGCACCCCCGCAGGCAACACCAACGGCAACACCGTCGACCCCCAGGGCCGCCTCGTCAGCTGCGAACAGGGCAACCGCCGCGTCACCCGCACCGAGCCCGACGGCACGGTGACGGTCCTCGCCGAGCGGTACGAGGGCAAGCGGCTCAACAGCCCGAACGACTCGGTCGTACGCTCCGACGGCACGATCTGGTTCTCCGACCCGGACTTCGGGATCCTCAGCGACTACGAGGGGCACCGGGCCGAGTCCGAGATCGGCACGTGCGATGTGTACCGGATCGATCCTGCCTCGGGCGCGGTGTCGCTGGCCGCGGGTGGCCTGTCCGGCCCGAACGGGGTCATCCTGTCGCCGGACGAGAAGCAGCTGTACGTCTCCGACTCGCGCGCGGCCATGATCCACCGGTACGACATCCGGGCGGACGGCACGCTCTCCGACGGCGAGATCTTCGCCCAGGCCCCTTCGGGCGTCCACTTCGACAACATCCGCTTCGACGACGAGGGCCGCCTGTGGGCTGCCGCCCTGGCCGACGGGGTCCACTGCTACGCCCCCGACGGCACCCTCATCGGCCGACTGCGGGTGCCTGAGCCGGTGGCGAACGTGACCTTCGGCGGCCCGAAGCGGAACCGGCTGTTCATCGCGGCCACGACGTCTGTGTACTCGCTGATGATGTCGGTTACGGGGGAGCCGAGGGTGTAGGCCGGGCGCCTATGGGGGTGCCGGGTTCGGTCGTTGGACGGGTGCGGCCCGGTGGGGGCTGGTCGCGCAGTTCCCCGCGCCCCTGAGGAGCTACAGGCGGCCTGCGCCACGACGGGCCGCCAACCACCCACGAGTACGACTTCTTCGCCTCGGTCGACACCGACCACGTCCCGCTCCCCAACTTCCTGGAACGGATGATGGGTTACTTCCGGGACCCGGACGTCGCCTTCGTCGTGGGACCGCAGATCTACGGCAACTACCGCCACCCCGTCACCAAGGCCCGAGCACCGCGAGCGCCGCGAGGGTGTGGATCAGCCGGGGCATGCTGCTCCCTGGGGCGGAGGTGACAGCCGGTCACCAATCGTTGCATAAGGTGATGAAATGTCCTGGAAGGGACATGGTCCGGCCGTGAGACCGAAGGGCGAGACGGTGCTGACCACGATGTGACCGGCCGGTAAGGTCGGTGCCGTGCCGAAGCCGCTCAGTCTTCCCTTCGACCCCATCGCCCGCGCCGACGAACTCTGGAAGCAGCGCTGGGGAAACGTGCCGTCCATGGCCGCGATCACCTCGATCATGCGGGCGCACCAGATCCTGCTCGGCGAGGTCGACGCGGTGGTCAAGCCGTACGGGTTGACGTTCGCGCGGTACGAGGCGCTGGTGCTGCTCAACTTCTCCAAGGCCGGCGAGCTGACCATGTCGAAGATCGGCGAGCGGCTCATGGTGCATCCGACGTCCGTCACCAACACCGTGGACCGGCTCGTGAGGTCCGGTCTGGTGGACAAGCGCCCCAACCCCAACGACGGCCGCGGCACCCTCGCCTCCATCACCGACAAGGGGCGCGAGGTCGTCGAGGCGGCCACCCGTGACCTCATGGCGATGGACTTCGGGCTCGGGGTCTACGACGCCGAGGAGTGCGCGGAGATCTTCGCGATGCTCAGGCCGCTCAGGGTCGCCGCGCACGACTTCGACGAGGACTGACCCGGGGCCCCGGGGAGGTGCGACCCGGGCCAAGATCTCCCGGAACGGGTCGTTACGCTCGTACGCATGAAAAAGAGCGTGCTGACCCGCTACCGCGTCCTGGCCTACGTCACCGGTGTGCTGCTGGTCCTGCTGTGCCTGAGCATGATCGCCAAGTACGGCCTGGACATCGACGGTGCCGCGGACGTCACCCGCGTCGTCGCCATCGCGCACGGCTGGCTGTACGTGGTCTACCTCGTCTTCGCCTTCGACCTGGGCTCCAAGGCGCGGTGGCCGATCCTCAAGCAGGTGTGGGTGCTGCTCGCCGGGACGATCCCCACGGCCGCCTTCTTCGTCGAGCGGAAGATCAGCCGCGAGCTGGAGGGCAAGATCGTCGACGGGACCCCGGCGCCCGTCAAGGCGTAACCCCCACCGCCGTACGGCATGCGTACGGCGGTCGTCCTTCGGCATTTACTTTGACGTCCTAGTACCGTCGATGGTATGGACGCTGACGCCATCGAAGAGGGCCGCCGACGCTGGCAGGCCCGGTACGACGCCTCGCGCAAGCGCGAGGCGGACTTCAGCACGCTCTCCGGGGACTCCGTGGAGCCGGTGTACGGGCCGCGGCCCGGGGACGCGTACGAGGGCTTCGAGCGGATCGGGTGGCCGGGGGAGTACCCCTTCACGCGCGGGCTGTATCCGACCGGCTACCGGGGGCGGACCTGGACCATCCGCCAGTTCGCCGGGTTCGGGAACGCCGAGCAGACCAACGAGCGGTACCGGAAGATCCTCGCCAACGGGGGCGGTGGCCTCTCGGTCGCCTTCGACATGCCCACGCTGATGGGGCGGGACTCCGACGATCCCCGCTCGCTCGGGGAGGTCGGGCACTGCGGGGTCGCCGTCGACTCGGCGGCCGACATGGAGGTCCTGTTCCGGGACATCCCGCTGGGTGACGTCACGACGTCCATGACGATCAGCGGGCCCGCCGTGCCCGTCTTCTGCATGTACCTGGTCGCGGCGGAACGGCAGGGTGTGGACCCGTCGGCGTTGAACGGCACGCTCCAGACGGACATCTTCAAGGAGTACATCGCCCAGAAGGAGTGGCTCTTCCAGCCCGAGCCGCACCTGCGCCTCATCGGTGACCTGATGGAGTACTGCGCGGCCGGCATCCCCGCCTACAAGCCGCTGTCCGTCTCCGGCTACCACATCCGGGAGGCCGGTTCGACGGCCGCGCAGGAGCTGGCGTACACGCTCGCGGACGGCTTCGGCTACGTCGAGCTGGGACTGTCACGCGGCCTGGACGTCGACGTCTTCGCCCCCGGCCTCTCCTTCTTCTTCGACGCGCACGTCGACTTCTTCGAGGAGATCGCCAAGTTCCGTGCGGCGCGGCGCATTTGGGCCCGCTGGATGCGGGACGTGTACGGGGCGCGGTCCGAGAAGGCGCAGTGGCTGCGTTTCCACACCCAGACCGCGGGTGTCTCGCTGACCGCGCAGCAGCCGTACAACAACGTCGTGCGTACCGCGGTGGAGGCGCTCGCGGCGGTGCTGGGCGGCACCAACTCCCTGCACACCAACGCGCTGGACGAGACGCTGGCCCTGCCGTCGGAGCAGGCCGCGGAGATCGCGCTGCGCACGCAGCAGGTGCTGATGGAGGAGACCGGGGTCGCCAACGTGGCCGATCCGCTGGGGGGTTCGTGGTTCGTCGAGCAGCTGACGGACCGGATCGAGGCGGACGCGGAGAAGATCTTCGAGCAGATCAGGGAGCGGGGGCTCAGGGCTCATCCGGACGGGCGGCATCCCATCGGTCCGATGACGTCCGGGATCCTGCGGGGGATCGAGGACGGCTGGTTCACCGGGGAGATCGCGGAGGCGGCCTTCCGGTACCAACAGGCCCTGGAGAAGGGGGAGAAGAGGGTCGTGGGGGTGAACGTCCACCACGGGTCGGTCACCGGGGACCTGGAGATCCTGCGGGTGAGCCACGAGGTGGAGCGGGAGCAGGTGCGCGCGCTGGGCGGTCGTAGGGCGGCCCGGGACGAGGTCGCTGTGCGAACCGCTCTGGAGCGCATGCTCGTTGCCGCGCGGGACGGGTCCAACATGATCGGGCCGATACTGGACGCGGTGCGGGCGGAGGCGACGCTGGGGGAGGTCTGTGGGGTGCTGCGGGAGGAGTGGGGGGTGTACACGGAGCCGGCGGGGTTCTGAGTGGTGCGGTAGCGGTGCCGACCGGGGGTGGGTTTCGCTGACGGTGGTCGTAACCCACCCAGGGGCGCGGGGAACTGTGCGATCAGCCCCCGCCGGGCCGCAGTCGACGACGTGCCTCACTTCGGAGGATCTCCCGCCAGACCCGTCAACAAGACCTGCGTGAGGCCGTGCACCCACGCCTCGTCCGCCGGTTGGGCGCTGACCAGCGTGCGGTGGACCACCGCTCCGGCGACCATGTCGAGGATCAGGTCGACCGTGCGGGCCGCCTCGACGGGGTCGGTCACCGGCGGGAGTTCGCCGCGGGACTGGGCGCGGGAGCGGCCCTCCAGCACCAGTCGCTTCTGCCGTTCGACGATCGACTCGCGGATACGTCCTCGTAGGGCGTCGTCCCGTGTCGACTCCGAGATCACGGCCATGAGACCGCTCTGCGCCTCCGGGCGCGCCAGGATCGCCGCGAACTGGAGGACCACGCCCTCGATGTCCGCGGCGAGGGTGCCGCTGTCGGGGAGTTCCAGTTCGTCGAAGAGCTCGGCGACCGCGTCGACCACGAGTTCGTTCTTGCCGGCCCAGCGGCGGTAGAGGGTCGTTTTCGCGACCCCGGCACGGGTCGCCACGTCTCCGAGGGTGAGCTTCGACCAGCCCAGCTCCACCAGCGCGTCCCTCGTCGCCGCCAGGATCGCGGTGTCCGCGGCGGCACTGCGCGGGCGCCCTGGGGCGCGTGGGGCGGGGGTGCGGCTCTGCATCCCACGACCATAACGGCCGGTTCTCGCGGCGCAGTGAGGGAGATCACCGGGGTGAGGTACCGGGCGGGCACCCAGTGCCATTACGCTACGACCCGTAGCGAAAGCTCGCGACGGACGTACGCGAGTGACGGAACACGGCGCGGGGTGGGGACCCGGCGTCAGGACCGCGCTGCGCGACCGGCTTTCACAACGCTTTTCACAGACGCGGGCCAACGGGGGAGGATAGACGCATGCAGCCACGGAACATGTCCATGAGCGGAGTCGTCGACCTCGCCGCGGTGAAGGCGGCCCAGGAGGCCAAGGCGAAGGCGGAGCAGGCGCGCGCCGAAGCGGCCCGGCAGGGCGGCGGCACCGGTGCCCTCTCCCCGGCCGATCTCGTCATCGACGTCGACGAGGCCGGGTTCGAGCGCGATGTCCTGCAGCGGTCCACCGAGGTCCCGGTCGTCATCGACTTCTGGGCCGAGTGGTGCGAGCCCTGCAAGCAGCTGAGCCCCGTCCTCGAGCAGCTCGTCGTCGAGTACAACGGGCGCCTGCTCCTCGCGAAGATCGACGTCGACGCCAACCAGATGCTGATGCAGCAGTTCGGGGTGCAGGGCATCCCGGCCGTCTTCGCCGTCGTCGCGGGCCAGGCCCTGCCGCTCTTCCAGGGAGCCGCCGGCAAGGAGCAGATCCAGCAGACCCTGGACCAGCTGGTGCAGGTCGCCGAGCAGCGCTTCGGGCTGACCGGACTCCAGGTCGACCCCGACGCCGAGCCGGGCGCGGCCCCGCAGCCGGCAGCCGTGCCCGCGGGGCCGTACGACGCCCTCCTCGAAGCCGCCGTACAGGCCCTGGACGCCGGGGACTTCGGCGGTGCCGTCCAGGCGTACAAGAACGTACTGAGTGACGACCCCGGCAACAGCGAGGCCAAACTGGGGCTCGCCCAGGCCGAGTTGCTCCACCGGGTGCAGAACCTCGACCCGCAGCAGGTGCGCAAGGACGCGGCCGAGAAGCCGGGTGACGTGCCGGCGCAGATCGCCGCCGCCGACCTGGATCTGGTGGGCGGCCATGTCGAGGACGCCTTCGGGCGGCTCATCGACACCGTGCGGCGCACGGCCGGGGACGACCGGGATGCCGTACGGCTGCGGCTGCTTGAGCTCTTCGAGGTCGTGGGGGCCGAGGATCCGCGGGTTTCGGCCGCCCGCAGGGCGCTGTCGCGCGCCCTGTTCTGAGCGCGGGAGCCGAGCGGGGCGGGGGCCCGGTTCTGACCAGTCGCTAAACATGACGGCATGTGGTGCCGGAGTGAAAGATTTGCCGTCGAAGGTTCACTGCGGCCGCGCTTTACCAAAACTTGGTAATCGCGGCCGCTGTTACTTCCAGTAAGGCAGAGGCGTTGATCTGTCGGATTCTGTCCATCGATCAACCGCTTTGACCTCCCCCTGTCTGCCACCCAGCGTCGTCGACCGAGACCGGTGGGTCGTTGTTCGGTTATCCGGCCGTTACTACCGAGTAACGAAGCCCCTTGTGCGGGCGGCGAGAATGCACCACGATCGGCGACGCTCGGTCCTTTCCCGTACCCCGACAGCCGGTCGGGCGACGGGATTCCCTGGGTCCCCACCGAGCAGGGTCGGCGGCAGGTGCGCCGGCTCTTGGACAGGGGGGTCTTCGCTCATCCGGCGAAGCCTGTCCAGCAAGGTTGTGCGTGATGCGTGTCAGGCGCGACCAGTGGTTGTCGCTCGGGGGTGATCGCCGGTGATCGGTGCGCAGTTCGCGCCTCCGAGTGCAGGCGCTCCCCTTCCCGAGGACGTAGCACTTCTCCCATCCCTGCCCGGCTGAGCCTCCTTTTCGACAGGGGAAGTCAGGGTCAGGAGATGTACGTCCGAGAAGGAGGAAATATGGAGTCCCAGGTGCGTGGCGGGACAAGATGGAAGCGGTTCGCTGTGGTCATGGTGCCCAGCGTTGCCGCCACGGCTGTGATAGGTGTCGCCCTCGCACAGGGCGCGCTTGCCGCGTCGTTCAGTGTGTCGGGGCAGGAGTTCAAGGTCCGGGCCGGCAAGCTCGTCGGCTACGACATGAACCAGTACGGCGCCATAGACTCGGGCAAGAGCCTTGAGGGCAAGGACGAGGCGCACCCGGTGTCGGTTTCGGCGTTCAGCCGCGCCAACATCACCGACATGTGTCAGTCCGTGGTCACCCCGGTCCCGTTCCTGAACAAGTCGGTCACCCTGAAGCTGACCGCGGGTGACAAGGGCACGGATGTAGTAGCCGACAACATCTACATCGATGTCGCTCAACTCGACTCGGCAGAGGCCGTGTTCGAGGACATCAACATCGGCGTCCCCGCCGGGACCACCAGCGGGAAGACCCCGAAGCCCAAGATCGCGGACGGGGAGAAGTCCAACCCGTTCGGGTTCGCCCAGCAGGCCGACAAGGCCACGCTGACCGATGTGAAGCAGACGGCGTGGGCCACCACGGCCGGCACCTTCAAGCTCTCCGGCCTCCACATGGAGCTGAACTGGGGCTCGGGCTCGAAGGTCGAGTGCTACTAGGCGCTCAGTGACGGGCGGGGGAGCCGTTACGGTCCCCCGCCTGCCATCTCTGGCCCGTCGCCTTCACATCCCCCACATTCTTCGCGATACACCCTCATCAAGAGCAACGCCGCACCAGGGAGCTGTTTTCCATGAGCGCCGAGAGTCCTGCCGCGCCCGGCCAGTTCGCCCACCGGAGGCAGCAGTTCCGCGCCTGGCGGGGCAACCGCCCGTTCTGGGCGGGGCTGTTCGTCATGTTCAGCGGCTTTCCGATCATGTACTTCCCGTACGCGCACATCCAGCTCGGTGGCCTGACCGTGGCCATGGCCACCACGGCGGGCGCGGGATCCCTGATCATCGGCGTACTGCTCGTCGTCCTGGGCTTCACCCTCTGGTTCCAGAGGCACGTACGCACCTTCGCGGGTATCGCTTCGATCCTGCTCGGGCTGGTGTCCCTCCCCGTCTCCAACTTCGGCGGCTTCATCGTCGGCTTCCTCTTCGCGTTGTTCGGCGGGGCGATGGCCGTGGCATGGGCACCGGGCGTACCGCCCGCGGAGGAGCCGGCCACGCAGGACACGACCGGTGAGGGCGGCGCGCCCGAGGCCACGGACTACGACACCACGCTCCTGCGGCCGGTGAACCCGGTGGGCGAGCCGAACGATCTGTCAGGAACGAGCCCGGTCAACGGGGCGAACGGGAGGCACAGTGCCGGCTGACGAGGCGATCCACGGGGCTGACGTGGACGCGTCCCGTGCGAGATCCGGGCCCCGCCACGCGGCACCCAAGAAGCCGCTGTTCAACAGGTTCCACGTGCCCGCGGGCAAGGCGATAGCCATGGCGGCGATGCCGACAGCGGTCCTCATGGGAATGGGCTTCACACCTACGCTCGCGCTGGCCGCTGACTCGCCGACCACGAAGAGCCTGACGGCGGACGAGTACAAGGACTGCGTCGCGGCACTGGACGGCAGCGCCTCCCCGTCCGCGTCGGCGAGTTCGTCCTCCGACGACTCGGACGACGCTACGGCGACGCCGTCCCCGTCGGCCTCCTCCGGCTCCGGGTCGGACTCCGGTTCGGGATCCGACTCCGGCTCGAACGGCTCCTCCTCGTCGGATTCGGGTTCCGACGACAAGGCCACGCCGACGCCCACGCCGTCCGCGTCCGCCTCCGCGAGCAAGGAGGAGAGCAGCTCCTCCGGCGCCGCCACGCCGTCCCCGTCGGCCTCCGCGAGCGACGACGGCAACCTCCTCACGGACATCGGCGACGCGATCACCGGGATCTTCACAGGTGGCTCCGGTTCCGGCGATGCGTCCAGTGCAAGCCCTACGCCGACCCCCTCGGCCTCGGCGTCCAAGAGCGCGGACGACAGCGCCGGCGACACCGTCAAGGAGACGACCGACAAGGTCACCGACACGGTGAAGAACACCGTGAAGGACACGACCGACACGGCGTCCAACGCGGCGAAGGACACCACCAAGGCCGTGGAGGACACCACCGAGGCGGCCAAGGAGGCGGCGGCGGACGCCACGGCCTCCCCGAGCCCGTCGGCGAGTTCCAGCACGGACCCGGAGGACTGCCCGGCCGCCACGGACGATGTGGGCGACACCGAGCCCGGTGTGACGGTGGGGGACACCACCTGGACCCTCAAGGCCAGTTCGCTGCTCCTGAAGGGCGCGGACTACCAGGGCGTCGTCAAGGTCAAGACGGCCGGCGGCAAGACCAAGAAGGTCCTGAAGTACGTCATCTCCGACGGCACCGAGATCGGTGACCTCCACCAGATCGTCACCGAGGGCGGCACGACTTACCATGTGGAGGCGGGCAAGGGCACGACGTCCACGATCACCGGCGGCAAGACGATCATGTACACCGAGAGCATCTCCGGCAACCTGCTGGGGCTGATCCCGCTCACGTTCAGCCCGGACAGCCCCCCGCCGCTGAACATCCCGCTGATCTACTTCACCAATGTGACGGTCCAGCAGGCCGCCCAGTACGGCGGGACGCTGACGGTCCCCGGGATGCACCAGTACTCCGAGGGCTGACCACGTCCTCGCATGAACCTCTCCGGGAGCCGCAAGAACTGTGCCCCGCCGGGTCTCGACCCGGCGGGGCACAGCTGTGAGAGGTCACCGGCACGGACTACTGCGCGGCGCCGCCGATGTGGTGGACGCGGAGCATGTTGGTGGTGCCGGGGACGCCGGGGGGCGAGCCGGCGGTGATGATGACGATCTCGCCCGGGTTGAAGCGGTTGATCTTGGCGATCTCCTGGTCGACCATGTCGACCATCTCGTCCGTGGTGTTCACGAACGGGACCACGTGGGACTCGACGCCCCAGCTGAGCGCCAGCTGGTTGCGGGTGTTCTCGTCCGTCGTGAAGGCGATGATCGGCTGCTGGGCGCGGTAGCGCGACAGGCGGCGGGCGGTGTCGCCGGACTGGGTGAAGGCCACCAGGCCCCGGCCACCGAGGAAGTCGGCGATCTCGCAGGCCGCGCGGGCGACCGAACCGCCCTGCGTGCGCGGCTTCTTGCCGGGGACCAGCGGCTGCAGGCCCTTGGAGAGCAGCTCCTGCTCGGCCGCGGTGACGATCTTCGACATCGTCTTCACGGTCTCGATCGGGTACGCGCCCACGCTCGACTCCGCCGACAGCATGACCGCGTCCGCGCCGTCCAGGATCGCGTTGGCCACGTCGGAGGCCTCGGCGCGGGTCGGACGGGAGTTGGTGATCATCGACTCCATCATCTGGGTCGCCACGATCACCGGCTTGGCGTTGCGGCGGCACAGCTCGATGAGGCGCTTCTGCACCATCGGGACCTTCTCGAGCGGGTACTCGACGGCCAGGTCACCGCGGGCCACCATGACGGCGTCGAACGCCATCACGACGTCCTCCATGTTGTCCACCGCCTGCGGCTTCTCCACCTTGGCGATGACGGGGACCCGGCGGCCCTCCTCGTCCATCACGCGGTGGACGTCGTCCACGTCCTTGGCGTCCCGCACGAAGGACAGCGCGACCATGTCGCAGCCCATGCGGAGGGCGAAGCGGAGGTCCTCGACGTCCTTCTCGGACAGCGCCGGGACGTTCACCGCCGCGCCGGGCAGGTTGATGCCCTTGTGGTCGGAGACGACACCGCCCTCGATGACGATCGTCTTGACCCGCGGGCCCTCGACGTCCAGGACCTTCAGCTCGACGTTGCCGTCGTTGATGAGGATCTGGTCGCCGCGGGAGACGTCACCGGGCAGGCCCTTGTAGGTGGTCCCGCAGATGGTCTTGTCACCGGGGACGTCCTCGACGGTGATGACGAACTCGTCACCGCGCTCCAGCTCGACCGGCCCCTCGGCGAAGGTCTCCAGGCGGATCTTCGGGCCCTGGAGGTCGGCGAGGACACCGATGGCCCGGCCGGTCTCCTTGGCGGCGGCACGGACGCGGTCGTACCGGCCCTGGTGCTCGGCGTGCGAGCCGTGGCTGAAGTTGAAACGGGCCACGTTCATGCCGGCTTCGATCAGCGAGACCAGCATCTCGTGGGAGTCGACCGCGGGGCCGAGAGTACAGACGATTTTCGAACGGCGCATGGGGCGATCCTATCGGTTTGTTTCGCTACGGAATATTCCGTCTGGCGGAAGAAACAAATGAGGGGAGGGGTGCTCAGTTGTCTCCGACCAGTGCGTAAGTCTGGGTCGCGATTTCCAATTCTTCGTCGGTCGGCACCACCGCGATTGTTACTCGCGAGTTTTCCCGCGAGATCAGCCGCGGCCCGTCCGCGCGTACGGCGTTCCGCTCCGGGTCGAGGAGCAGTCCCAGCTCCTCCAGGCCCGCCACGGCGGCCTCCCGCACCGGCGCCGCGTTCTCCCCGACCCCGGCCGTGAACGCGATCGCGTCCACGCGGCCGAGCACCGCGTAATAGGCGCCGATGTACTTCTTCAACCGGTGAATGTAGATGTCGAATGCGAGCTTCGCCTGTTCGTCACCCTCGTCGACCCGGCGGCGGATCTCCCGCATGTCGTTGTCCCCGCACAACCCGATCAACCCGCTCTTCTTGTTGAGAAGAGTGTCGATCTCGTCCGTGGACATTCCGCCAACGCGCATCAAATGGAAGATGACGGCAGGGTCCATGTCTCCCGAGCGCGTACCCATCACGAGTCCCTCCAAAGGCGTCAGCCCCATGGAGGTGTCCACACACCGGCCGCCCCGCACGGCCGAGGCGGACGCGCCGTTGCCCAGGTGCAGCACGATCACGTTCACCTCTTCCGGTGACTTGCCAAGCAGCTTCGCCGTCGCCCGGGAGACGTACGCGTGTGAGGTGCCGTGGAAGCCGTAGCGCCGGATGCGGTGGGCGTCGGCGGTCTCCACGTCGATCGCGTAGCGCGCGGCCGACTCCGGCATCGTGGTGTGGAACGCGGTGTCGAACACGGCGACCTGGGGGAGGTCCGGGCGCAGTGCCCGCGCGGTGCGGATGCCGGTGAGGTTGGCCGGGTTGTGGAGCGGGGCGACCGGGATGAGCCGTTCGATCTCGGCGAGCACGGCGTCGTCGATCACGGTCGGCTCGGTGAAGGTCTTGCCGCCGTGCACCACGCGGTGGCCGATGGCGGCCAGCTCGGGGGAGTCCAGCCCGAGCCCGTCCTTCGCCAGTTCTTCCGCCACGGCCTTCAGGGCGGCGTCGTGATCGGCGATCGCGCCGGTCCACTCCCGGGAGTCGCCTGAGGCGAGCGGCGTGTGCTTGAGCCGCGAGGACGGCTCGCCTATGCGCTCGACGAGCCCCTGCGCCAGCCGATCGCCGTCCCGCATGTCGAGCAGCTGGTACTTCACCGACGAGGAGCCGGAGTTGAGGACGAGGACGCGGGTGGCGCTCACTGGGCGGAAGCCTTCTCTGTCGAAGCGGTCGCGGTGGTCGGGAGCTGGGCCTGGATCGCCGTGATGGCGACCGTGTTGACGATGTCCGAGACGAGAGCGCCCCGGGACAGGTCGTTGACGGGCTTGCGCAGACCCTGCAGCACCGGGCCGACGGCGATCGCGCCGGCCGAACGCTGCACGGCCTTGTAGGTGTTGTTACCCGTATTGAGGTCCGGAAAGATCAGAACCGTTGCCTGACCGGCCACTTCCGACTCCGGCAGCTTGGTCTCCGCCACGGTCGGCTCGACGGCCGCGTCGTACTGGATCGGCCCCTCGATCTTGAGGTCGGGCCGCCGCTGCCGTACCAGCTCGGTGGCCTCGCGCACCTTGTCGACATCGGCGCCCGAGCCCGACGTACCCGTGGAGTACGACAGCATCGCGATCCGCGGCTCCACACCGAACTGCTCGGCGGTCGCCGCCGACTGGATGGCGATGTCGGCGAGCTGCACGGCGTTCGGGTCGGGGTTCACGGCGCAGTCGCCGTACACCAGCACCTTGTCGGCGAGGCACATGAAGAAGACGGACGACACGATGTCGGCGTCTGGCTTGGTCTTGATGATCTCGAAGGCCGGGCGGATGGTGGCCGCCGTGGAGTGCACCGAACCCGACACCATGCCGTCGGCGAGCCCCTCCTGGACCATCAGGGTGCCGAAGTAGTTCACGTCGGAGACGACGTCGTAGGCGAGCTCGACCGTGACGCCCTTGTGCGCCCTGAGGGCCGCGTACTTCTCGGCGAAGGCGTCGCGCAGTTCGGAGGTCGCCGGGTCGATCAACTGGCAGTCGCCGAGGTCGATGCCGAGGTCGGCGGCCTTCTTGCGGATCTGGTCGACCGGGCCGAGCAGGGTGAGGTCGCACACGCCCCGGCGCAGCAGGACCTCGGCGGCGTGCAGGACACGCGGTTCGCTGCCCTCGGGGAGCACGACCCTGCGCCTGTCGGAGCGGGCCGTCTCCAGGAGCTTGTGCTCGAACATCATCGGGGTGAGACGGTCGCTGCTCGGCGCGGAGACCCGGCGGGCGAGGTCGGCGGTGTCGGCGTACCGTTCGAACAGGCCGAGCGCCATCTCCGCCTTGCGCGGAGTGGCCGCGTTCAACTTGCCTTCCAGGGCGAAGAGTTCGGCGGCGGTGGGGAAGCTGGTGCCGGGCACCGAGAGCACCGGGGTGCCGGGGGCGAGGCGGGCGGCGAGGGTGAGGACCTCGTCGCTCGGGACCTCGTTCAGGGTGAGCAGCACCCCGGCTATCGGCGGGGTCCCGGCGCTGTGCGCAGCGAGCGAGCCGACGACCAGGTCCGCGCGGTCGCCCGGGGTGACCACCAGGCAGCCCGGGGTCAGCGCGTTCAGGAAGTTCGGCAGCATCGCGCCGCCGAACACGAAGTCCAGGGCGTCCCGGGCGAGCCCGGAGTCGTCGCCGAGGATCACCTTCGCGCCGAGGGACTGGCCGATCTGGGAGACGGTGGGCGCGGCCAGGGCGGGCTCGTCCGGTACGACGTAGCAGGGCACGGGCAGCCGGCCGGCGAGCCGCTCCGCGATCTCGTCCCGGTCCTGGCGGGCCACCCGGTTGGTGACCATGGCGAGGACGTCGCAGCCAAGGCCCGCGTAGGCCCGGTAGGCGTTGCGGGTCTCGGCGAGCACCGACTCGGCGGGCTGCGTGCGACCGCCCACCACCGGGATCACGGAGGCCCCGAACTCGTTGGCGAGCCGGGCGTTGAGGGAGAGCTCGTCCGGTAGCTGGGTGTCGGCGAAGTCGGTGCCGAGGACCAGGACGACGTCGAAGTCGCGGGCCACCAGGTGGAAGCGGTCCACGAGGGTGGAGACCAGCTCGTCGGTGCCCCGCTCGGCCTGGAGCGCGGAGGCCTCTTGGTAGTCGAGGCCGTAGACCGTGGCCGGGTCCTGGGAGAGCCGGTAGCGGGCCCGCAGCAGCTCGAACAGCCGGTCGGGACTGTGGTGCACCAGCGGCCGGAACACCCCCACCCGGTCGACCTGGCGGGTCAGCAGCTCCATGACCCCCAGCTCGACGACCTGGCGGCCGTCGCCGCGGTCGATCCCGGTCACGTACACGCTGCGGGTCACGCGTGATCTCCGTTCCATCGCCTACGTCCATCGACTACGAAAAGTCGCTGTCATGAAAATCGCCCACCGAGGTGAGCGGAAACCCTCTTGACAGTACCCCGGTCGATGGATAAGGCGCCCACCAGCATCGGAGGCGACGGCCCTGTGCGGGACGTGGAACAATCGGAATTGGCTCACCGGTATCAACAGCGAGCAGGAGACACAGCACGATGCGCATCGGAGTTCTCACCGCAGGCGGCGACTGCCCGGGGCTGAACGCAGTGATCCGGTCGGTCGTGCACCGAGCGGTCGACAATTACGGCGACGAGGTCATCGGCTTCGAGGACGGCTACTCCGGCCTCCTGGACGGCCGCTACCGCGCCCTCGACCTGGAGAGCGTCAGCGGCATCCTGGCCCGCGGCGGCACCATCCTCGGCTCCTCCCGCCTGGAGCGCGACCGGCTGCGCGAGGCGTGCGAGAGCGCCTCCGACATGATCCACGAGTTCGGCATCGACGCGCTGATCCCGATCGGCGGCGAGGGCACCCTCACGGCCGCCCGCATGCTGTTCGACGCCGGTCTCCCGGTCGTCGGCGTCCCGAAGACGATCGACAACGACATCTCCTCCACGGACCGCACCTTCGGCTTCGACACGGCGGTCGGCGTCGCCACCGAGGCCATGGACCGCCTCAAGACCACCGCCGAGTCCCACCAGCGTGTGATGGTCGTCGAGGTCATGGGCCGGCACGCGGGCTGGATCGCCCTGGAGTCCGGCATGGCCGCCGGCGCCCACGGCATCTGCCTGCCCGAGCGCCCCTTCGACCCGGCCGACCTGGTCAAGATGGTCGAGGAGCGCTTCGCCCGCGGCAAGAGGTTCGCCGTGGTCTGCGTCGCCGAGGGCGCCCACCCCGCCGAGGGCAGCATGGACTACGGCACGGGCGAGATCGACAAGTTCGGCCACGAGCGCTTCCAGGGCATCGGTACGGCCCTCGCGTACGAGCTGGAGCGCCGGCTCGGCAAGGAGGCCAAGCCGGTCATCCTCGGCCACGTCCAGCGCGGTGGCGTACCCACCGCGTACGACCGGGTCCTCGCCACCCGCTTCGGCTGGCACGCGGTGGAGGCCGCGCACCGGGGCGAGTTCGGCAGGATGACCGCGCTCAAGGGCACCGACATCGTGATGGTGCCGCTCGCGGAGGCGGTCACCGAGCTGAAGACGGTCCCGAAGGACCGGATGGACGAGGCGGAGTCGGTCTTCTAGGTCCTTCCGGGCTTACGGCCGTCTCCCGACCGCTTCCCAGAAGAGCTCCACGATCCCGTCCAGGAAGTCCCGGCCGCTCTCACCAGCGTTCTCGCCGCCCCCGCCCCAGCTCAGGGTGGACACCATCTGCCCCTGGTACTGCCGGTGCAGTTCCTGGAGGGTGTCCTCCACCAGGCGCCGGTCCAGGGGCACGATCTTCGCGACCTGACGGACGTAGGCCTGCCAGCGGGTGCTGACCGCGCCGCGCAGACACTCGGCGAGCCGCTTCTCGCGTCCCGTGACGGCGACGAAGTCCGGCAGGTTCAGCTCCAGCAGCTCGGCGAGGGCGGTGGACTGGCGGTCGGTGCCGCGCCACTCGTCGTGTTCCTCCATGCCGAGGTAGGCGAGCAGTTCGAGGCCCACGGCGCGGGCCACGTCCTCGGGGGCGATGCCGCGCGCCACGCGGTGCTCGCGCAGGGTGCGGGGGCGGCCGATGAGTTCACCGGGGGAGCACCACAACACGCCCGCGAGAGCGGTGAGTTCCGGACTGGTGGGGCTCACGATCCCGCGCTCCCAGGCGAGCACGAGATCCGGGGTGACGTAGGGGAGCCCGTACGAGACACACAGCCCGTAGGCCACGTGCTCGGGTCCCATGCCGAGAGCGACACGGAGTCTGCGGGCGCTGAGGTTGTCGAAGGGCGGTCCGGACTGGTTCGGGAGAGCTGGGGGGCGGCGCACGGCCCACAAGTTAGGGAAGCGACCAGTCGGTGACTACGGTCTGTTCGGCCAACAACACGGATTGTAGGAATCTACGGTTTCGAGTGCGGGTTCGGGCTGGCCGAAGATCGTCTGTCGGTGGTGCGGGCGGGGTGGTGAGGATGGCGCCGGGTGCCCGGACGGGTGGCCGGAAAGAGGTGCGATCTTCGTGTACGAAGTGAATGGCAAGGTAGAGGGGCATATTCGCGAGCGGCTTCTGGCGCCGAACTTCTGGCATCTCGCGACGGTCGGTCCGGACGGAGCGCCGCAGGTCTCGCCCATGTGGGCGGATCTCGAAGGTGAGTACGTCATGGTCAACACGGCGATCGGACGTGTGAAGGAGGAAAACCTGCGGCGCAATCCGAACGTTTCCCTCTCCCACCACGACCCCGACAACCCCTACGACCGCGTCGAGATCCGGGGCCGGGTCGTCCGCTTCGTCGAGGGCGAGGAGGCGGAACGCTCCATGGACCGGCTCACCCAGAAGTACATCGGCGAGGAGCGCTACCCGTGGCTGCTCGAAGGGGAGCGACGGGTGATGCTGCTGATCGAGCCGGTGCGGGTGCGTCGGGTGGTGGGGGTGGAGCCGTTCCGGCCGGGGCGGCCGGGCGCGGTTCAGTACGGGGGCCGACTCACCCCTTGACCGCCCCGCCCAGGGCGAAGCCTCCTCCCAGTCGCCGGGTCACCAGTACGTACAGCAGGATCACCGGGGTCGAGTAGACGATCGAGAACGCGGCGAGCTGGCCGTACGCCACCATTCCGCGGTTGCCGAAGAACTCGTTGATGCTGACGGAGGCCGGCATCTGGTCGGGGGTCAGCAGCAGCATGAACGGTACGAAGAAGTTGCCCCACATCATGACGAAGGAGAAGACGGTCACGACCGCCACTCCCGGGCCCATGAGGGGCAGCACGATCCGGAGCAGGGACTGGAGTGAGTTCGCGCCGTCGGTCCAGGCGGCCTCCTCCAGCTCCCTCGGTACGCCGTCCATGAAGTTCTTCATCAGCCAGATGGCGAAGGGGAGTTGGGAGGCGGCGAAGAAGAGGATCGCACCCCGGAGGGTGTCGATCAGGTCGACCCGTACGAAGAGGGCGTAGACCGGGACCATGATCGCCGTGATGGGGAGGCTGGTCGCGAAGAGCACCGACAGCAGGAACGGGCGGTTGAGGCGGGAGTGGAAGCGGGACAGGGGATAGGCGGCGAGGGCCGCGCAGACCACCGTCAGGAGGGTCCCCCCGCCGCACAGGAGCAGGCTGTTGAGCAGCGGGGTGAAGGTGATGTCGTCGGTCAGGATCGCGTCGAAGTTGTCCAAGGTGACCCCGTCGGGGACCTTCACCCGCAGGTCGGCGTGCGGGTCGAGCGCCGACAGGACAACCCAGGCGAGCGGCAGCAGAAAGGCCGCGGCGACCGCCAACAGCCCCGCGTCGGCGGCCAGTCGGCGGTTCCGGCGGCGGTCGTGGAAGCGCGTGGCGGCCATGGTCACACCTCCGTCCGCAGCAGGCGCATGTAGACCACGGAGAACAGCGACCCGACCAGGAGCAGCAGCAGCGCCACCGCGGTGCCGTACCCGATCATGCTGTTCTGGAAGGCCTGTTCGTACATGAACAGCGGCAGCGTCTGGCTCCTGTCGCCCGGCCCGCCCCTCGTCATCACCCAGATCAGCCCGAACACCGACAGCGTTTGCAGGGTGTTGAGCATCAGGTTCGTGCCGATGGAACGGCGGATCATCGGCAGGGTGATGTGCCACATCCGGCGCCAGCCGCCGGCGCCGTCCACCTCGGCGGCCTCCGTGATCTCCTTCGGGATCTCACCCAGCGCCGCCGTGTAGACCAGCATCGAGAAGGCGGTGCCCCGCCAGACGTTCGCGAAGGACACCGCCAGGATCGGAAGCGTGAACAGCCAGTTCTGGGAGGGGAGATGGAGCTGGTCCAGGATGGCGTTCAGGGTGCCCTCCTTGCGGAAGAAGGCGTAGAGGAGGAAGCCCGCGACCACCTCCGGGAGCACCCACGCCGTGATCACGATGCCGCCGGTGAGGGTGCGCACGGGCTTCGAGGCGCGCTGCATGAGCGCCGCGAGCGCCAGGCCCAGGGTGTTCTGCCCGATCAGCGACGACACGACCGTGAACACGAGTGTCAGCCATACGGCGTTGAGGAACTCCTCGTCCTGGAAGGCCGTACGGAAGTTCTCGAAGCCGACGAACGACGACTCGGCCTGGCCGGTCAACTGGAGGTCGGTGAAGGCGATCCAGGCGCAGTAGGCGATGGGCCCTGCGAGGAAGAGGAGCAGGAGGACGAGGGCGGGGGTCAGGGGGAGGGCTCGGGTGAGGGAGCGCGGGTTCACTTTTCGACCACTTGGTTGTCCGTGGCCTCCTTGAGCGCGTCGTCGTAGCCCTTGGCCGCCTCCTCGACGGGGGTGTCCCCGGTCGTCACGCCCTCCATGGCCTCCTGGATGGCCGTGGAGACCTTCGGGTACGCCGGGTAGGCGGGCCGGTAGTGGGTGCTGGCGACGAGGTCGGTGAAGAACTCGATGCCGGGCTGGGCCTTGGCGTACGCGGGGTCGTCGGCGACGTCCTTGCGTACCGCGATACCGGAGTTGGCGACGTACCACTTCTGGGCGTTGGCCTTGGTCTGCATGGTCCTGACGAACTCGAAGGCGAGGTCGGGGTTGGCCGCCTTCGCGGGAACCGCCCAGGCCCAGCCGCCGGACATGCTCACCTTGCCGGGAGCCTGGCCGTGCTGGGTCGGCATGTACGCGAGGCCCAACTTGCTTGACCACTCGGGCCATTCGTGGCCGCTGCCCTCAAGCCAGTCCTGCGGGAGCCAGGACCCGTCGAGGTTGATGCCGAGCTTGCCCTTGGGGAGCAGGTCGCCGCGGACGATGGTCTGGATGTTGGGGTCCAGGGCGGTGGAGACGTCCGGGCCGAGCTTCTCCCGGTAGACCGTCTCGACGAAGGCCAGGGCGTCCTTGAAGCCCTGGCTGCCGGCGATCCACTTCTTGGCGGTGTCGTCGTACAGGGGGTCGCTCCGGCCGTCGCCGGTCCCGTAGAGCAGCATCTCGAAGCCCTGCATGGCGGCGGCCTCGCCCGCGGGTTTGCCGGTGTACACGTTGAGGGGCGTGACGTCCGGGACCCTGCGCTTGATGGTGCGGGCCGCGTCGAGGACCTCGTCCCAGGTCTTCGGCTGCCAGTCGGCCGGCAGACCGGCCTTCGCGAAGATCCCCTTGTCGAACCAGAGCCCGCGGGTGTCCGTCCCGTCCGGGACGCCGTACGTCTTCCCGTCCTCGGCCTTCGCGGCCGCCTTCGCGGTGTCGATGAACTGGTTCCAGTCCGGCCACTTGGCGAGATAGGCGTCGAGGGGCTTCAAGTACCCGCTGGTGATGTCGGAGTTGATGAGGAAGGTGTCCTCGTAGACCAGATCGGGGGCGGTCTTGGGGGAGCGGAGCATCTGCTGGAGCTTGGTGTAGTACTCCGAGTCCGGGGCCTTGATCGGGACGAGCTCGACCTTCTTGCCGGGGTTCGTCCTCTCGAACTGCTTCTTGATGTCCGCGAGATAGTCGTCCATCACATGGATCGAGTTGTCCGTGGACTGCTTGAACGAGACCTTCACGGTGTCCGGATCACTGCCGGAACCGCCGCCGCAGGCGGTGAGGGCGGATGCGGCGAGGGCGGTGGCGAGCAGGGAGGGGAGTACGGCGGTGGGGCGCACGGGCATGACCTCCTACGGGCTCACGTCGTTGTGGCCGGGACGGCTGCCGTGTGAACGTAAGAGGAGTGGTCTAGTCCCGTCAATGAGCGTGCACCAGCTCGGACTTACGGGTTCTTGACCCACCGGTACTGCAACTCCGGCCGCCCGACCGTCCCGTACTGCGGGCTGCGTGCCGCCCGGCCCGCGTCGACCAGGTGTTCCAGGTAGCGGCGGGCGGTGATCCTGGAGATGCCGACCACCTCGGCCAGGCCGGTCGCCGTGAGCCCTTCCGTGTTGTCCCGCAGGGCCGACGTCACGCGCTCCAGGGTCGGGGCGCTGAGCCCTTTGGGCAGGGCGGCCGGGCCCGGTGCGCGGAGGGTGGCCAGCGCGCGGTCGACCTCGTCCTGTCCGCTGGCCTCGCCGGCCGCGGCGTGGAACTCGGAGTACCGGATCAGCCGGTCGCGCAGGGTGGCGAAGGTGAACGGCTTCAGTACGTACTGCACGACCCCCAGCGAGACGCCCTCGCGGACGACCGTCAGGTCCCGGGCCGACGTCACCGCGATCACGTCCGCCTGATGCCCGGCCGCGCGCAGCGTACGGGCCAGCTGGAGACCGTGCCCGTCCGGCAGATGGAGATCGAGCAGCAACAGGTCCACGGCCGTCCGGTCCAGCAACCGCCGAGCCTCCGCCCCGGTGTGCGCCTTGCCCACGGCCGTGAACCCGGGGACCCGGTTGACGTACATGACATGCGCGTCGGCCGCGACGGGGTCGTCCTCGACGACCAGGACACGGATGGGCTGCGGAGTGTTCGTCATAGGTCGCCTCCGGGGACCGTGGCGCCTTTGGGGGTAGGGGGATCGGCGGTGTCACCGGGGCTATCGGGAGCGACGGGGTTCCCCGGACTGCCGGGACTGCCGGGACTGCTGGAGCCATTGGGCTCGCCGACGTGGTCGGGGCGGGCGAGGTTGCCGGGGCGGACGATGCTGCCGGGGGTGTTGGGGTTGCGGGTGCTGCTGGGTCCGGCGGGGCCATGGGGTACATCGGAACCACCAGAGCCGCGGGAACCGCCAGAGCCGCCGGAACCATCAAAGCCGCCGGAACCGCCAGAGCCGCCGGAACCGCCAGAGCCGCGGGAACCATCAAAGCCGCGGGAACCATCAAAGCCGCCGGAACCACCAGAGCCGCCGGACCCACCCGGCGCTGCATCGACGCGAGGCCCGCCGGAACCGTCGGCGTCGTCCGGCTCACCTCCCAGCGGCAGCCGTACCTCGAACTCCGCTCCGCCTCCGGACGCCTCCGTCACCGTGAGGGTTCCCTTGCAGCGGGTCACCGCCTGGCGGACCAGGGCCAGGCCGAGGCCGCGGCCGCCGGGGCCTGCCGGTTTCGTGGAGAAGCCGCGCTGGAAGACCGCCTCGGCGTGGGTGGGGTCGACGCCCGCGCCGGTGTCGGTCACGCGTAGGACCAGTCCGGGGCCGGCCGTGCTCTCCGTGTACGCCGTCACCGTCACCCGCGCCGGCACGCTCCCCTGCGCCGCGTCCACCGCGTTGTCGATGAGGTTGCCGAGGATGGTCACCAGGTCCCGGGCCGGGAGGGAGGGCGGCAGCAGGCCGTCGTCCAGGCGGCTGTCCTCCGACACCACCAGATCCACGCCCCGCTCGTTCGCCTGGGCCGTCTTGCCCAGCAGCAACGCGGCCAGCACCGGTTCGCCCACCGCCGCCACCACCTGGTCCGTCAGCGCCTGCGCCAGCTCCAGTTCCGCCGTCGCGAAGTCCACCGCCTGTTCCGCGCGGCCCAGTTCGATCAGGGAGACGACGGTGTGGAGTCGGTTCGCCGCCTCGTGGGCCTGCGAGCGCAGCGCCTGCGTGAAGCCGCGCTCCGAGTCCAACTCACCCATCAGGGACTGGAGTTCGGTCACATCGCGCAGGGTGACCACGGTGCCGCGCTGTTCTCCGCCGGAGACGGGGGAGGTGTTGACGACCAGGACCCGCGACGACGTCAGATGGACCTCGTCGACCCGTGGCCCCGAGGCGAGCAGCGCACCCGTCAGCGGTGCCGGCAGCCCGAGGTCCGCCACCGAGCGCCCGATCACCTCGTCCTGCGACGACACACCCAGCAGCTCCCGTCCGCCGTCGTTTATCAACGCGACACGGTACTGCCCGTCCAGCATCAACAGCCCCTCGCGCACCGCGTGCAGAGCCGCCTCGTGATAGTCGTGCATCCGGCTGAGCTCGGCCGCGTTCATGCCGTGGGTGTGCCGGCGCAGGCGCGCGTTCACGACGTACGTACCGACGGCACCCAACGCGAGCGCGCCCCCCGCGACGTAGAGCAGGGCCGCCAGCTGCCCCTGCACCCGCTTGCTGATCTTCTCGACCTGGATGCCCGCGCTGACCAGGCCGATGATGTGCCCCTTGCCGTCCTCGACCGGGGTGACCGCGCGGACGGAGTAGCCGAGCGTGCCCTTGTAGGTCTCCGTGAAGGTCTCGCCCTTCAGCGCGCGCTCGATGTTGCCGAGGAAGTGCTTGCCGATCTGGTCCTTGTCGGGGTGGGTCCAGCGGATCCCCCGCGGGCTCATGATCGTGACGAAGTCGACGTCGGTGTCGGCCATGACCCGGAGTGCGTACGGCTGGAGTTCGACCGTCGGATTCGGCGTACCGATCGCCTCCCGCACGGACGGGGAGTCCGCGACCGCCCGCGCCACCGCCCTGGCCTGATCCCGCGCCGCGTCCTCGGCCTGCCCCCGGTCGCTGACGTATGTGAACAGCGCGTATCCCGCCACGACCACGGCGATCAGCACGGCCTGCATGGCGAAGAGCTGGGCCGCCAGGCTGCGGGGTCTCGGTACGGCGGGGATGCGCATGTCGTCAGTCTGCCTCCATGGCCGATTGTGAACTAAATGAACGGAAGGGTGACCACCCTCACAGGGCAGGAGATAGTCACGGCATTCCTTAAACAGCCCGGACGTGAGCCGCACGCCGGTCATGCCGACGAAGACGTCAAGGAGGGCAGCCGTGGCCGCCAGTACCCCCGATACGGCACCGCAGGTCAAGAAGGACCGCACCCACTACCTGTACATCGCGGTGATCGTCGCGGTCGCCCTCGGCATCACGGTCGGTCTGGTCGCCCCCGACTTCGCCGTGGAGCTCAAGCCCATCGGTACGGGCTTCGTGAACCTGATCAAGATGATGATCTCGCCGATCATCTTCTGCACGATCGTGCTCGGCATCGGATCGGTGCGGAAGGCCGCCAAGGTGGGCGCGGTCGGCGGTATCGCCCTCGTCTACTTCATGATCATGTCGCTGGTCGCGCTGGGCATCGGCCTGGTCGTCGGCAACATCCTGGAGCCGGGCACCGGTCTCGCCGTCACCGACGCGATCAAGGACGCCGGTCACGCCCAGGTCGACGCGGAGGCCAAGGACACCACCGAGTTCCTGCTCGGCATCATCCCGACCACCTTCGTCTCCGCCTTCACCGGCGGTGAGGTCCTCCAGACCCTGCTCATCGCCCTGCTGTGCGGTTTCGCCCTGCAGGCCATGGGCAACACCGGCGCGCCGATCCTGCGCGGTGTCGAGCACATCCAGCGGCTCGTCTTCCGTGTCCTCGCGATGGTGATGTGGGCCGCCCCGGTCGGTGCGTTCGGCGCGATGGCCGCGGTCGTCGGGTCCGCCGGTGTCGACGCCCTGAAGAGCCTCGCCGTGCTGATGCTCGGCTTCTACGTCACCTGTCTGCTGTTCGTCTTCATCGTGCTCGGCACGCTGCTGCGGATCGTCGCCGGCCTGAACATCCTCACGCTCTTCAAGTACCTGAGCCGTGAGTTCCTGCTGATCCTGTCGACCTCCTCCTCCGAGTCCGCGCTGCCGCGGATCATCGCGAAGATGGAGCACCTGGGCGTCAGCAAGCCGGTGGTCGGCATCACCATCCCGACCGGCTACTCCTTCAACCTCGACGGCACCATGATCTACATGACCATGGCCTCGCTGTTCGTCGCCGACGCCATGGGCACGCCGATGGCCGTCAGCGAGCAGATCCCGCTGCTGCTGTTCCTGTTCGTCGCCTCGAAGGGCGCCGCCGGTGTCACCGGCGCCGGTCTCGCGACCCTGGCCGGTGGTCTCCAGTCGCACAAGCCCGCCCTGGTGGACGGCATCGGCCTGATCGTCGGCATCGACCGCTTCATGAGCGAGGCGCGCGCCCTGACCAACTTCGCGGGCAACGCCGTCGCCACCGTCCTGATCGGCACCTGGACCAAGGAGATCGACCGCGAGCGGGTCGACCAGGTGCTCGCGGGCCACATCCCCTTCGACGAGAAGACGCTCCTCGACAACGGCGACGAGCCCGCGGCCGAGGCGGACGTCCCCGAGCAGGGCGGCGAGAAGGAGCTGGCCAAGGCCTGAGCGGCCCCCAGAGCGGGGTCGGGCCCGACCTGAACCCGGGCCCGGCTCACCCACCCCGGGCGGCCGAGTACTCCCCCGTAGCTCGGCCGCCCGGACCCATCTCAGAACCGGTTCAGTTGCTCAGCCTGGCGACCAGTGCGGTGGCCAGAGAGGCGGGTACGCCCGCCGCGGTCAGAGTCGTGACCGCGGCGGGCGTACCCGCCTCTTTCGCTGTCTGCTTTCGTGCCGGTTCAGTTGCTCAGCTTGGCCACCGGTGCGGTGGCCGGGGAGGCGGGTACGCCTGCTGCGGTCAGGGTCGTGACCGCGGCGGTGCGGCCCGTCTCTTCGGCTGCGAGGGGGTCGTCGTGGTCCGCCTCCGTGCCGGTTCAGTTGCTCAGTTTCGCGACCAGTGCGGTGGCGAGGGAGGCGGGTACGCCTGCTGCGGTCAGAACCGTGACCGCGGCGGAGCGGCCCGCCTCTTCCGGTGCCAGGTGGCCGTCGTTGACCGCCTCCATGACCGCGAACAGCATCTGCTCGTGGACGTACGCCAGCGCGGGCGCGGGCAGTGGTGAGACGAAGACGCCCTCGTCGAGGCCGCGCTGGAGCAGCTCGGTGCAGGCCTCGCGCACGGGGGCCAGCCGCTCGCGGATGCCCTGCATGGTGACACTGCGCTGCGCGAGCGCGACCAGGATGCGGTAGCGGTCGGCGACCTCCCAGACCGAGAGCACGGAGCCCGCCACGGCCTGCGCCAGGTCCTCGGCCCCCTCGCGCCCCGCCGCGTGCGCGGCCGCCACCGCCTCCACGGCACCGTCGACGAGCGTGCTGATCAGCGCCTCACGGCTCGGGAAGTGGCCGTACACGGTCCGCCGTACGACGCCCGCGGCGCGCGCGATCTGGTCCATGGACGCGTCGGGGTCGCGCAGCAGCTCGGCGAGTGCCACATCGAGGATGCGGCGGCGATTGGCGTCTGCGCGACTGGTGTGGCCCGTGGTCATGGCCGCCATTGTGCCCCTCCCGGCTGGACTTGCACAGCATTGTGCATCAGGCGTACATTGCACAGTGTTGAGCAAATGCACGCCACTGTGCAAGTCTGCCGAGGAAGGCCACCCCTGCCATGCGACTCGTCATGACCGAACCGGTCGAGAAGATGGAGCGCCCCTACCCCCGCCGCTGGTGGGCACTTCTCGTCCTCTGCCTCAGCCTGCTGATCATCGTGATGGCGAACACCGCCCTCACGGTCGCGGCGCCCGCGATGACCGAGGACCTCGGTCTGTCCAGCGCCGACCTCCAGTGGGTCATCGACGGCTACACCGTCCCGTACGCCGCGCTGATGCTGCTGTTCGGGGCGATCGGCGACAAGTACAGCCGTCGCGGCGCGCTTCTGCTCGGCCTCGGGGTCTTCGGCGGCGGCGCGGTCTTCGGGTACTTCGCCGACAGCGCCACGACCGTCATCGCGGCCCGCGCGGTGATGGGCACCGGCGCCGCGATGATCATGCCGGCGACGCTCTCCCTGCTCGCCGCGACCTTCCCGCGCGGTGAGCGCGCCAAGGCGATCACCGTGTGGACGGCCACCTCCGGAGTGGCGATCGCGGCCGGACCGCTGGTCGCGGGCGCGCTCCTGGAGAACCACGCCTGGACCTCGACGTTCCTGATCAACGTCCCGATCGCCGCCGTCGCCATCGTCGCCGCCCTCGCCCTCGTCCCGCCGTCCAAGGCCGCCCAGCACGGCCGTATCGACTACGTCGGCGGACTGCTGTCGGTCGTCTGGATCGGCTCACTGGTCTACATGATCATCGAGGGTCCGCACTTCGGCTGGCACGCCAAAGCGATCGCGGCCGCGGTGGCCGCCGGCGTCGGCCTCGCGCTCTTCGTCGCCTGGGAGCTGCGCCACCCGCGCCCCCTCATCGACGTCCGCCGCTTCACCGACCGCGGCTTCGCGGGCTCCAACCTCGCCGTCGCCCTGTTCTTCCTGGCCGTCTTCGGTGCCTTCTACTACCTGACCCAGCACCTCCAGTTCGTCCTCGGCTACAGCGCCCTGGAGACCGGCCTGCGCATGCTGCCGCTCGCCGGCGCGGTCTTCGTCGGCTCGGCCCTGACCGGGTTCCTCACCCCGCGGGTCGGCATGAAGTGGACGGTCACCGCGGGCATGGTCGGCGGCACGGCGGCCCTCGCGCTGCTCACCCGGGTCGACGCGAGTTCGTCGTACGACGATTTCGTCGCACCCCTGATGGTCCTTGGCCTGGCGATCGGCCTCGCCCTCTCGCCCGCCACGGACGCGATCATGGGCGCCTTCCCCGAGTCCGAACTGGGCGTCGGCGGCGCGGTGAACGACACCTCCATCGAACTCGGCGGCTCGCTGGGCATCGCGATCCTGGGCTCGCTGCTGGCGACCTCGTACTCGGACCACCTCTCGGACGCCACCGGCGGAAGCAGGCTGCCCGCCGCCACGCTGGAGACGGCCCAGGACTCCGTCGGCGCCGGGTACACGGTCGCGCAGGGCATCGGTGAGAGGGCGCAGCAGGTCGCCGCGCAGGCCGCGCAGTCCACCGACCCACAGCAGGCCGCCCAGTTGAAGGCGCAGGCCGAGCAACTGGCCACCGGCGCCCAGCAGATGGCGGAGGCGGTCGGCTCGTCCTTCTCGGACGCGGTGGCCCACACCAGCCTGATCGGGGCGGTCGTGCTGGGCGTCGGGACGGTTCTGGTGGCGGTGCTGCTGCCCGGCCGGAAGTCCGCCGAACCGACTCCGCAGGCCGAGAAGGAGAAGGAACTCGTCGGCGCTCGCTGACTCACCGAACTCTTACCTCGCCCCACTAGCGTGCCGTTCCCGGACGGCACGCTTTTTCATCGGAGGCACACGGGGGATGAAGATCGACTGGGACCGGCGGACCTGCGCGCGCCGCGGACATGTGACGTACGCGCCGGACGAACCCCGCCTGCGGGAGCGGCTGCTGGCCGAGACCGCCCTGGGGGACGCCTGGCGTTGCCTGCGCTGCGGCGACTTCGCCCTCGGCGACCCGCACGGCTCGGGACCCGCAGGCCACGCGCCCCTCGTGCCGCGCGGCAAAGTCCTGCGGGACCTGTTCGTCCTGCGCTTCCTTGCGGTCGAGCGGGCGGTGCGCGGGGTGTTCATCGTGCTGGCCGCGGTGGCGGTGTGGAGGTTCAGCAACAGCCAGGACGCGGTGCGCAGGCTCTTCGACGAGTATCTGGACGTCTTCCGCCCGGTGTTCAGGCACTTTCACTACGACCTCGACCACTCGCCGATCGTGGACACCGTCCAGAAGACCTTCGGCTACCGGCACAACACCCTGGTCCTGGTGGCCGTACTGCTGCTGGCGTACGCCCTCATCGAGCTCGTCGAGGCCGTCGGCCTCTGGTACGCCAGGCGCTGGGCGGAGTACCTGACGGTGGTCGCGACCGCCGCGTTCCTCCCGCTGGAGATCTACGAACTCACCGAACACATCAGCTGGTTGAAGATCGCCACGCTGGTCCTGAACATCCTGGCCGTCCTCTACATCCTGCTGGCCAAGCGCCTGTTCGGCCTGCGCGGCGGCCACCGGGCCTTCGAGGCGGAACGGGAGAGCGCGTCTCTGCTGGAGGTGCGGGAGGCGGCGAAGGCGGTTGCCGTCTAGCGTCGCCCGCGTGGTGGCGTGCACGGCCGCCGGTCCGGGGCGAGGAGCCGCAGGGCGACCGACCGGCGGGCTGGTGACGCGGGACCTGGCCCGCGACTCCGCCGATTCGGCCCCGCCGGCACCGCGCAGCCTGACCCCGCCGCGCATCGCGGGGCCTCGCGGTGGTCGGAGCCGTTGGCGTCGAGGGTCGTGACTGTGTCGAGGCGCTCGCGGCGTAACTGCTCTGCGGCGGGCGCGCGTTGGGCCCTGCCGGTCGGCAGGTGCGGGTGGCGTCAGCCTCCGGAAATGTCCCGGTGGCGGCGAGTCGTGACTGTGTCGAGGCGCTCGCGGCGTAACTGCTCTGCGGCGGGCGCGCGTTGGGCCCTGCCGGTCGGCAGGTGCGGGTGGCGTCAGCCTCCG